>NZ_CP162102.1:1551388-1861666 GCF_042466665.1 Peterkaempfera podocarpi
GGCGGCCTCCCTGGCCGTGTGCTGTACCGGATCGGCGACCGGTGGCCGCCCCCGGCCCCCGTGCCGGCAGCGGGCCGGGCGACCGGCCCCCTCCGCCCGGTCTGCGCCCATGCTCCACCGGGGGCCGGTCGGCGGCACCTCGGCCGCCCTGGGATGCGCCCGGGGCCCGGCGGGTGTACGCATGGGTGGCATGGGAAGCCATGGCCGTCCTTGGACCGGCCGGCCCGCGAGATCGGTGCGGCTGCTGGTGCTGCTGCCGCTCGTGCTGATCGCCCTGATCACGGTCACCGACGTCCTGGCCCCGCCCGACATCCACCTGGGGCCGCTGCTGGTGGTCGCACCCGCACTGACCGCCTCCTTCGCCGGCCCCAGGGTGACCGCCGCGGTCGCCGCCGTGGCGGTGGCCGCCCAGTTCCTCATCGCGGAGATCCGCAACAGCATCACCACCTCCAACCATCTGACCCAGATCCTCGCTCTGATGGCGGTCTCCGCCGTGGTGGTCTTCTTCTGCCGGCTGCGGGAGCACCGCGACGCGGAACTGGCGCAGGTCCGCTCGGTGTCCGACGCCGCCCAGCAGGTGCTGCTGCGCCCGCCGCCGGCCCGGCTGGGCCCTTTGCTGCTGGCCAGCGCCTACCAGGCCGCGGTGGACGAGGCGCGGATCGGCGGCGACTTCTATGCCGCCGTACGCACTCCTCGGGGCGCCCGGCTGCTCATCGGCGACGTCCGCGGCAAGGGGCTGGAGGCGGTGGACAACGCCGCGCTGATCCTGGGGGCGTTCCGGGCCGCGGCGCACCGCAACCCCGGTCTTCCCGAGCTGGCCGGCGACCTGGACGGCGCACTGAGCTGGAACACCGCCCCGGAGGGCGCCGACACCAGCGAGGACTTCGCCACGGCCGTACTGATCGACATCCCTGACGACCAGCCGGTGATCACCCTGCTCAGCTGCGGGCACCCCCCGCCGCTGCTGCTGCGCCGCGACTGCCATCTGGCACTGGAGGTGCCGGATCCCGCGCCCCCGCTGGGGCTGGCCGAGCTGTGGCCGCATCCCCGCCGGACGTACGACTTCCCCTTCGCCCCCGGGGAGACCCTGCTGCTCTACACCGACGGGGTCATCGAGGCCCGGGGCGAGGACGGGGTGTTCATCCGCTGGCGGACCGGCTGCCCGGGCGGAGCGACCACTGCTCCCCCGGGAAGCTGATCTCCCACGTCCTGAGCGATCTCGCCACGCACACCGGGGGCGCCCTCAATGACGACGCCGCCCTGCTGGCCGTGCACCGGCCGCTCCCCCGGAAGCTGCGGACGCACCCGGGAACCCAGTCCGGTCCGGTGGACGCGAGCGGTCTGCCGCCCTCGGACTCCCCGGTCGGCTGACCCGGCCCCGGGCGCCCGGCGGCAATCCCGGTGGGGCCGCCTCGCCGCCGCGGACGGTGGTCCGCGGCCCGAGGGCGGCCCCCGGGCTCATTTCTCCCAGCCGACCGCGGTGTAGTCGATGTCGGCGAGCCCCGGCGAGCCGAAGTTGGCCAGGCCCTTGCGGACGGCCTCGATGGCCGGGCGCTGGTAGAGCTCGATGGAGTGGCCGATCTGCCAGATCAGCGTGTCGGCGCGGTTGTACAGCTCCGCCGCGGCCGCGGTGTCCGGGGTCTGCGCGGCCTGGTGCAGCAGGCTGTCGATCTCCGGGCTGCTGATCCGCTGGTAGTTCTGGAAGACATTGGAGCCCTGCGGCTGGTAGAAGACCGGGGCGATCTGGGAGGGGAAGATCGCGGAGGTGTTGCGGAAGGTGGTGAGGTCGAACTTGCCGCGGTCGACGTACTTCTCGAAGAAGTCATTGCCCGGAACCTTGTCCAGGTCCACCTTGATACCGGCCTGGCCGAGCAGGCTCTGCACCACGGTGGCGAGGTCGAAGGTGGCCTGCGGGCTGCTGTCGTTCAGGATGAAGTGCAGCTCCAGCGGCTTGCCGTCCTTGGTGCGCGGCTTGCCCTCCCCTGCGGACGCCCAGCCGGCCTGGTCGAGCAGCCGTCCGGCCCCGGCGGGGTCATAGGTTCCGTACTCGCCGGAGTTGTCCCGGTAGCCGGCCTGGTTGGGCATGAAGATGTGGTTGCCCAGCAACGGGAACGTCACCGGGACGCCCTTGGTGACCACCTTGATCAGCGCCTTGCGGTCGACCGCCTTCTCCACGGCCTGGCGGACCCGGACGTCCTGCAGCGGGCCTCCGGAGCCGATGGAGATGTGCACCTCGTCCCAGGGTGCGGAGGAGCGGATGTCGGTGTCGGGTGCGTCCTTCAGCTGCCCGTACGCCTCGGCGTTGCCGGCGCCCGCGTAGTCGACCTCCTTGTTGAGGTAGGCCTGGGTGATCGCCGAACTGTCCAGCACCCGATAGGTGATCCGGTCGAGCTTGGGCGCGCGGCCCCACCAGTGCGGGTCGTGCACCAGCGTGAGGGTCTGGGCGGTCTTGTTGGCCGTGCCGATCCGCCAGGCTCCGGCGGTGATCGGGACCTTCTCCACCCAGCCCTTGTTGAAGGCGTCGGGGCTGCCCAGCCCGGCGGCCGGCAGCAGCGGGCTGAAGAGCACCTTCCAGTCGGCGTAGGGCTTGGCGAAGGCGACCTTCACCTCATGGGCGTCCGCGCCCTGGGTGACGCTGCTGATCTGGTTGTAGCCGGTGGGGTCGGAGATCTGGTACGCCGGGTCGGAGCCGTTGCTCTCCTGCCACACCGCCTTGAAGTCCTGGTAGCCCAGCGGCTTGCCGTCGGACCAGACGGCCTTGGGGTTGAGCCGGTAGGTGACCACCATCGGCGAGGCGGAGGTGACCTCGGCGGACTCCAGGTAGTCGGCCACCGGGTGCTGCACCCCGTGGGCGTCCGCCCGGAAGAGCTTGGGCTCCAGCATGCCCATGATCTCGACGGCGTCGCCGTAGGTGCCGTCCACCTGCCGCGGGTTCCACTGGGTGATCCACTGCTGCAGCGGGAGGTTGAACACGCCGCCGTCCTTGAGCCGGTCCAGCGGCTGGGCGTTGATGGCGCTGAGTCCGACGCCGGGTGCGGGGCTCTTCGAGGCGTCGTCCCCCGAGCCGCTGCCACCGGAGCTGCAGCCTGCCGAGAGCGCCAGCGCGGTGGCCGCCGCGATCACCAGGGTCGCTCTGCCGGGAGGTCTGGGCAGGGACATGACACGCCTCCGATCAGCTGAAGCCCGTGACACCCGGGCCATATGCCATGAACATAACAGTGGTCCAGATGAGATGTCAGGAGGGTGTGACCGCGCATGATCGGATCGCAACAGGCCGCAACACCGCTGCAACACGCCCTTCGCACGACACTGCCTACACTCCCTGCGCCGGGGGACCTCCGGCCGGAGGAGGGCTTCTGATGCTGCGTTACCTGACGAAGCGGCTGGGCTACTACGCGGCACTGCTGCTGGTGGCCGTGTTCCTCGCCTATGCGCTCAGCTCCGCGGCGCTCTCGCCGCGCGCCTACTTTGAGGCCAAGCAGCCCCCGCCGAACGCCGCCTCGGTGGACCGGCAGCTGACCGCGCTGGGCCTCAACGACCGGACCCCCGTGGTGGAGCGGTTCGGCCACTGGGCCGGCGGCGTGCTCCACGGCGACCTGGGCCGGACCATCCATGACACCTCGGTCAACGACCAGTTCGGCCGCCGGGTCCAGGTCTCGCTGCGGCTGCTGCTGCTCGGCAGTCTGCTGGGCATGCTGCTGGGCGTACTGGCCGGGGCCTGGAGCGCCGTCCGGCAGTACCGGATCTCCGACCGGATGCTCACCGTCGCCTCCTTTGTGCTGATGTCCACCCCGGTCTTCCTGCTGGCGCTCTTCCTCAAGAACGGCGCCATCGCGGTCAACCAGGCAGCGGGCAGCGAGGTCATCCGGTTCGTCGGCTATGAGTCCCCCCAGGTCTCCGGCGGCCTGGGCGCCCGACTCGCCGACTGGGCCGTGCACCTGCTGCTGCCGACCCTTTCGCTGGCGCTCGGCGGCCTGGCCGCCTACAGCCGCTACCAGCGCAGCACCATGCTGGACGTCCTGGGTTCGGACTATCTGCGTACGGCGGAGGCCAAGGGCCTGACCCGGGGCCGGGCGCTGCTGCGGCACGGCCTGCGTACCGCCGTGATCCCGATGTCGACCATGTTCGCCTACAGCTTCCTGGGCATCTTCACCGGCGCCGCCTTCACCGAGAAGATCTTCGGCTGGCACGGCATGGGCGAGTGGTTCATCGACGCCATCGGCGAGAACGACGTCAACTCGGTGGTCGCCGTCAACCTCTTCGCCGCCGTGGTGGTCCTCGCCTCGGGCTTCCTGGCCGACGCACTGCATGCCGCGCTGGACCCGCGGGTCCGCTACTGAACCCCACCGGGAAAGGAGTGCGCCGATGACCGCACCACCCGATGCCCCCGCGCCGCCCCGGGAGGACACCCCGCCACCACGGCCGGGGCCTGCGCCCGCTCCGGCCGGCCGCGCCCGGCTGGTGCTCGGGCGGCTGCTGGCCGCCCGGGGCGCGGTGGCCGGCGCGGTGATCGTGCTGCTGCTCTTCCTGCTGGCCTTCGTCGGCCCGCATCTGACCCACTGGCGGTACACCGACGAGGACTTCGGCGCACTTCTCGACCCGCCCTCGATGCGGCACTGGTGGGGCACCAACCGGGTCGGCCAGGACGTCTATGCCCAGACCCTGCGCGGGTTGCAGAAGTCGCTGGTCATCGGGCTGCTGGTGGCTCTGTTCTCCACCGTGCTGGCGTCCCTGGTCGGGGCGTGCGCGGGGTTCTTCGGCGGCTGGACGGACCGGGTGCTGATGTTCCTGGTGGATCTGATGCTGGTGTTCCCGGGGTTCCTGATCATCAGTATCGTCTCCCCGCGGCTCAAGGACGCCGGCTGGATCGCCTTCGTGGGGCTGCTCGCCGTCTTCGGATGGATGATCACCGCCCGGGTGGTGCGCTCGATGACCATCTCCCTCAAGGAACGCGAGTTTGTGCGGGCCGCCCAGTTCATGGGTGTCCGACCGTTCCGGATCATCCTGCGGCACATCCTGCCCAACGTGGCATCCTTCCTGATCATCGACGCCACGGTGGCGGTCGGCGGCGCGGTGATGAGCGAGACCGCGCTCTCCTACTTCGGCTTCGGCGTACGGCCCCCCGATGTCTCCCTGGGGACACTCATCGCCGCCGGCACCGACGCGGCCCCCGTCTACCCCTGGCTGTTCTACTTCGCCGCCGGGCTGCTGGTGCTCTTCGTCCTTGCCGTCAACCTGATCGGCGACGGGCTGCGCGACGCCCTCGACCCCACCTCCGGCTCCGGTCGCCGCCCCCGGCGGCGCCGGACCGGACCCTCCCCCACCAGCCGGAGCCGCGGATGACCACCCTGCCCACCTCCCCCTCCGCCGGCACCGACACCGCCCCGGCGGCACCCCCGCTGCTCTCCGTGCGCGATCTGAGGGTCGACTTCGGCGAGGTGCCCGCCGTCCGCGGGGTGAGCCTCGACCTGGCCCGCGGCGAGGTGCTGGGCATCGTGGGCGAGTCCGGCTCCGGAAAATCGGTGACCGCCCTCGCCCTGCTGGGGCTGCTGCCGGCCACCGCCACCGTGCAGGGCTCGGTACGGCTGGACGGCCGCGAGCTGGTGGGACTGCCCGGCCGCGCCCTGTCCCGGATCCGCGGCCGGCGGATCGCCATGGTCTTCCAGGACCCGCTCTCCGCCTTCACCCCCGTCTACCGGATCGGCGACCAGATCGTGGAGGCGCTGCGCATCCACCGCGACATCGACCGGGCCGCGGCCCGCAGACGGGCGGTGGAACTGCTGGACCTGGTCGGCATCCCCGACCCGCAGCGCCGGGCCGACGCCTTCCCCCATGAGTTCTCCGGCGGAATGCGCCAGCGGGCGATGATCGCCATGGCCATCGCCAACGACCCGGACGTCATCCTCGCCGACGAGCCCACCACGGCCCTGGACGTCACCATCCAGGCCCAGGTGCTGGAGGTGCTGCGCACTGCCCGGCAGCAGACCGGCGCAGCACTGGTGCTGGTCAGCCATGACCTCGGGGTGATCGCCGGGAGCGCGGACCGGGTGGCCGTGATGTACGCCGGACGGATCGTGGAGACGGCCCCCGCCACCGAGCTCTTCGAGCAGCCACGCCACCCGTACACCCTCGGCCTGATCGGTGCGGTTCCCCGGCTGGACTCCGGCGGCAGCCGGCCCCTGGTGCCGATCCCCGGGGCCCCGCCCGCCATGGCGGACCTCTCCCCGGGCTGCCCCTTCGCCCCGCGCTGCCCGCTCGCCGAGGACGCCTGCCGTACCGCGGAGCCCCCGCTCACCGGCGACACCGCCCACCGGGCCGCCTGCATCAACGCCGACCGGATCGCCGGGCAGCGGCTGACCCCCGCCGATGTCTACGCGTTGCCGGACCTCCCGCCCCCGGCCGCCCAGGACCCGCGCCCGCGCGAGGCCCGTGAGCCGGTGCTGCGGGTGACCGGCCTGGTGAAGACCTACCCCGTCCTCAAGGGCGCGGTCTTCAAACGCCGCACCGGCAGCGTCCACGCGGTGGACGGCGTGGAGCTGGACATCCGCCGCGGCGAGACGTTGGGCCTGGTCGGCGAGTCCGGTTCGGGGAAGTCCACCACCCTGTTCGAGCTGCTCTCCCTGGCCCGCCCCGAGGCCGGCCGGATCGAGCTGATGGGACGTGACACCGCCGCCCTCACCCGGCGCGAGGCGCACCGGCTGCGCGGCGAGGTGCAGATCGTCTTCCAGGACCCGATGGCGAGCCTCGACCCCAGGATGCCGGTCGGCGACGTGGTCGCCGAACCGCTGCACGCCCAGGGCGCCCCAAGGGAGCTGATCACCCGTAGGGTCCCGGAGCTGCTGCGCCGGGTGGGCCTCGACCCGGCGCACGCGGACCGGTACCCGCACCAGTTCTCCGGCGGGCAGCGGCAGCGCATCGGCATCGCCCGTGCTCTCTCCGTGGAGCCGCAGCTGCTGGTGCTGGACGAGCCGGTCTCCGCACTGGACGTCTCCATCCAGGCCGGAATCCTCAATCTGCTGCGGCAGCTCCGGGCGGATCTCGGTCTGGCGTACCTGCTGGTCTCCCACGATCTGTCGGTCGTCCGCCATGTCGCCGACCGGGTGAGCGTGCTGTACCTGGGACGGACCGTGGAGTCCGGCACGGTCGACGCGGTCTTCGGGGCCCCGTGCCACCCGTACACGCTGGCGCTGCTGTCGGCCGTCCCGCTGCCCGATCCGCGGGCCGAGCGGGCCAGGGAGCGCATCCTGCTGGCCGGCGACCCGCCCAGCCCCACGGAACGGCAGACCGGCTGCCGCTTCCGGGGCCGCTGCCCGGTCTTCGCGGCACTCGATCCTGCCGCGGGGCGGCGCTGCGAGACGGAGGAGCCGGTCCTCTCCGCCGCGCAGCCGGAGGTGGACCAGCTGGCGGCCTGCCACTTCCCGGTCGGGCGGCCGGGCGGGCTGTCCGGCTGAGCGCCGCTGTCCGCGGCCGGTGTCCGGTGCCCGGTCTCCACTGGGTGTGTCGACGCCCGCCGGATGCCGGGGCGACCCCGCGGCATCATGCGGCGTTCTTCCGCGGCCGCAGGCGTGGTGGCAGCCGTCGCGTCCGTCGGTCGCCCCGGGCCGGGCCGACGCCACCACGGGCAGGGGCAACAGCCTGTGCCCGTGCTGCGTCGGGCCCGACGGCGGCGCCGGGCGAGGGCCCGGCGATCATTCCGACGTGCCGTAGCAAGGCGCCGTTCAACTGGTGGTCGCCGACGGGCGGGAGTCTTCGGAAGTCCTCAACACCCCTCCCCCGGAGGTCTTCGATGACCGCAGAGCTGCAGAACCCCGACTCGTCGGCAGGGCTGAGCCGCCGACACGCCCTCGGCCTGCTGGGCACCGCGGGTGCCGGGGCGGTGGCGGTGCCGCTGCTGGGTGCCGGGACCGCCGCTGCGACGCCCGCCCCGGCCTCCGCCCCCGCCTTCCACCCCAGCCCCACCACCGCCGGTGCGCCTCCGGTCCAGGGCCTGCATCTGACGTTCGGCAGAGACCCCGGCAGCCAGATGGTGGTCTCCTGGCTGACGGACGGTCCGGTGCGGCGTCCGCGGGTGCTCTACGGCACGCTGGAGCACGGCTTCGGCTCCGGCGCCGAGGCGCAGACCCGGACGTACACCGACGGCAAGTCGGGCCGCACCGTGTATGTGCACCACGCGGCGCTCGACCGGCTCACCCCGGGGACCGACTACGTCTACCTGGTGTCGCACGACGGCGCCGCCCCGGACAGCGGCACCTTCCGCACGGCGCCGCGCGGCCGGCAGCCGCTCACCTTCACCAGCTTCGGCGACCAGTCCGCCCCCGAGGTGACCTGGGCCGCCGACGGCACGGTGGCGCTCGACGCCAACTCCACCCCCGCGGCCAAGGACATCGTGGCCGGTGTGGAGCAGGTCGCTCCGCTGTTCCACCTGCTCAACGGCGACCTGTGCTACGCCAACCTGGACGTCGACCGGGTCCGCACCTGGAACAACTTCTTCACCAACAACAGCCGCTCGGCCCGCTTCCGCCCCTGGATGCCGGCGGCCGGCAACCATGAGATCGAGAAGGCCAACGGTCCGCTGGGCCTCGGCGCCTACCAGACCTACTTCGACCTGCCGTCGACCGAGACCGACGCCGAGCTGTCCAACCTCTGGTACGCCTTCACCGCCGGTTCGGTGCGGGTGATCGTGCTGCAGAACGACGACAACTGCCTCCAGGACGGCGGGGACGTCTACATCAACGGCTACTCCGGCGGACGCCAGCTGGCTTTCCTGGAGCGGGAGCTGAGGTCCGCCCGGGCCTCCCGCGAGATCGACTGGGTGGTCGTCGCCATGCACCAGGTGATGATCAGCTCCTCGGACGCCAACGGCGCGGACCTCGGACTGCGCCAGAAGTACGGCCCGCTGTTCGACCGGTACGGCGTCGACCTGGTGCTCTGCGGCCATGAGCACAACTACGAGCGCTCACTGGCGGTACGCGGCGTGGTCTCGGGCAGCGAGACCCTCACCCCCAACCCGGCCTCGCAGGCCAAGGACGACATCGACACCTCCCTGGGCACCGTGCACATGGTGCTCGGCGGCGGCGGCGTCTCCGGCACCACCAACCAGGCCTTCTTCAAGGACGGCACCGCCAAGGTGATCACGGCGGTGTCGGCCACCCCCGGCACCAACGGCAAGCGCACCGCGACCTACGTCAAGGAGCAGGCCGTCTGGACCGGCGTCCGGGACCAGGACCACCCCTACGGCTTCGCGGCCTTCACCGTGGACCCGGGCCGGCACCCCGGCGACACCACGCGGCTCCAGGTCACCTACTACAACGTGAACAAGCCGCACGGGGAGCTCTCGGTCTTCGAGCAGTTCACCCTGCACCGCAAGCGCTCCGACCGCCACCGCTGACGCTGCCGCCGGCCCAGCCGGGCCCGGGGGCGGGAGGAGCCGACGGCGACCGGCCGTTCCTGGAGGGACGGACCGCCGTGCAGCACTCCTGCCGCCCCCGGCGGCGTCGGGAGACCCCGGTGGCGCTGGGCGGTCTCGGGAGTTTCCTCGGTCCGCGGCGGACCCGCCGCTGAGGCGGCCTCCGGCGGCACCCGGCCGCACAGTTCCGGCCGGGTGCCGCCGTCAGGGGCGGAGGTGGTCAGGGACGGAGGCGGTCAGGGGCGGATCAGCCGCAGGGCGATGCGCTTGCCCTCCTCGTCGACCTCCACCAGGGCGAGGCCGTGGCCCTCAGCGAAGGCGAGGATGCGGCTGCGCGGATCGCCAGGGAGCAGCGCGGGCAGCAGAAAGGGGTCGCGGGAGGCTTCCCGCAGCGCACCGAGGAGGTCTTCCCGCACCGGGTGGGGCATCGCGGTGATGCGGTCCTGGAAGTCCTGGGGAAGATCGATCTCGTAGGGCACTACCCAAGGTTATGACGCAACTCGGGCGCCAGGGAAAGAAGTTGCTCGTCCGACATCATCCGCGGCCGGGGCCGCAGACCGGCCCGTTCCTCAACGATGCGCCGGGCGGTCTGCAGGAACTCGGGGGCGGCCAGCGCCCTGGCGCGCAGGTCCCAGTCGGCGAGCGCCCTGGTGATCTCGTGCAGGGGGGTGCGCTCGATCTCCTCGTTGAAGGCCGGACGCTGCTCCACCGGGAGCGCGGCGCGGACGCTGCGGATGGTGGGCTCGGGCCGCGGGTGGGCCACGGGCTCCGACTCATGCGGCTGGGCGCTCATCCTTCGCTCCGTCTCACGCGGGGTGACTGCGTTCGCGGGTTCCACGGTAGCGTCCCGGCACGCCTCCCCGGCAGATGCCCCGGCAGACCGGGGGTGAACCGTGTGCTGCGGAACCTCTCCCACTCGTGGTGGCCGCGATCCCGGACCGCGTCGGCTGGGTCGCCCTGGGGGTTTCCGCGCCGGGAGGGTTCTCGCCGCCGCCGGTGATCAGCTGCGCCCGGGGCCGGATCGGGACGCACACGCCGCTGCGGCGGTCGGCCACTCCGGCGCGACCGGCGCCGTCGGCGGCCCCACCGCTACTCGACTGCCGGCTCCTGGCCCTCGTCGAGCGCCCGGGCCACCTGCAGCACCCAGTTGTAGGGGAGTTCGGCCCCGTCCATGGTCGCCGCCTCCACAGTGAGGGTGTCGGGGTCGATGTCCGCCAGGACGCCCTCTCCCTCGTAGCGGGGGAATCCGCTCGCCCCCACCTCGCCCGTCGCCCGGACCGTCGCGGTACGGAGGGTGGCGCCGTGGTCGGGGTGGCCTTCGGCGTCGGCGATCCGGGGCTTGAGGACGAGCAGATAGCGCGGGGCGGGCGACGTCATGCCCCGAGGCTACTGTCGGCCGGCGGCGGCTCCGGTCCGCCGCGCTCGGCGGTGCCGCCGCGCAGGTGAACCCCGGCGCCGATTCAAGTGGATACACAGTGTCCATGTCAATGACTCTTACGCACTTGATTCAACTTATGAAAAAACTTCTCCCACTTCTGGTTCAGCTTCTTGACGAGACTGCGACAAGGACGCAATCCTCCGTGCAGCGCGGGGAGAGCCCCTCTCTCCACCGCCTCCTCCCAACCGCCCCAGGCAGCCAGGAGATCCTGCATGCCCATATCCCGTCGCAAGCTCGCCGCCGCCCTCCCCCTGGTCGCCGCCGGGGCCCTGCTGGCCGGCGCCCCGGCCGCGCACGCCGCGGCCAACCCCGGCCCGGGATTCCCGGCACACTTCGCCGCACCCTATGCAGAGGTGTGGAACTCACCGTCCGCGATGGCCGGCGCCCAGGCCGCCACCGGACTCAAGTACTTCACCCTCGCCTTTGTCATCAACGGCGGCGGCACCTGCAACGCCACCTTCAACGGCGACACCTCCATCAGCGACGCCGGCTGGACCAGCGCCATCAACAGCCTGCGGGCGGGCGGCGGCGATGTGATGGCCTCCTTCGGCGGCGCCTCCGGCACCGAGCTGGCGCAGGCCTGCACCACCGTCTCCGCGCTGGAGGCCCAGTACAAGAAGGTCATCGACACCCTCAACCTCACCAGGGTCGACCTGGACGTCGAGGGCTCCACCCTGAACGACACCGCGGCCAACGACCGCCGCAACCAGGCGCTGGCCGATCTCCAGCAGCAGTACGCGGCAGCGGGCCGGACGCTGGCGGTGGACTACACCCTGCCGGTCGACCCGAGCGGCCTCGAGTCCAACTCGCTGAGCCTGCTGAACAACGCCAAGAGCCACAACCTCAATGTCTCCCTGGTCAACATCATGACCATGGACTACGGCCCCAACTACGAGATGGGCCAGGCGGCGATCGACGCCGCCACGGCGCTGCACGGCCAGCTCGGCGCGATCTGGACCACCAAGAGCTCGGACCAGCTGTGGGCCATGGAGGGCAACACGCCGATGATCGGCGTGAACGACTCCACCAACGAGGTCTTCACCACCGCGGACGCCTCGAACCTGGAGAGCTTCGCCGCGCAGCACGGCATCCAGGAGCTCTCGTTCTGGTCGCTCGGGCGCGACCACGCGTGCGCCTCCAGCGGCACCCTCTCCGACACCTGCAGCGGCACCCCGCAGAGCTCGTACCAGTTCTCGTCCACCTTCAACCGGATCACCGGCAGCACCGGAGGCGGCGGCACCACGCCCACCGGCCAGATCACCGGTTACGGCGGCAAGTGCGTGGACGTGGCCGCGGCAGGCACCGCCAACGGCACCGCCGTGCAGCTCTACGACTGCAACGGCACCGCCGCCCAGAGCTGGACCGTCGCCACCAACGGCTCGCTCCAGGCGCTCGGCAAGTGCATGGACGTGACGTCCGCCGGCACCGCCAACGGCACCAAGGTCCAGCTCTACGACTGCAACGGCACCGGCTCCCAGGTGTGGCAGAAGCAGTCCGACGGCTCGCTGGTCAACCCGCAGTCCGGCCGCTGCCTGGACGCCACCGGACCCAGCTCCGCCAACGGAACCCGGCTGCAGATCTGGGACTGCGCCGGCAGCGCCAACCAGAAGTGGACGCTTCCGACGCCGTGATCCACCCCTCGGCGGGCTGCTGCCAGTGGCGGTAGCCCGCCGAAACGCGTGAGGTCCGTCACGGCCTCCGGCCCCGCTACGAAAGCCCGTAGTACCGGAGGGGGGTCCGGCGGCCGCATTCCCGGATCTGGCGAACATAATCGCCAAATTCGGACATCGAACCCATTTGACAGAAAACCCGCAGGTCAGGGCGGTGAAATCGGAGCACAGAGCGGCGCCGACGAGCGGATCAGACGCGTTCGGAGAGCGCCTCAGAGCTTGTCAAGAGGTCTCCTCGGCTACGGAAACCCGTAGTAGAGGAGACCTTTGCCCATGCGGCCTTACCCCTCCCAGGATGTCCAAAACGTTCCGAACTGCCGGGACTTCCCGTCACACACGAACAGGACACCGCATGGCCTCTCTGCTCACCCGTTTCGCCACCGTTTCGACCGTCTGCCTGGCCGGCGCAGCAATCCCCGCGAGCGCCTTTGCCGCCACCGCGTCCCCGACGACCGTGACCTCCACCGCCACGGCCTCTGCCATCGCCAACAAGGCACTTGCCAAGGTCGGGACGTACGGGGGGCAGTGCAAGCAGTTCGTCAACGACATGGCCCGCAAGGCCACCGGCGGACGTGTCGCCCTGGGTGGCGGCTACTACTCCGACTACAAGCGGGAGGGCGGCCACCGCGTCAGCGCCGCCAACGCCGTCAAGGGCGACATCATCCAGCTCAACTCGGCGTCCAGCCCCGACTCCTTCCACAGCGGGATGCACACCGCGATAATCGTGGCCAACCTGGGGCACCACAAGTTCAAGGTGGTCGACTCCAACTGGGTGGGCCACGAGATGGTCGGCACCCATACGTTCAACCCCTACACCCGGGCCGCCTCCAAGGGCCTCGTGGTCCACATCTGGCACTTCTGACGGGCAGTCCATCGGGACCGTCGGGGCCGCATCAGGCCCCGACGGTCCCGTCCACGCCCTCCCGCAGAAAGTCCGCATGGCCGTTGTGCCGGGCGTACTCATGGATCAGATGCAGCATCACCAGCCGCAGCGACACCTTCTCGCCCCAGGACTTCTGATATCCCGTCACATCCAGTGACTCGGCCTCCCGCTCGATCCTGCGGGAGTGCTCCACCTCCGCCTGCCAGGCGTCGAACGCCTCGGCCCGGGTGGAGGTACTTGCGTCATAGGCCACCTGGAAGTCGCCCTCGTCCGACCAGACCAGGGGGATGTCCTCACCGTTGATCACCCGGCGGAACCAGGCGCGCTCCACCTCCGCCATGTGCCGCACCAGGCCGAGCAGCGTGAGCGTCGAGGGAGGCATCGACCGGCGGCGCAACTCCTCGTCGCCCAGTCCGTCGCACTTCATGGCGAGCGTCGCACGGTGGTAGTCGAGGAAGGCACGCAGCGTCTCCCGCTCGCCCGCGGTCAGCGGCGGCCCGATCCGTTCGGTGGTCACGGGATTCCCTTCGAGAGCGGCGAGGACGCGGTGTCCCTGACGATGCGCGGTCAGACTACGCCGCCGAGGAGTCTCCCGGAGATGTCATGACTTCGCCAGAGTCCCTTGCCGCTGGCATGCTTCGTACGCCACCCTGGAAACAGGCGGGGACGGAGAGTGCCGCGTTGATCGCACTGCGCAGCGCTGCGCCGTGCGCACTCCTCCGGGCCCCGCATGGAGCAGCAGGCAGGCGGCCGCAGGGGGGCAGTCCAGTGCCATGTTCAGGCTCCGCCGTGCTCGGGCGCCCGCCAGGGACGCGCCCGCTGTGCGGCCCGAGGAGCAGACGTCCGCGTGCGGCCGTGCGGCGCAGCGCCCGGCAGGAGGACCTTCCGTGTCCGACTGCCTCGGGTACTTCACCTGCGAGCAGACCGCCAGGCCGGCAACCGCGGCGGGCTCGCCCTATCTGCTGGCCCGGATTGACGCACCGTCCCCGGCCATGGCCGCCTACTGGCTGCTGGCCAGGGCGCTCGATGTGGGGGTCCAGCTCGACGGGCCCGGGCTGAACGCCGTCTGGGGCGAGATCAGGGACGGCGACGAGTACATCAAGGTCCTGCATGCGCTGGCCACAGGCTCGGAGTACGTCCTGGAGATGCTCGTCGGGGAGATCGCCTACTGCTTCACGGTGCGGCCCGCGGACCTGCCGGCGGAGGCCCTGGGGTTCGGCGCCGGCAATCGTGGCGCGGCCTTCGACCGGTCGTCCCCGGGGGCGGTGGGCGCAACCGCGCCGCTTCCCCGGCCCCGGTACGCCTGATCGGCGCGGCGCCGGGCGCCGCGCCGATCAGTGCGGTCCGACCGCTCGGGCCGGAGCCGGGTCAGGCGGTCGCGGCGGTCCGGCCGGCGGCGGAGACCTGGACCAGCACCTCGGTCAGCTTCTCGGCGACCTCGGCGTCGTCGACCGGGTGGGTCTGGGCGAAGCGCTCGACGGAGCCGGGAACCGACAGCTTGACGTCCTCGAGGACCTTGCCACCGGCGATGCCCACGGCCTTGCGGGCCTCGTCCTGCGCCCACACGCCGCCGAACTGGCCGTAGGCGGTGCCCACCACGGCGACGGGCTTGCCGGTGAAGGCGCCGGCGCCGTACGGGCGGGAGAGCCAGTCGATGGCGTTCTTGAGCACGGCCGGGATGGTGCCGTTGTACTCGGGCGAGAAGAGCAGGAAGGCGTCGGCGCCGGCGCCGGCCTCACGCAGCCGGGCGGCCGCGGCCGGGACGCTGCCCTCGACGTCGATGTCCTCGTTGTAGAAGGGGATCTCGGCCAGGCCCTCGAAAAGCTCGACCTCGGCGCCCTCGGGCGCGAGCTTGACGGCGGCCTCGGCGAGCTGGCGGTTGTGGGAGCCGGCACGGAGGCTGCCGACGAGCGCGACGATGCGGACGGACATGGGAACTCCCCAGGAGCAAGCAATAACCGGACAAGAAACGGACCGTGGTCCGCCTCCAGGTGTAGCACACAAGCGGACCGCGGTCCATTTTCCCCGGTCGGGCGCTACGCTGACCTCATGAGCTCATCCCGCCCGCCCTCCGCCGCACCGCCGCCCCGGACTCCCGCGCCGGGCCGGGCACTGCTGCCCCTGGCGGACGAGCCACCCCAGGGCAGGGCGGACGCCGCCCGCAACCGGCTGCTGCTCCTGGAGGCCGCCTCCCGGCTGGTCGCCGAGCACGGCGCGGAGCATGTGACCATGGAGGCCGTCGCCGCCGCGGCATCGGTCGGCAAGGGCACGGTCTTCCGCCGGTTCGGGGACCGCGCGGGGCTCATGCTGGCACTGCTCGACCATTCGGAGCGCGAGTACCAGGAGTCCTTTCTGAGCGGCCCGCCCCCGCTCGGCCCCGGCGCCCCGCCCGTGGAGCGCCTGGTGGCGTTCGGCATCGCGACCCTTCGGCACCTGACCGCGCACATCGGCCTCTATCTGGCCGCCGAGGACTGCGCCAGCCGCCGGTTCACCGCCGCGCCGCGGGTCGTCCGGGTCACCCATGTGTCCGCGCTGCTGCGCGAGGCGGGGGTCACCGGGGACATCGAGCTGCTCGCCGAGGGCCTGCTGGCCTATCTGGACACGGCGCTGGTCGACCATCTCCACAACCGTCAGGGCCTGGCCATCGGGCGGCTGGAGGACGGCTGGCAGGACCTGGTCGAACGGGTTGTCGGCGGCGGCCACGGCGACTGCTGCTGACGGGCAGCCCCCGGCTCCGGGCACCCGCGGCAAGCAGGAGGGATAGGCCGGCTGTGGGATCCGATGGGGCCGATCGGGTGAGCGATGGCGACAAGACGTGACCCCTCGCCCCGGTCGGCGGTTGGCAGGCCAGCACAGTCCAATCCATCAAGGAGCTTCACCATGATCACCATGAAGAGGGCAGCTGTCCTGGCCGCGGCCGCCGGGTGCCTGGCCGCCTCCGGTGCCGGCACCGCCTTCGCTCAGGGCGCCGACGCCGAGGCCGCCGCAGTGGGCTCGCCCGGCGTCGTCTCGGGCAACGTCGTCCAGGTGCCGGTGGACATCCCGGTCAACGTGTGCGGCAACACCATCAACTTCTTCTCCCTGCTCAACCCGACGTTCGGCAACACCTGCATCAACGCCTCAAGCGACCGCCACCGCCACCACGGTGTCGGCCTCAACGGTGGCGGCGGCTTCCGCGGCTGAGCCCCACCCCTGTGCCGGTGCCCGGACCCTGCGGGGTCCGGGCACCGCTGCGTCGGCGGCGCTCCTGCGACGGCGCTCCGGCGACAGTGCTCCGGCAGACGAAGACGGACAGTCGGGCACCCGGACCGCCCGCACGGCGTGCTGAAGCCGTCGGCGATCGCCCGTCCCCTGGCCGGCCGTGATCGCTCGCAGCGCGGAGTCGGCACTCGCGGAGTGGCCGTCAGTTCCTCGCCCATTGAGGTGGTTTCGACACGTCGACGGCGGTCCGGGCCTCGGATGCCCGGCTGTGAAAGCCTGGCGGGGACCCAGGAGCAGCGCGTCCACGGCGAGGAGCAGCGTTGAGCGGCGAACCCACCGGGCGGCGGCACAGCGAGCCCGTCGGGCGGCAGCCCGGCGGTCCCCCGGAACAGCCCCGGCCGCGCGGCGGCTGGGCCTTTCTGCCGGCCGCCTATGCGTTCGCGGTCGCCATGTGCGGCACCACCCTCCCCACCCCGCTCTACGGCCTGTACCAGGAGCGGCTGGGGTTCTCCGAGCTGACCGTGACGGTGATCTTCGCGGTGTACGCGGTGGGCGTCATCACCGCGCTGCTGCTCTTCGGCCGGGTGTCGGACCATGTGGGCCGCCGGCCGGTGCTGCTGGCCGGGCTGGCCCTGTCGGCGGCGAGCGCCGTCTGCTTCCTGCTGGAGGGAGGGCTGCCGGCGCTGCTCACAGGCCGGGTGCTCTCGGGCCTCTCCGCGGGACTGTTCACCGGGACCGCAACGGTGGCCGTGGTGGAACTGGCACCCGAGCGGCGGCGGGGCACCGCCACGCTGGTGGCCACCGTCGCCAATATGGGCGGCCTGGGTCTGGGGCCGCTGCTGGCCGGGGTGCTGGCGCAGTACGCCCGGATGCCGCTGCACCTGGTCTTCGTGGTGGATCTGGCGCTGGTGGCAGTGGCCGTGGCCGCCGTGCTGGTCACCGAGGAGACCGTCCGGTCACGCGACCGGGTGTGGTTGCGGCCGGGGCGGCTACGGGTGCCGCCGCAGACCCGTCCGGCCTTTGTGCCCGCGGCGATGGCGGGGTTCGCCGGGTTCGCCACGCTGGGCCTGTTCACCTCGGTGGCGCCGAGCTTTCTGCGGAAGGTGGAGGGGGTCGGCAATCTCGCCGTCTCCGGCGCGGTCGTGTGCAGCGTCTTCGCCGCCTCGACCCTGGGACAGCTGCTGATGAACAGGGTCGGGACACATCGGGCACTGCTGTGGGGCTGCCTGGTGCTGGTGGCCGGGATGGCGGTGATCGCCGGCTCACTGGTGGCCGCCTCCGCATGGGTGCTGGTGGTGGGCGCCGTGGTGGCGGGCACCGGGCAGGGACTCTCCTTCCGCGCGGGTGTGACCCAGGTGGGGCTGAGCAGCCCGCCCGACCAGCGGGCGGAGGTCACCTCGGCGCTTTTCGTGGTGCTCTATGTCGCCATCTCCATCCCGGTGGTGGGCGTGGGCGCCCTTGCGGTGGCCGTCGGGCTGCGGACGGCGGGACTGGTCTTCACCTGCTGCGTGGCCCTGCTGGCCGCCGCCACCGCGGCCCGGCTGCACCTCGCCTACCGCGCCGGCGCCCGGGCATGAGCGGGGCGCGACCAGCAGTAAGCAGAGCAGCGCGGGGAGCCGCCGTCCTGCGGCCGGCAGGCGGGCGGGCCGGGCGCCGCCGGGTCGGGGCGGGGTGGTGTGCCGGGCCGGAATTGCGGCATGGACTGGCCTCCCTTCTGCGTCGGGCGCCATCGGGCCCAGGGCCGCGGTCCCCGGTCCCCCGGCGCGCATGGCGCCGGGGGACCGGGGTGGACGGGGGTGCTACTGCGAGACCCGCACGTAGTCGATCAGCATCTTCTGCGGGAAGACGGTGGTGGCGTCCGGGGCACCGGGCCAGTCACCGCCCACCGCGTTGTTGAGGATGATGTAGAAGGGGTGGTCGTAGACCCAGGGGCCCTTGGTCTGCTCCAGGTTGGCGCGGTCCACGGTGAAGAAGGCGTTGCCGTCCACGGTGAAGGTCATGTGGCTCGAGTCCCAGTCCAGGGCGTAGGTGTGGAACGCCGAGGAGAAGTCGCTGCCGGCCACGGTGTACGGGGAGCCGAAGCCGCCGCCGCCGAAGTACGCCGGGGCGTGCAGGGTGGAGTACACCGAGTCCGCGACCTTGCCGATGTGCTCCATGATGTCGATCTCACCGCAGTTGGGCCACGGCGTACCGGTCTTGAAGTTGGAGCCCAGCAGCCAGAACGCGGGCCACAGGCCCTGGGTGCCGGTCACCTTGATCCGGGCCTCGACATGGCCGTAGGTGAAGTTGAAGTGGTCGGAGGTGTTGATCCGGCCGGAGGTGTACTGGCCGTTCGCCTCCTTCCTGGCCTCGATGACGAGGTTGCCGTTGCCGTCCATGGTGGTGTTGTCGCCGTTGGTGTAGGTCTCCAGCTCGCCGTTCTGGCCGTTGCCGGGGTCCTGGGTCCACTTGGTGGTGTCCGGCTTGGTGCCCGCGGCACCGTTGAACTCGTCGCTCCACACCAGGTGTTCGGGGTTGCCAGGGTTCGGCGGTGTGGCGGGCGGCGCGGTGGGGCTGCCGCCGGTGCCGTACACGTCGAAGGTCCACAGCGAGTAGCCGTAGCCGTTGCTGCGGGCGGTGCCGTACATCCGCACATAGCGGCCGGTGCCGTCGACGTTCAGGGTCTCCTTGAAGCCCTTGCCGGTGGTGGTGGAGTAGATGTCGGTCCAGGTGTTGCCGTCGGGTGAGACCTGGATCTGGTACGCGGTGGCGTACGCCGGGTCCCACTGCAGCACGACCTTGGTGACATGGGCGGTGGCACCGAGGTCGACGCGGATCCAGCCCGGGTCCACCCAGCCGTTGACGTCGCTGGTCGCCCAGCGGGTGGCCGGGTCCTCGTCGAAGGCCTTGGCCGGGTTGCAGCCGGAGCAGTTGGCGTCGTCCTGGTAGGTCGAGGCGGTGGCCGGCTTGTTGTACGACAGCAGGACCGCGCCGTCGGTGGGCGGCGGGGTGGTGCCGCCGGTGGTGGTGCCGCCCGTCGTGGTGCCACCGGTGGTGGTGCCGCCGGAGGTGAAGACCTGGAACTCCCAGAGCGAGTAGCCGTACTGGGTGGCCCGCTGGGTGCCGTACACCCGGATGTAGCGGCCGCTGCCGGAGAGGGTGATCAGCTCGGTGGCCCCGGGTCCGGTGGTGGTGGAGTAGACCGTGGTCCAGGTGGCGCCGTCCGTGGAGGTCTGGATCTGGTACGCCTTGGCGTACGCCGTCTCCCAGGCGAGTTGGACCCCGCAGATCGTCTGGGTGGAGCCCAGGTCGACCTGGAGCCACTGCGGATCGGCCGCGGCACTGGACCAGCGGGTACCACCGTCTCCGTCCACCGCCGAGGAGGCCGGGGTGCCGGCGTTCTCGGTGGAGGAGGCGGTGGCGGTCTTGTGCAGTGCCGCATTGGTGGTGCTGCAACCGCCGCCGGTGGTGCCCGAGGTGCCGTAGACCTGGAACTCCCACAGCGAGTAGCCGTACTGGGTGGCCCGCTGGGTGCCGTACATCCGGACATAGCGGCCGCTGCCGGTCACATTGAGGGTCTCGGTGCCACCAGTCCCTGTGGTGGTGGAGTAGACCGTGGTCCAGGTGGCGCCGTCCGTGGAGGTCTGGATCTGGTACGCCTTGCCGTACGCCGTCTCCCAGACCAGCTTCACCTGGGAGATGTCGGCGGTCGCCCCGAGGTCGACCTGGAGCCACTGCGGATCGGCCGCGGCGCTGGACCAGCGGGTACCGCCGTCGCCGTCCACCGCCGAGGAGGCCGGAGTGCCCACGTTCTCGGTGGAGGAGGCCGTCGCCGACTTGCCCTGGGAGAGCAGGGTCGTCGCGGCCTGGGCCGGGCTGCCCCCGCCCACGGCCAGCACCAGTCCGGCGATGAGGGCCGCGACGACGGTGAGTATCAGAAACGGGCGGCGTTCTGCGCGGGCGGGGGGATGGGTGGCTGCCATGGCGGCTCCTGACTGACCGTCGGGGAGAGAGCGCTCTCTCAGTGAGCCGATGATTGCGGCGTTGTTGCCGACCCGTCAAGAACTCGGACAAGCCTTGCGGCGCGGGCATCCGCGACTTTCAGCGCCCTGGAACGGTCATCCACTCCCGACTTGACGGAGTTGCCGACGCACCGGGACACTCAATGGCGAGAGAGCGCTTTCTCGTATGGTTCGCCCCGACGGCTCCTGCCCACGTCATCGGCCTCCCGTGGGCGGGCGCCTTCGGGCACCCGATATAAAGGCCAGATGACCGCAGACCCAGCCCCCCCGACCCGCCCCGTCACCCTTGAGGACGTCGCCCAGGTGGCAGGGGTGTCACGGGCCACCGTGTCGCGGGTGATCAACGGTGCGCAGACGGTCGACGCGGCCCTGCGCACCGCTGTCGAACAGGCCGTCGCCGCCACCGGTTATGTACCGAACAGGGCCGCGCGCTCCCTGGTCACCAGGCGCGCCGACTCCATCGCCCTGGTCGTCTCCGAGCGGGAGCAGCGGACCGTCTCGGAACCGTTTGTCGGCCGGATGTTCACCGACCCCCACTTCGGCCGTATCGTCGGCGGGCTGCTCGATGTGCTGCGGCCGGCCGGCATCCAGCTGCTGCTGATGCTGGCCGACGACGACGCCTCGCGCAGCCAGCTGGTCAGCTTCCTCCGGCAGGGCCATGTCGACGGGGTGGTACTGCTCTCCTCGCACGCCGACGACCCGCTGCCGGAGCTGCTCACCCGTACCGGCCTGCCGACGGTGCTCGCCGGACGGCCGACCCGCTCCGCGGCCCCCATCGCCTATGTCGACGTCGACCAGCAGGCCGGTGCCAGGCTCGCCGCCGAGCACCTGGTCGGGCTGGGGCGCCGACGGATCGCCACCCTCTCGGGCCCGCTGGACATGCCGGCCGGCCAGGACCGGCTGAACGGCTTCCGTACCGCCATGGCCGCGCTCGGCGATCCCGATGTGGTCTCGGTGGAGGGCGACTTCACCCAGGCCGGGGGCGCCGAGGCGATGAAGCGGCTGCTGGCCGAGCATCCCGGGATCGACGGGGTCTTCATCGCCTCGGACCTGATGGCCCTGGGCGCGCTGCCGGTGCTCTACCGGGAGGGGCGGCGGGTGCCCGAGGATGTGGCGGTGGTCGGCTTCGACGACAGCAGCGCCGCGCTGGCCTGCGATCCGCAGCTCACCACGGTGCGGCAGCCGGTCGAGGAGATGGCAGCCGAGATGGCGGGCCTGCTGCTGCGCCAGCTCGGCGAGGCGGGCCGCTCCACCCCCTCCGCGGTGTTCCGTCCGACCCTGGTGCTGCGTCACTCGGCATAGCCCCGGCGGCTGCCGGCCGCGGGGCGGGCCCCCGCGCCGGATGCGGCCGCCTGCGCGGTTCCCGGCGCCGCGGGGCGGCGCTGAGCCGGGGAGCCCGTCCCGGCGGTGAGAATGACCGGGTGACAGAGAGTCCTGCAGCCGACGAGCAGCCGTACACCGGGCACACCGTCTGCAGTCATGAGCGGAGTACCCCGCTCGGCGACTTCCTGCGGACCGAGACGGCCAGCGCCGTGGTGCTGCTGGCCGCCACGGTCGCCGCCCTGGTGTGGGCCAACGCCGCCCCGGGCTCCTACGACGCCTTCTGCCGGACGGTGGTCTCCCTCAGGATCGGCCGCTGGGGGGTGTCGCTGGAGGTGCGCGAGTGGGTCAACAGCGGCCTGATGACGTTCTTCTTCTTCGTGGTGGGCCTGGAGGCACGCCGTGAGTTCGACATGGGTGAACTGCGGGAACGCCGGCGGGTGGCGCTTCCGCTGCTGGCCGGGCTCAGCGGCATGCTGGTTCCGGTCGCCGTCTATCTGGCGGTGAACGCGGGCCGCCCGACGGCGCACGGCTGGGGAGCGGCGATGTCCACCGACACCGCCTTCGCGCTGGGGATGCTGACCCTGCTGGGGTCGCGGTTTCCCGCGCGGCTGCACACCTTCATCCTCACCGTGGCCGTGGTCGACGACCTGCTGGCGCTGGCCGCCATCGCGGTCGTCTACAGCGGACCGCTCGGCGTGCCGGCGCTGCTCACGGCCATCGGCCTGTTCGGGGTGATCCTGCTGGTGCGGGCCGTCGGGGTGCGGCACGGTGCGGTCTATGCGCTGCTGGGGGCGTTGACCTGGCTCGCCATGCTGGAGTCGGGGGTCGACCCGGTGGTGGTGGGGCTGACCATGGGTCTGCTGACCTACGCCTATCCGGCGGCGCGCAGCGATCTGGAGCACGCCAGCAGACTCTTCCGGTCCTTCCGCGAGCAGCCGACCCCGGAGCTGGAACGCTCGGTGCGCCAGGGCCTCGCGGCGGCGCTCTCCCCCAACGAGCGTCTGCTGCAACTGCACCACCCCTGGACGAGCTATCTGCTGGTCCCACTGTTCGCCCTGGTCAACGCAGGTGTCACCATCAACGGCGAGCTGCTGTCCCGTGCCTTCACCTCACCGGTCACCCTGGGCATCCTGCTGGCGTATCTGCTGGGCAAGCCGGTCGGGATCATCGGCAGCACCGGGCTGGCGGCGCTGCTCAGCCGTGGACGGCTGCATCCGCCGGTGGGCTGGGGAGCCGTGGCGGGCGGCGGCACCATCGCCGGAGTGGGGTTCACGGTGTCGCTGCTGATCGCGGCGCTGGCCTTCACCGGTGACCGGCTGGAGGAGGCCAAGGTCGGTGTGCTGGCCGCCGTGGTGTGCGCCTTCGCGGCGACCTGGGCGGTGGCCGGGGTGATCGCCCTGCTGCCGCGGCGGCGGCAGGTCCGGGCACTGCTGGGGACCGACCGGACGGTCATCGACCTCGCCGCCCCGGTCGATCCGGAGCGGGACCATGTGCGCGGCCCCCTGAAGGCGCCGGTCACGGTGGTGGAGTACGGCGACCTCGAGTGCCCGTACTGCGGTCTGGCCGAGCCGGTGGTCCGCGAGCTGCTCGCCGACTTCGGCGATGTGCGGTACGTCTGGCGGCATCTGCCGCTGCCGGACGTCCACCCGTCGGCGCAGCTGGCCGCCGAGGCCACCGAGGCGGCCGCGGAGCAGGGCGCCTTCTGGGAGATGCACGACCGGCTGATGGAGCATCAGGGGGCACTGCGGCTGCCGGATCTGCTGCACCATGCCGAGGAGATGGGTCTCGACCTGGACCGTTTCCACCGCTTCCTGCGCACCCACGCCGGCGCGGGCCGAGTGGCGGAGGATGTGGACTCCGCGGATCTGAGCGGGGTGGCGGGTACGCCGACCTTCTTTGTCAACGGCCGGCGCCACCATGGCGCCTATGACATCGACGGGCTCTCCGCGGCGGTCCGCGCGGCCGGGGCGCGGGCGGTGTTCGCCGACTGAGGGCCCTCCCGCAGCGCCCGGTCGGGGGCGTCGGCGGCTCTCAGAGGGCGTCGAGCCAGACCACGATCCCGGTCCTGTCGTTGAGCACGGCCGCGACGCCCGTTCTGATGGCGGCCGCGCAGCGTCCGGTGGTGAACGAGTCGGCATCGTACGTCGAGGACATGCCGAGCCCTTCGCCGCGGAACGAGGCGCCGGACCAGTCGACCGCGGTCACATTGCGGGTGGGCTCGGCCAGTTCCGCGCCCATCACCAGGAACTGCTGCGACAGATGGTTGGGGGTGACCACGGCGAGCGGGTCGACCAGGTCGTTGCCCGCGCTGACGATGAGGTCCGCGCCCATGCCGAGGGCCTTGCTGATGCCGGGCACGAGGTCGGACGGGTCGTCGGCGGTGACCGTCCTGAGGTCGACCTGCTCGTCCTCGGCCCAGTCCTTCACCGCCGACGCGAGAACCTGCACGTGGGCTACGCCGGGACGGTCAACCCGTTCGGCAAGGGCGACGCCACCGTCAGCTACACGATCCGCAACACCGGCAACGCCGTCCTGACAGCCCAGCAGCGGGTGTCACTCTCCGGCCCGTTCGGGTGGCTGTGGGTCGAAGCGGGCAGGATCGCCCCGCCGCCCGCACTGCTCCCCGGCGAGAGCTGGAAGGTGACCGTGCCCGTCCACGGCGTGGCACCCGGCGTCAGCCTGGCTGCGACGGCGACCCTCACGCCCCTGCTCACCGATGCGTCGGGCTCCACCAGCGCACTCAAGCCGGTCCGGGCCACGACGCACGGCTGGGCCGTCCCCTGGGTGCTGCTGCTGATGGTCGTCGTCCTGGTCACGGTCGCTGCCGGGGCGTTCGTTCTCGTCCGCCGCGGCCGGGTACGACGCAAGCTGCACGAGGACGCCCGCGTACGGGACGCCGTCGAGCAGGCGCTCCGCGAGCAGAGCACGCAGGGGAGCTGACCACCCGCGTGGCGGCGCATACGAAGGTCCCCGGCGCGGACGCGCGCCGGGGACCCGCATTCGCCATCAGCAGGCGAACCACTCGTAGGACCTGATCGGGAAGGACAGGTT
This sequence comes from Peterkaempfera podocarpi, assembly GCF_042466665.1. GTDB lineage: Bacteria > Actinomycetota > Actinomycetes > Streptomycetales > Streptomycetaceae > Peterkaempfera > Peterkaempfera podocarpi. Next base: position 1,576,362 of record NZ_CP162102.1, read on the forward strand.
CGCACCGCCTCCCGGCCTGATGGTGATGCTCTGGCCGGTGAACTCGGGCTGGTCGTGCAGCTTGAAGCACCACGCCGGCGCCGAGTTGATGACGGATCTCGCCGCCGTGGAGACGTTCGAGTTGGCCGACCCGGCGGGGACCCTGGCGAGCAGGCCCTGGTAGCTCGGCTGAAGGTAGAGGCAGGCGTAGTCGCCCCGTGGGCAGTCGGTGATGTCATGTGAGGATCCGGGCGCCGCGTGCGCTGCGGGTGCGACCGTGAGGGTCGCCATGAGTGCCGCGGCTGCGACGGCTGCGCGAAGCTTGGACTCCATGTCGGCTCCTTCCCTCCCCATGCGCAGGGGCGGCCTGGCGCGGGGGCTGGTGGTTGCCTCGCGGCGCCGGAACCGGGCGCCTGCGTCGGGTGGCGGCGGCCTGTCGGGGCCGCCGGGTGCCACTGCCTCATCGACGCTACGGCCGGGGTGGTGGGGCTGCAACTCGGCCCGGCGGGACCGGAGGACCGCAAGGGTGTGCACCGGCGCAGACCTGCGGGAGTGGCCGACACAATGCGTCACTCCGGCGTCGTGGCCGACACGGTGCGTCACTCCGGCATCGTGGCCGACGGGGTTGTCCGCGCGACCACGCGCGGACAACCCCGTCGACGGGCGGTCCGCTCCCCCGCACCTGAGCCACGGCTGCCCAGGCCCGCGCTCCCCCCTTGGTCCCGCCCTCCGGCGCCGCTCCGGCGGAGCGGCGCCGGAGGGCGGGGGTCACTTGGCGGGGGCCGTGACGGCGAAGTTCTGACCCGGGGCGAAGGTGGTCACGCTCGGCGGGATCGCCTTCATCTCGTCGATCACCGCGCAGGCGGGGCACTTCTGGTAGCCCTGCTGGCGGGCGGCGTTGGCCGCGGCGTCGGCCTTGGCCTGCGCCACCTTGGCCTGGGCCTCGGAGACGGCGGCGAAGGCGGCCTGGGCCTTGTCGACGGCGGCCTGCACATTGTCCGGCAGGGTGACCCGCACCAGGTTGAAGCGCAGCCCCTCCAGGAAGTCGTCGCCCAGGGTGGCCTTGAGGTCCTCGGCGAGGGAGCTGTTGACCGCGTTCTGGACAGCGGCGATGTTGCCGTTGTTGGTCTTGCCGCCCGCGGTACCGGCGTTCCCCGTGCCGGGCGATCCGCTGTTCTGCACCAGTGCGCAGGAGGAGACCAGTTCGGCGCAGCGGAAGCTGGAGATCTGCTCGCGCAGGTCGTTGTCGATGACCGGGCGGATGATCTGGTCGAGGAAGGCGGACCAGCCCAGGTCGCCGTCGTAGGCGTGGTAGCGGTGGCCGTCGGCACCGGTGAAGGTCCGGGTGCCGAACTTGTTGTCGAAGTCCCGCAGGGTCTTCTCGTCGAGGTTCAGGGTGAAGTACAACGTGCCCTCGATGCCCATGTCCACGCCGTCCGTGGAGGGGGTGCGGACCACGTCGACCCCGGGCCGGTCACCGGCGTTGGCGGCTGCGGTGATGGTGTAGAACCGCTGCTGGCTGGGGTACTTGTGGCTGCTCGACCAGAGGCCGGTCCAGGTGAGTCCGGAGGCCGGCTGGATGATCTGGCGGATGTTGCGGTCGTCGAACGTGCCGCCGTTGCGGACCACCGCGACCTCGCCGCCGTCGGTGCGGTCGAAGCCGCCGAGCAGCCCGGTCAGCGCTGTGATCACCACAACGAGGCCCACCAGGCCCCCGGCGACATACGTCAGCGTTCTGCGTCTCATTGTTCCCCCCAGATGTGCGACAGAGCAGTGTGCCGGGACCGCACCGTACGCCCCGCTGCCGGACGCCGCGCAGCTGGGGTGTCATCGGGCGGGGTGGCGCTCGGGGGTGCGGGCGGCCAGGACCACGCCGACGGCGACGGTGGCAGCGGCCACCAGGCCGGCCAGCGGCGCCGCGTGGCGGCCGGCGAAGGTGCAGGCCAGCACGAGCAGGGCGCTGACGGGCAGCACGAGTTGCTGGGACAGGTCGACCTTGAAGTGACGGGCGTGCAGCAGCCAGGCGGAGAGCAGGAAGACGGCGGTCGGCACGGTGAGCGCGGCGGCCGCGTCGACGGCCGGGATGCGGGCTCTGCCCACGGTCTGCTCCACGGCCACCTCGATACCGGCTCCGATGGCGGCGGCCGAGCCGAAGACCAGGTAGTGGCCGTAGCCCCAGAGGAACGCCTGGCGGTTCGAGACGAGATGCTCATGGATGGGCACGGCGAAGTAGATCCAGTAGGCGGCAAAGACGATCAGCAGGCCGCCCGCGGCGATCGGCAGCAGTTCGTCCAGTTCGGAGGTCTCGGCCACGGCGGACTGGACGGCCACGGTGGCCGCCGCCACGCTCTCGCCGAGCGTGATGATGGTGAACGCCCCATAGCGTTCGGCGATGTGCTGCGGGTGCCAGGGGGTCTTGTGGGAGTGCTCGGCGTAGGCGGGCAGCGCCAGCTCGCAGACGACCAGCAGCAGAAACCCCGGTGTCCAGGCACCGGCGGGCAGCAACAGCAGCACCACCCAGCAGACCTGGACGGCCGTCAGTCCGACGGCGAAGCGCAGCGCGGTGGTGCGGGCGGGCCCGGTCTCGCCGTGTGCGGCTCTGAGCCACTGGCCGGTCATGACGAGCCGCATGATGAGGTAGCCGACCACCGCCACCGCGTAGTCGGCCTGCTCGAAGGCGCGGGGGACGCCGGCGGCGAGCACCAGGACCCCGCAGATCTGCACCAGGGTGGCCAGCCGGTAGGGCACGTCGTCGCAGTCGTAGGCGGAGGCGAACCAGGAGAAGTTCACCCAGGCCCACCAGATGGCGAAGAAGACGAAGAGGTAGCCGGTCAGGCCGTGCCCCGGCCGGCCCTCGGCGAGGGCGCCGACCAGATGGACGCCGGCCTGTGCCACCGCGACGACGAAGCAGAGGTCGAAGAGGAGTTCCAGCGGGGTGGTCGAGCGGGTCTCCTCCTCGGGGTCCCGGGCGGTCATCCGGGCGACGGCCGGGAGGGCGCGTCGGGGCTCCGGTTCTGAGCCGGTGTTCTGATGCACCGTCGTATGGTCCCTCGCCTCGGGCCCGGGTATCGGTGCAGCACGCCGGGCGGCGCCGCCCGCTGTGCGAAGTCGCGCCGGGCGCAGGGGAGTTCTTCGCACAGCGGGGTGCCGACTCCTTGACCCGCCGAGTGGTCCAGACCTATCGTCGGCGTTTGACAGGGTCATCACATATACACCCATTGTTCACATGGATGAACCATGCCCTGTCAGTCCTCCGCGCTTGGAAGGCACACCGCCATGCCCGAGACCTCCCCTCACACCCCCCACCAGCCCCGACACCGCATGCGGCGGCGTCATCTCGCCCTGCTCGCAGGTGCGGTGACCGCCTCGCTCACCCTGGCCGTCGTCAACACGTCGGCCTCGGCGTCCGCCACCGCGCCGGCCGCCGCGGCACGGCCGGGGGCCGCCCCCGCCGCCGCCCAGGCCGCGTTCGTCCACCCCGGCGTCCTGGTGAGCCGCGCCCAACTGGACTTCGCCCGTGCCAAGGTGCAGGCCGGGGCACAGCCCTGGAAGAGCGCCTACGACCAGATGCTCGCCAGCCCGTACGCCTCGCTCTCACGAACCCCCGCACCGCGCGCGGTGGTCGAGTGCGGGTCGTACTCCAACCCCAACTACGGGTGCACCGACGAGCGCGAGGACGCGATCGCCGCGTACACCGACGCCCTCGCCTGGTACATCACCCAGGACTCCCGCTATGCGCAGAAGGCGATCCAGATCATGGACGCCTGGTCCGGGGTCATCACCTCGCACACCAACAGCAACGCCCCGCTGCAGACCGGCTGGGCGGGCTCGGTGTGGCCCCGCGCCGCGGAGATCATCCGCTACACCTACACCGGCTGGTCCGGCGCCGACCGCTTCGCCACCATGCTGCGCACCGTCTACCTCCCCCAGGTGATCAACGGCTCCAACAGCAACGGCAACTGGGAGCTGTCCATGATGGAGGCCGCCGTCGGCATCTCCGTCTACCTGGACGACCGCACCAGCTACGACAAGGCCGTCACCCGGTACCTCAACCGGGTCCAGGCCTATGTCTACCTGGACACCGACGGCGCCCTCCCCAAGACCGTGCCCGGCAGCGGTCTGGACACCCAGGCGGAGATCGTCAAGTACTGGCAGGGCCAGTCCACCTTTGTCACCGGCCTCACCCAGGAGACCTGCCGGGACTTCACCCACACCGGCTACGGCATCTCGGCGATCTCCCATGTCGCGGAGACCTCCCGGATCCAGGGCCAGGACCTCTATCCGCAGGTCGGCGAGCGGCTGCGGCAGGCACTGGGCTTCCAGTCCAAGTACGAGCGGGGCGCCGCCGTGCCGTCCTGGCTCTGCGGCGGCAGCCTCAACCTGGGGCTGGGGCCGGTCACCGAGGTCGGCTACAACGCCATGCACAACCGCCTCGGCTATGCCATGACCAACACCGAGGCACTCACCGAGCAGCAGCGCCCGGCCGGCAGCAACAACCTCTTCGTCGCCTGGGAGACCCTCACCCACGGCGACAACCCCGCCTGAGCACCTACCGGCACCGCCCCGGGTCGCCGGGGAGTCCCCGATGCCGCGGCCGAGCAGCCGATACCGCGCCTGAGCAGCGGCCCCGGGCCTGGCCTGTCGGCCGGTAGGCCAGGCCGTGGGCCGTCAGGTGGCGCGGCCGGAGATCGCAGCCGTCCGGTGGCGCGGCCGGAGATCGCAGCCGTCCGGTGGCGCGGCCGGAGATCGCAGCCGGCCGCGGGGCAGCCTCCGCGCCCGGACACCGGCGGGGGCCGACAGGCCGGGCCCCTCCGCCGAGGCGTCCTCCCTGCTGTGGGAGGCGTCCCGGCGGCCCGGGTTCCCGGGGCGTTGCGGATGCACGTAGGGAGCACTGACGGGTACTCAGATCAACCGTCCACGACCCCTCGGGCCTGGGATTTCCCTGCGCGGAGGGGACGCGGACGGAGCATGATGGAGGACATGGCGAATCCGACGATTCTGACCGTGGACGACGACCCGGCGGTCTCCCGAGCCGTTGCGCGCGATGTACGCCGCCGGTACGGCGAGCGCTACCGGGTGGTCCGCGCCGCATCTGCGGACGACGCCCTGGACGCGGTGCGCGAGATCAAGCTGCGCGGGGAGCAGCTGGCGCTGGTACTCGCCGACTACCGGATGCCGCAAATGAACGGCCTTGAGTTCCTCGAGGCCGTGATGGACCTCTTCCCGCTGGCCAGACGGGTGCTGCTGACCGCCTACGCGGACACCGGCGCGGCCATCGAGGCGATCAATGTGGTGGATCTGGACCACTATCTGCTGAAGCCCTGGAGCCCTCCGGAGGAGAATCTCTACCCGGTGATCGACGGCCTGCTGGAGGCATGGCTGGCGGCGCCCGACCCTTCGGCCTCGGAGACCCGGGTGGTGGGCCACCGCTGGTCCGCCCCGTCCTTCGCGGTGCGGGACTTCCTCACCCGCAATCTGGTGCCCTACCGGTGGCTGCAGGCCGAGGAGCCCGAGGGCTCGAGTCTGCTCACCGCCGCCGGGCTGACCGCGGACGACCTCCCGCTGGTGGTCACCGCGGACGGGAAGTCGCTGGTGGCGCCCACCGAGGCCGAGCTGGCCACACATGTGGGCCTGAGCACCCGGCCCACCTCGGACTTCTACGACCTGGTGGTGGTCGGAGCCGGTCCGGCCGGGCTGGGGGCGGCGGTGTACGGCGCCTCCGAGGGTCTGCGGACGGTACTGGTGGAGCGGCAGGCGGCCGGCGGCCAGGCCGGTCAGAGCAGCCGGATCGAGAACTACCTGGGCTTCCCCGACGGGGTCTCCGGCGCGCAGCTCACCGACCGTGCCCGGCGGCAGGCGCTGCGCTTCGGCGCGGAGATCCTCTCCACCCGGGAGGTCGTGGGCCTGGACGCGGCCGGTGCGGGACGGGTGCTGCGGTTCGGGGACGGCAGCGCCATCACCGCGCACTCGGTGGTACTGGCCACAGGGGTGTCCTACCGGCGGCTGGAGGCACCGGGGCTGGCCGGCTTCACAGGCGCGGGCCTCTTCTACGGCTCCGCGACGACGGAATCCCTCGGCTGCCGCGGCGAGGAGGTGTACATCGTGGGCGGCGCCAACTCCGCCGGGCAGGCCGCGGTGCACTTCTCCCGCCACGCCCGCCGGGTCCATGTGCTGATCCGCAGCGGCGACCTGCACAAATCGATGTCGCACTATCTGATCCAGCAGTTGGAGGCGATCGAGAACGTCGAGGTCCACCCCTGGACCGAGGTGGCGGCCGGGGCCGGCGACGACCACTTGCAACAGCTGGTGCTGCGCGATGCCAGGTCCGGTGAGACGCAGACCGTCGACTGCTCGTGGCTGTTCGTGTTCATCGGCGCCGAGCCCCGCACCGAGTGGCTGAGCGGGGTGGTCGCGCGCGACCCGCGGGGCTTTGTGCTCACCGGTCCCGATCTGCTGGCCGGCGGGCACCGGCCGCCCGGCTGGACACTGCCCCGCGACCCCTACCACCTGGAGTCCAGCGTGCCGGGTGTCTTCGCGGCCGGGGATGTGCGCGCCGAGTCGGTCAAACGCGTGGCGTCCGCCGTGGGCGAGGGCGCGATGGCCGTGTCGCTGGTGCACCGCTATCTGGAGGCGCAGTGAACGAGAACGCGGCGAACGAGAACGCGGTGAACGACGGCGCGCCGGGCGACGACCCGGTGGACGGGGGCACAGTGGCGGACGGGAACACGGGGGACGGGAACACAGTGGACCAGTGCGCGGTGGACGAGAGCGAGCGGCTGACCCCGGAGGAGCTGCGCACGCTCTTCCTGTTCGAGGGGCTGGACGACGAGCAGCTGCAGTGGCTCGCGGAGCGGGCCCGGGTGGACCACCGGGCCGCGGGAACCACGGTGTTCGCCGAGGGCGAGCCGGCCACCTGCTTCTTTGTGCTGCTCTCCGGCGCGGTGGCGATGAGCCGCCGACTGCACGGCGACGACATCGAGGTGTCCCGGACCGACCAGCGCGGGGTCTACGCCGGGGCGACCCAGTCCTATCTCGGTGACCGGGTGGATCAGGTCTATGCGCACACCCTGCGGGCGATCGTGGACAGCGACTTCTTGGTGCTGCCCGCCGCAGAGTTCGCCGCAGCCATCCGCAACTGGTTCCCGATGGCGCTGCACCTGCTGGAGGGCCTGTTCTTCGGCACCCGTGCCAGCCAGACCATCCTCGGCGAGCGGGAGCGGCTGATCGCTCTGGGATCGCTGTCCGCCGGGCTCACCCATGAGCTCAACAATCCGGCGGCAGCGGCGGTCCGGGCCACCTCGGCGCTGCGCGAGCGGATCTCCGGGATGCGGCGCAAGCTCGCCCTGATCGCCGACGGACGGCTGGACGGCCGGCGGCTGCACGAGCTGGTGGAACTGCAGGACTCCGCGGTGGAGCGCGCCTCCACGGCGGCGCCGCTGACCGCCCTTGCCGCTGCCGACGCCGAGGACGAGCTCGGGGAGTGGCTGGAGGACCACAAGGTGTCCGGCGGCTGGGATCTGGCGCCCACCCTGGTGGCCGGCGGTATCGACGAGGAGTGGCTCTCCTCGGTCGCCGAGTCTGTGGGGGCCGACAATCTCGAGTCGGCGGTGCGCTGGATCGCCTACAGCGTCGACACCGAGCTGCTCATGGGTGAGATCGACGACTCGGTGTCCCGGATCTCCGACCTGGTGGGCGCCGCCCGCCAGTACTCCCAGCTGGACCGGGCGCCGCAGCAGACGGTGGATGTGCACGAGCTGCTGGATGCGACCCTGGTGATGCTCCAGGCCAAGATCCCGCCGGGGGTCCGCCTGGTCAAGGAGTACGACCGCAGCGCCCCGCCGCTGCTGGCCTACGGGGCGGAACTCAACCAGGTGTGGACCAACCTGATCGACAACGCGCTGGGCGCGATGGGCGGGAGCGGTACCCTCACCCTGCGGACCTGGCATGACGACAACGGGCTGCTGATCGAGGTCGGCGACACCGGGCCCGGTATCCCGCCCGAGGTCCGGCCCCGGATCTTCGAACCGTTCTTCACCACCAAGCCGGTGGGCGAGGGCACCGGGCTGGGCCTGGACATCTCCTACCGGATCATCGTCAACAAGCACCGCGGCGACATCCGGGTGCAGTCCGAGCCGGGCGACACCCGCTTCCTGGTGTACCTGCCGATCAACCCCGAATCCGAGCCGGGGCCGGCCCCGGAGTGATCCAGGGCCGGCCCGCACGGACCGGCTTCCGGCCGCCCCGGGCCGGCCGTCAGCCCGCCAGGAAGTCGGCGATCCGCGCGGCCCAGCCGCGTACCTCGGCGGCGGTGGCCGAGATGTGCAGCTCGGCGCAGGGCAGCAGCTCGGCGAGCCGCTCGGCGGTGGAGACCGGGTGCACCGGGTCCCCCTCCCAGGTGAGGATCAGCGCGGGGTGGGGCAGTGCGGCAAGCGCCCCGGGGTCGGGCAGATCGGAGACGGCAGCTCCGCGCAGCAGCGAGGGCAGCAGCGACACGCTGACATCGGGGCCCGCCGCGACCGCGGCCGCGTCCTCCGGGCCGAGCGAGGCGAAGGCCTCGACAAAGACGGGGGGCGGGGTCGCGCCGCTGCTCGCCGCCAGGAAGGCCGGCAGCCCGTCGCGCTCCACGTCGTCCGCCCTGGCGAGATACCCCTGCGCTGCGGCGGGCCGGGTCTCCCAGGCGGTGGGCGGGATCATCAGCACCAACCGGCGGAACCGGGCGGGCTCGCGCACGGCGGCCGTCAGCAGGCTGCCCGCGCCCATGGAGGCACCGGCCACATCCACCGGGCCGACGGCCTGCAACTGGTCCAGCACGGCCAGCAGGTCGTCGGCCAGCCGCGGCCAGCGGTAGTCGTCGGGCTCGGGGCGGCCGGTGGAGCGACCGTGGGCGCGGGCGTCGTAGCGGGCCAGCCGGCGCCCGGAGGCGGGCAGCGCCGTCCAGTCGAAGAGCCCCCAGCGGTCCTCCGAGGCGCGGCTGCCGAACATGCCGTGTGCGTAGACCAGCAGCGGGCCCTGCCCTTCGCTGCTCCAGTCCAGTTCGGCGCCGGGCCGGTCGAGCCGCCCCTCGGACTGGGCAGCGATTTGCGGGAGTGCGGTCATGGCAGCGGCTCCTTCAGCGGCGTGGACGGCGGTACGGACGGCGGTGCGGACGGCGGTGCGGATGGTGCGGCACTACGGGCGGTCCGCCGGCAGCGCCGTGGTGCTGACCGTGCTGGACATGCTGGACGTGCTGGCAGTGCTGGCAGTGCCCGGCGATACGAGCGGCACCGGCGCGCAGGTGGTACTGACGATGCAGGTGGTTCGAACGGTACGGAGCGATCGTGGCATTGCGGGGACGCGGCCGTCGACGCCGTCCCACACCCTGATCAACGAGGTCGCCGAAAAACGGGCCCGACCGGCGGGGCGGCGTGGACTATGGTCGTGGCATGGGTTCGGAGGAGGAGACCGCCGTACGGGTCGACAGCTGGATCTGGTCGGTGCGGCTCACCAAGACACGCTCGATGGCGTCCTCGGCCTGCCGGGCCGGCCACGTCAAGGTGAACGGCGACCGGGTCAAGGCCGCCCATCCGGTGCGCCCCGGGGACGAGGTGCGGCTCTTCCACGCCGGGCGGGAGCGGATCGTGGTGGTCTCCCGGGTGGTGCGCAAGCGGGTCGGAGCAGCGGCCGCCGCCGACTGCCTCGTCGACAAGAGCCCGCCGCCGCCTCCGCGCGAGGAGGTGGTCGCGGTCGGTATCCGCGACCGCGGCGCAGGGCGCCCCACCAAGCGCGACCGGCGGGACCTGGAGCGACTGCGCGGCCTGTGACCGGCGGCGCCCCGGGACCGGACGACGCGTCGCCGGGGACCCGCGACGCCCGCTCGGCCCGGCGCCCGCACGGACGTCGCAGACGCGGTAACCGGCGGGGCGCCGGCACGCTCACCAGTACGCGCGGTCGTCCCACGGCTCGAAGCGGGCGAACTCCACGGGGTCGTCGTCCTGGTCGAGCCCGGCGAAGCCCTCCTCATCGAGGGAGCCCCGCTGCCAGGCGAGCAGTGTCTCGATCAGGCCGGCCTCCAGCGGGTCCCCCTGGGGTGCGTGGCGGGGCCAGACGATCAGCCGCCACGCATCGGGGTCGGCTCCCTCGGTGAGCCAGCCCAGGTGGTCGCCGTCGAGGGAGGTGGCGAACGGCAGGAACCCGCCCGGCTCGGGCCACATGGTGAGCGGGTACTCCTCAGGGTCGTCCTCACCCAGCGACTCATAGGCGTCCGCGACCGACTCGACCTGACGCAGGAAGCGGCGCCCCTCCTCGGTGCGCAGCGGGGTGCGGAAGCGCAGCCAGTTGTTCCAGCAGCCCGCTCCGTAGAGCTCCATGAGCGTCAGGTACTCCTGCGGCAGCCGGATGCCCAGTTCCCGGTGGAGGTCCGCCCAGCTGCCGCCGCCCAGGTAGGGGCGGGCGGGGGGCGGGGTGAGCAGGCGCAGCGCCTCCAGGCCGGAGCCGGTCTCCAGGGCGACCCGGCGCTGCGCGGCGCCGAGCCGCGGGGCGGTGGGCGGCGGCGGGTTCCAGGGGCGGGCGGTGGACAGGAAGGCGGTGCGCGCCATGGTGCCCGGCAGCGGGCCGATCATGGGGCCGTGCGGGGCGGGCGCCTCGGCCTCGGTGCGGACCGTGTGGCGCAGATAGCCGCTGAGGGTGAGGTCGTACGGGTGCCAGGCACGCAGGCCGCTGCCCGGCGCGCGGTGGATGTGGTGGACGACCACGGTCCAGTGGTCGGGGTCGGCCGAGGTGGAGGTGTCCCAGAAGAGGACGTCGCTGCGCCGGCTGCTGCCCCAGGCGAGCAGCCCGCCCGGCTGGGGATGGATGACGGGCCGCGCGTGCTCCGGCTGCATCCTGGAGTCGATCCGGGCGCTGCGGTGGATGCTCGCCGTCCAGGACCCGTAGTCGAACCGGCCGTCCTCGACGCAGGGGCCGTGGATCCACAGGTACCCACCGAAGTCCAGGGGGCCGTGAGCGCCGATGAGCTGCTTGTAGTCGTCCGGCAGCGGCAGCCCCAGCCACTCCTCCGTTGCGGCCCAGTCGATCTCGATCGGCGTCGGGCGACGCTCCGGGTCAGGGGCGGCGAAGGCGGCGATGTCCAGGGTCATGTGCTGTCCTCCGGTTCGGCTGCCGTGGCGGGCGGCGGCGGTCCCCCGACTGCGGTCCCCACGGGCCCGGCTCCTGCGGCGTCGAAGCCTAGTCGACCTGACGGAGCGTCAGGCCGGTGGGCCGTGGCGGTCCATCGGTCCGCCCGGGCGTCTGCCGGGTGCCGGACTCCCTGCCCGGCCGGCCGACGGCTTGACGATCGCCGATGATCTGATCTACAACAGATATAACAGATTCCGGAGGCGCCATGCTGCTCAGCATCGAACCCGACAGCCCCGTGCCGATCTACCAGCAGATCCGGGACCGCATCGTGGAGGCCATCGCCCAGGGCGTCCAACCGGCGGGCTCGGCGCTGCCCTCGACCCGGCAGCTGGCGACCGACCTCGGTATCAACTTCCATACGGTCAACAAGAGTTACGACATCCTCCGACAGGAGGGCCTGGTGCGGATCAACCGCAAGTCCGGCGCGGTGATCCACCGCGACACCGGCAGCGGGCCCCCCGTGCCCGGCTATGTCGAGGAGTGGTCGGCCCGGCTGCACACGCTGCTCGCCGAGGCCACCGCCCAGGGGCTGGGACCACAGGACATCGTCGACCACTGCCGACGCGCCCTCGACGGCTTCACCGCCCCGAAGACACACGGATCACCAGGGACCCCAGGGACCCCGGCCCATGAGAGTGCCCCGGCGCATCACCCGCAACCACCAGAGGAGAGCCGACCATGACCGCCCAGAGTCTGAGCGCGGGGCTCACCGTCCTTTTCGTCGGGGCGGTTCTCTGTGTGATGCCGGCATTCACCCGGCCGACCCTGCAGTTCGGGGTGCGGGTACCCGCCGACCGGGTCGGGTCCGAGGTGATCCGCCGTGAACAGCGCGCCTATCACTGGCGCACCGGGGTGCTCGCCCTCTGCTTCACGGTGGCGGCCATGCTGCTCGCCGCCGGGCCCACATGGCTGGTCGCCCTTCTCGTACCGGCCGAACTGGCCGCAGGGTTCGGCTGCTTCCAGCTCGCCAGGGAACGGATCTCCGCGGCCAAGACCACGGAGGGCTGGTACGAGGGCGCCCGCCAGACGGTCACCACCGACACCGGCTGGCGCACCGAGCCGGAGCGGTTCCCATGGCTGTGGGTGGCACCTGCCGTCGCCGTGGCCGTCGCGACCCTGGTCATCGGCATCGTGCGCTACCCGGACCTGCCGGACCGGCTGGCCGTCCACTTCACCGTGCCGGGCGTCGCCGACCACTGGGCGGACAAGTCGGCTTGGAGTGCCTTCTCCATGGTGGTGGGCCAGTTCTTCGTCACCGTCGTGATCACCACGATGCTGCTGCTCACCTACCGTTCCAGGCCCGACATCGACGGCGCCGACGCCGCCGCCTCCACCTCCCGCTACCGCAGGTTCCTGGCTGTGACGGCACGCGCGCTGCTGGCGCTGGCCGCGCTGGTCAACGTCGGTCTGCTGCTCGGCGCACTCCAGATGTGGCAGGTCTACCGGCTCACCGGCGCCGGCGCAGCCCTGCCGGTGCTCCCGGTCGCGATCGGCACCCTGGCACTGCTCGCCGTCCTGCTGCGGATGGGGCAGGGCGGGTACCGGCTGCGTGGTGCGGCCCAGGGGTCCGGCGCGGACTCCGGGGCCGGTGTCCCGCAGGACGACGACCGGTTCTGGAAGGGCGGTCTGATCTACGTCAACCGCAACGACCCGGCCATCCTGGTCGGCAAGCGGTTCGGCATCGGCTGGACGCTCAACTTCGGCAACCCCTGGGCCTGGTTGCTCTTCTGCGCGATCATCGCCGTCGGCGTCGGCCTGACGGCGGCCCGAGGAGGCCACTGACCGGAGGTCCGGCCCCGGCAGACCGGGCGCCCGGAGGGGCCTGTCGGGCACAGAGGCCGCGTCACATCAAATGAGTCCCTGTTCGCGGAGTACCGCGGACAGGGACTCAGGCGTGCGCCGGTCCGTGAGGGGGTGGTCAGCTGTTGGCGTTCAGAACCGGGTAGTAGCCGCTGGCGTGACCGGTGGCGGTGGGGTGGTACGACTCCCAGCTCGGCGAGATCACCAGGGAGTGCAGCCAGTCGTCGCCGGAGCACGTTCATGCCCCGAGAAGGTGTTGCGGACGTCTCCGAAGACGAAGCCGTGGGCGGCGGCCCGGCCGGCGATAACGGTGTCGATGACGTTCGCCGCCTCGTCGATCTTGGAGTGCTTGGTGCTGGAGAGACCGACGCAGAAGGTGTTGAGGGTGTACATGCGCGGGTAGCCCAGCACGACCACCTTGGCGTTGGGGGCCTTGGCGCGGATCGCGTTGTAGGTGGCGTCGAGTCGGGCGGGGAGGGTGTTCTGCGCATAGGTCTCGGCCTGGTTGACCCGGGTGACGCAGTCGCTGTCCGAGCCGGTCACGCAGGTGGTCATGACGTCGGAGAACCCTGCGTCATTGCCGCCGATGGTGAGGGAGACCAGCCCGGTGGAGGAGTTCAGCGGGCCGAGCTGACTGTTGGTCACATCCGTGGTCACCGCACCCGAGCAGGAGGTGTCGGCGAACGAGGACGGGGAGTGCGCGTTCTTCCACAGGTACGGGTATGCGCTGAAACTCCGGTGACAGTTACCGCTCGAACTGTCGTAGTTGCCCGCGCCGTTACCGGCCGAGTACGAGTCTCCCAGGGCTACGTACGCGGGTCCGGCAGCATGTGCCGGACCGGTCATTGCCAGGCTGAACACCATTGCGAAGACGAGCGTGGCAAGAGCGGACAGCGACTTGGTGCGTCTCACGGAACCTCCCTGACAGGAAAGCTGGCTACCACTTGGTAGCAAGCAAATGCCGCCGAGGGGAAGGGTTCATGCCAAAGATTCTTTGCGCGTAGATCCGGGGTTCACCCACCGGGGTCCGACGCAGGACGAGGGGCGCGGCCGGGACCGCCGCGACCGGCGCAGGACCAGGCTCCGCCCGGCACCCACCGCGACACAGGGGACCGACAGGCACCGGGCCCGGCCGCACCACCCGAGCCGGCCCGGCACGGTCGCCGGCACACCGGACGTCAGATCCGCCCGGAATTCCCGCCACCATCGGAAAGGCCCATCGGAAAACATCCGATGACCGACGTCAATGAACAGGCGAATTCGGGCGCACGGGTGTTCCTGTTCGCTCCTCGCTGACACCCGGATGTCTTTTGCGCCCACCGGTTGAACCATCGGCGGAAATGGGCGCCTCCCGCCGGGTCCGAGACGCAGTCAAAACTTCAACCGAACCCCCTGAAACAATACTCGGGCAGGCACCGAGAAAAACAGCAACAAGCACACCCGTCGCGCCGCCGGTCTCACCCCGCCGACGACGCACCGAGCTGGGCCGGCCGCTGTGAGCTGGACTGTTCCAGCTCCTCCCCCCGCGCGACATCGCCCCGCAGCACGCTGTAGCGCACGACGTCCCGCCATCGCCCGTCCCGGAACGCGATGCTGCGCAGCACACCCTCGCGAGTGAAACCGGACTTCTCCAGCGCACGCTGCTCGGCGGCATTCTCCGTCTCGGTGTCCGCCTCGATCCTGACCACCGGCGTATGCGCGAACAGATAACGCACCAGCAATCGCTGGGCACGGGTGCCGACACCACGGCCGCGGCTCTCCGGCAGCAGCTGCGCCCCGATGTTCCAGCAGTAGGAATTGCGCGAGGCCGCGCTCTTCCGCCAGGCCACAAAACCGTGCCGGTCCGCACCGGCCGCCACCATCAGCTGGCCGCCCTCGTCGCCCAGCAGACCGTCCTGCTCCCAGCGGCGCCGCCAGCGCCCGGGGTCCGACCAGCCCAGCCACTGGAACGGACCGGTCGCCTGCGGATCCGTCAGAAACCGCTCAAGGAGTGGCAGATCGTCCTCAAACACAGGGCGCAGTATCACGGCGTCGCTCACCCCGGTCATGCTAGCGGCGGCTCCGGCGGCGAACGCGGTCAAGGGCGAAGCAGCGGACGGGGCCGCCCCGCGCAACCCGGTCAGCACGGTACGCATGGTCCACCGCGGTGCGGCCCCCGGTTGCTCAGGGGTGCATCCGCGCGCCCTTGAGGACTTTGTCCACCGCGTTGCGCGGCCCATGGACGGCCATGCCCACCAGATCGAGCTGGTCCCTGCCCACGGCCCGGACAGCCGCCCGGTTGTCCCGGTCGTTGCCCGTGCCGAACAGATCCGAGGTGAACACGGCGGTCGGCAGTGAACGGGAGAGCGCACGGCTGTGCGCGGCGGTCAGCGTCTCCTTGGTCCCCTGGAAGACCAGCACGGGCTGGCGGAACATCGGCAGATACCCGGTGCCGTCGGCGTCCGCATAGGGCTCGCCGACCACCTCGGGTGACACCGTGCCCAGCCCGCTGACCAGGAAGGCAGTGACGTTCAGCCGCTGCCAGGGCTCCAGGTCCTCGCGCAGCAGTACAGCGATCTTGGTGTCGAAGCGGACCGGAGCGGCGCTCCCGTCCCCTGCTACGGCCTCGATGCCGGTCCCCGCCTCGGTGTTGTTCTCGGTTCTCATGCCTCAAGACTCCACGGCGCGGTCCTGCTCGGTCTTGTACGTTCTTTGCGTGACATCTGGGCCGGAGATCTCTGCCTGGCGTCCGCCGGTCGCGGGCATCAGGGAGGTCTTCCACGCCCACTTCACCGAGCACTCCTACCCCATGCACGTCCACGACGCCTGGACCCTGCTGATCGTCGACGACGGCGCGGTCCGCTACGACCTGGACCGCCACGAGCGCGGCACCCCGAAGGACACCGTCAGCCTGCTGCCGCCCCAGGTCCCGCACAACGGCTCGCCCGCCACCCCGCACGGATTCCGCAAGCGCGTCCTCTACCTCGACATGACGCGGCTGGACGAGAGCCTCATCGGCCCGGCGGTCGACGGCCCGGACCTCAGCGATCCCCTGCTGCACAGACGCGTCGGACAACTCCACACAGCCCTCGCCGACCGGGGAGAGGAGTTCGAGGCGGAGTGCCGTCTGGCCCTCGTCGTCGAGCGGGTCCGCAAGCATCTGCGCCCCGCACCAGCCGCCGACAGCACAGGGCCCGACCGCGGTGTCGCCGAGAACCTGCGCGATCTCCTCGACGCACGACTGCTGGACACCGTCACCCTGGAAGAGGCCTCACGCCTGGTCCACGCCCACCCCACCCATCTGGTGCGCGCCTTCAGCGCCGCCTTCGGCATGGCCCCCCACCAGTATGTGACGTCCCGCCGCGTCGACCTGGCCCGCCGTCTGCTGCTCGCCGGGCAGCCGCCGGGCGAGGTGGCGACCGCCGCCGGATTCTACGACCAGTCCCACCTCACCCGGCACTTCAAGCGGGTCGTGGGCACCACCCCGGGCCGGTACGCCCGCACCCGGACCATGGACCGGGCACGCACCACCCTCACCTGACACAGCATCTGCTCCGCGACGTGGGAACCGGTCGGCCCACGACGGCGCGGCCGCCCCCTGATCCCGGTGGCCGGCACCGCCCGGAGACACGCCGAGGCCATACCGGACTTCCGGTGTGCCTGTTCCCCCGCCCCGAACGACGCTAGCGTCGAGTCCCGTGATCGTATGGCTCAACGGCACCCATGGTGCGGGCAAGACGACGACCAGTGCGCTCGTGCAGCAGCTGATTCCGGATTCACGGGTGTTCGACGCCGAGAAGGTCGGCGAGACACTCATGGACATCACGCCGGGGCTGCCCGAGACGGACAACTTCCAGCACTGGCCGCCGTGGCGGCCGCTTGTGGTCGAGACCGCCCGACGCGTACTCGACTACACCGGTGGCACCCTGGTGATGCCCATGACCGTCCTGGTCGAGCAGTACTGGCGTGAGATCAGCTCGGGCCTTGCCCAGCACGCCATTCCGGTCAGGCACTTCGTCCTCCATGCCGACCAGGACACCCTCCGCGGGCGTATCGCGGGCGACACGGTTGTCGGCCCCAACTCCTGGTTCCGGCTCCAATACCTTGAGCCCTACGCCGAGGCGGCCCGCACCTGGCTGCACGCCGAGGCCGAGGTCGTCGACACCACGCACCTCACACCCGACCAGGCCGCCCAGCAGATCGCGGAGGCAGTCAAGAGTTGAGCCGGGATCCACCGATCGGTGACTGTGTCAGGGTGCCCCAACGAAGAAGACGTGGCCTGTCACCTGCGAGGATGGGCGTTCTCTGGGCTTCCGGCTCGCAGCAGGACAGGTCACGTCGTACGTGACGTCATCCCATACCTGGGTTCCGGCGGGTTCGGCGGGCGCTGCGGGACGGAGGCGGTGCCGGTCGCGGGCGTCGCCACGGACCCGGACGGAACGGACGCGGACGGAACGGACGCGGACCCACCACCTCCCGCCGCGACAACGTCCGAACGCACCTCCCGGCGCACATCGCCGCCCCGCGCGGCGCTCCGCCCGCGGCTCCACCGCTCCACCGCTCCGCACTCAGTACCGCTTGAGGGAGATCCCGTTGGCGACCTCTCCGAAGTCCGCAAGGGAGGGGTCGGGCTCGGCGCCGGACAGTTGGGCCTCCATCCGTGCCCGGTTGGTGAGCGCCAGCTGCTGGTTGCCGAGGACGTACTCCCGCAGTTCGCGCTCGTACCGGGCGAAGGCGACCCGGTGGTCGCCGCCGGCCGCCTTGAGTTCACCGGCCAGCACATAGGCGCCGACCATCGCCATGCTGGTGCCCTGGCCGGACAGCGGCGAGCCGCAGTACCCGGCGTCGCCCAGCAGCACCACGCGCCCCTTGGACCAGCTGTCCATCCGGATCTGGCTCATGGAGTCGAAGTGGAAGTCGGGCGCCTCCCACATGTGCTCCAGCGCCTTGGGCCACACCCAGCCGGCCCCGGCGAAACGGTCGGCGAGCAGCCGCCGCTGCGCCGGGACGTCCCGGTGGTCCAGGGTCAGCGGCTCCGCGGACTCGAATCCCATGTACACCCGGGACTCGGTGTTGTCGCGTGCGCTCATGATGCCGCCGCCCACCTCCACGCCCTGCTGGAACATCTGCCAGTGGTCCAGGCCCAGGAAGTTGGGGGCACTGAAGACGGCCAGGTAGGTGCCGAGGTGGTGGATGCAGTCCGCCTCGGGGCCGAAGGCGAGGCCACGCACATTGGAGTGCAGCCCGTCGGCGCCCACCACCAGGTCGAAGTCCCTGGGGGCGCGGCGCTCGAAGGTCACCCGCACTCCGTCGGGCCGCTCCTCGATGGCGGCGATGGAGTCGTCGAAGAGGTACTCGACGTCGCTGCGGGCGGCTCGGAACAGCAGGTCGGCCAGATCGTCCCGCATGACCTCCACATCGGGGCTGTCCAACTCCCCGCCGGTGAAGGTGCGCTCGCTGGTGCTGAAGAGCTCGGTGCCCTCGCCGTCGACCATGGTCATGCCGCGCATCCCGGTGCCCAGCCCGCGCAGCTCCGCGGCGACGCCCATCCGCTCGGCGACCTCCAGCGCCGGTCCCCGGACATCGACCGCCTGGCCTCCGGGGCGCAGCGCCGGTGCCCGCTCGACCACGGTGACCCGGAAGCCGTAGCGGCTCAGCCAGTGGGCGAGCGCGGGGCCTCCCACACTGGCGCCGGAGATGAGGATCGTGGTGTTCAGCATCGGGGGCTCCGCTTCTGCCGCCTGGGCGTTTGTCGCGGGGGCCACTCCCCCGCGACGGCCTCAGCTTCGGCGCCCGCGCTGACCATCGGGTCACCGTCGGCTGACCGCCCTCTGACCGGCCCGGTCCGCGGCCCACCCGCTACACCGGTCCGGCGGAGTGCCGGCCGAACCGGAAGCATGGAGAGGTCCGGCCGCGGCGCCGCCGGTCCGGAGCGGTTGTCGGACACGGCGCCTGACGGATCGTCACCAAGACTCCCCGGCCTGGAGACCTCCCCGCACGGCCTGGATCCGCAGGCCCGAAGGCCTGCGGATCCGGGCCGGTCGCGGTCGCCGGGTGTCAGGCGTAGAGGCCGTCCAGCCAGGACTGCCAGGCCTGCTCGGCCTTGTCCCGGTCGGTGCCGGCCGCGAAGAGGTGGGCGGCGATGCCCACCGGTGCACCGAAGGCGTTGCGGCCGAAGAACCGGTAGAGCGCATCGCCGGAGCGCAGGCCGAGGAAGTACGGGTCCAGGTAGTCGACCACCGCGTCGAAGGGCTCGATGCCCGGGAGGGCGACCCGCACGGTGTCGCCCTGAGTGGCGTCGTCCCCCAGGCCGAGGGCGTGGCGCAGCGTGGTGAAGCCGTCCGCCGCGGCGGAGGCGGCCGGTCCCTGGGCGGTGGCGTACGCGACCGGCCTCCGGCTGAAGTACCGCAGGTACTGGGCGAGGGTGTGCAGATAGAAGTCGGTGTGCCGGCCGGCTGCGTCGTACTGGTTGTCCCAGTCGTCGACGAAGATCCCGCTGTGGACGTAGCGGTAGGCGGCCCGGCCGCCCTCGCGGGCCTCCACGGTGTACTCCAGCTGGTTGAACCAGCCGCCCTCGCCCTCGATGCGGGCGGTGAAGCGATGCGGCGGGTCCCACACCGTGACGGTGCCGCCGCCCGGCGCGGCCCCGCCCTCGCGCGGCTCGTACTCCATCGGCCAGAGCCAGCCCCCGGTGCCGCTGGTGAAGGCGTCCCACACCTCGTCCGGGGTGGTCTCCAGCTCGGCCTCACGGACGATCTCGAACTCCTTGGACATCACTGGCCTTCCTCGATGGTGCGGTCGGTCTGCTGATCGGGTCGTCGGGTGATGCTCGGGTGCAGGGCGAGGACCAGGCGGTGCGGACGACCGCGCTCCGCCCCCTCGTCGTGGTACTTGCCGATCAGAGCGGTGACCGCGCCGGTGAGCTCCTCCGCGAAGGCGGCCCGGTCCGCGGCGGTGGCGAACCGGATCTCGCTGTCGATGGCGAAGGTGGCCAGCGGGCGGCGGGCAGCGGCCGCCCCGGCGATCAGTTCGCCGACCTCCTGGACCAGCCGCCCGGCGAGCGAGAGCAGCCATCGGGCGGAGAGCCTGTCGGGGGCCCTGGAGGGGTCCGGCGCGACGGCGGAGAGCGCGGTCGGGGAGATCACATAGGAGGCGGCCGTCGCCTGGAGTATCCGCTCCGTGCAGTTGCCCTTGCGGCGCTCCTCCACGAGCTCCACCAGCCCGTGCCGCTCCAGGGCCCTGAGGTGGTAATTGGCCTTCTGCCGCGACAGACCGGACCGGGCGGCCAGCGTGCTGGCGGACCCGGGCTCCGCGAGGGCGGCGAGCAGCCCGGCCCGGACGGGGTCCAGCGAGGCCTCGGCGGCGGCCGGATCGTCGATCACTGTCACATCGAGCATGGGACCACCATCGCTCCGACAAAAAATCCTGTCAAGAAAGCCTGTACGGTCGGCAGACCGTACGGCGGCGTGCCGGATGCCGGTGCGGACGACGGGCAGGGGAGACTGGGTGCCGCTTTGATCACCCGCATCTCAAATGGATCAACGGAGGCACTGTGGACACCTGGGCGACCTGGACCACCCAGGGCATCATCGCCGGCGCCGGCGGGGCGACGACCGTCGAAGTCGGCGTCATCACCGGCGATCTGACCGTGCACACCATGTGGGCCGACGAAGAGGCCCGGGTCACCGTGCAGTACACGGGCGCCAGCGACTGGTACACCCTGCAGGGCAGCCCGGTGGCCGCCCCCGACGAGGCCACCGGGCGTGCCATCCACCAGCAGGCCGTACGGGCCGTGCAGGCCGGCGGCGGGGCGGTGGTGGGGCCGCTCGACTGACCCGGCGGCGGCACCGCCGCCCCGCACGAGGAGGGGTCAGCTGCTGCGTCGGCAGTGCAGCAGCAGCTGCACCTCGGGGGGCACAGGCGACGGCGGACTCTTCGAGGATCTCGGACCCCGCCGCCTCCACGACCCGGCGCAGCCCGTCCCGGGGACGGCGGGACAGCGGGACAGCCGGACAGCCGGACAGGCGGACGGTGCGACCCCGGAAGGGGACGGGCGTCCGCCCGGCCTGCCCGGCCACGGAACGGCTACCGGCACGGCCTCCGCCCTCGGACCGACGCCATGTCAGCACCGTGACGGGCAGCGCCCGGCCGACCTATGACGCGGTCACCGGTGTGATGCTGAAGACCTGTGAACAGACCCTGAGAGCGGCCGGCACCAGCAGCGACCGGTACGACGCCGGCGGGAAGACCCGCAACGACGAGCCGGTGGGCCTGCACGGGCCGCCGATCGGGCCGTTGGTGGTGTGCACCACCGCGACGGCGGTCCTGCCGGGCCGCAGCGTGACGGTCCTGTACGACTGGGTGTTGCGCGTCGCGGCGGCGCCGATCTGCCGGTGTGCCCGGTCGAGGACGCTGACCCCGGGGTAGCCGCGGAGCGCGCAGGTGCGGGTGCTGCGGTTGGTGAACCGGATCGGCCAGTGGAGTTGCCCGGCGCCGACGTCCTGGCGGCCCATCGACAGACGGAGGTCGGCGACCGAGCAGGTCCGTACGGCGGCACCGGCCGCATGTGCGGGGACAGCGCCCGCGAGGGCACCGCCCAGGCCGATCAGCGCGGCGGCGCCCGATGCGGCCAGACGACGGGGGATGGCGGGAATCACGGAACACACCTCCAGGTGTGAGGGGATTCGCAGGTGTGCGGATCAA
This sequence comes from Peterkaempfera podocarpi, assembly GCF_042466665.1. Lineage (GTDB taxonomy): Bacteria > Actinomycetota > Actinomycetes > Streptomycetales > Streptomycetaceae > Peterkaempfera > Peterkaempfera podocarpi. The sequence continues at coordinate 1,597,977 of NZ_CP162102.1, forward strand.
AAGACGCTCCACCTGTCCGCCACAGTTCCACAGATCCGACATTCAGAACAATTCAGAACAGCAGACGGCGAACACGGCCCCGGCGGAGTGCCGAGGCCGCGTCGCCGCCGTCCAGGGAGTCGGTGGGTCAGCCGATCACATGCGGGTTGAAGCTCAGCTTCGGGCTGGCGTTGGCCGCGAGACCGTGCACCTGGTCGGGCCACCAGCCGCCGGCCACCGGGTCCACGCTGCCGTACTCGGGGTCGGCCGGGCCGGCGGTGCCGCGGGTGCAGGTGCCGTCGGACTCACCGGGGACCTTCACCCAGAGGAAGGCATCCAGCAGCGGGGTTCCGGTGTCCGCGGTCGGCCGGGTGCCCACCCCGCGGCCGGGCGGGTTGCACCAGGTCTGCGCGTCCGGGTAGGAGGTGCCGGCGGCCGGGGTCCACGGGCCGAGGCCGTTGCGGCTGCTGTCGATCACAAAGTGCGGCAGGTCGGCGTCGGCGGGGACATGGGAGGCGTACCAGGCGTCGGCGTCGGCTGCGGGCCAGTACTGGTTGGCGCAGTCACCGGCGGTGGCACCGGAGGTGTGGCCCAGATACCAGACACACTTGGCCACCTGGGCGCCGTAGCGCACCGAGTCGCTGTCGGTCTGGTAGTTGGAGACGTTGAGGAAGAAGCCCCGGGTGTCCGCGATGCCACCGTCGATCAGCAGCTGGGCCATGGTGCCGGTGTTCTGCCAGGCGCTGTGGCCCGCGTCGAGGTACACCGTGGCGCCGGACTGCTGCTCCAGACGCTGTGCGGCGCCGCTGATCTCGGCCAGCCGCTGGGACTGCTGCTCGGCCGTGCCGCCGCAGGAGGCGGGGCTCAGCGCGAGGCCGTCCGGCTCCAGCACCACGACGGTGCGCCGGTTCCCGATGCCCTTGGCGAGCGCGTCGATCCAGGCGGCGTAGTCGGCGGAGTTCGCCGCGCCGCCCGCCGAGTACTGGGAGCAGTCCCGGCCGGGGACGTTGTAGGCGACCGCGACCGCGGTCTGGCCCTGCCGCGCCGCCTTCTGCTCCAGCTGGGCCATGGCCGCGGTGGTGTCCGCCGGGTCGGCCGTACCGGTGAACCACTGGGCCACCGGCCAGGAGGCGAGCTCCGCCATCGCGGCGGCGTCCTTGAGGTGCCCCGCCTTGAGGTCGGTGGCGGCCTGCTGCGCCGCCTTGCTGTGGAGGTCGACGTAGAAGTGGCTGCCGGACGGCAGCGCACGGTCGGCCCCCGCGCGGGGGGCCGTGGTGGCATCGGCGGTGGCCGTGGCGGTGGCGCAGAGCACGACGGCTGCGGCGGTTGCCGTCAGGCCCCTGGCGATACGGGTACTGCGCACGCGGTCTCTCCTCAACGGGTGGGTGGGAGCGCTTCCACACAACAGGCGCATCTGCGGGCTCAGCGCCTTTGACTCGTGGAAGGTGTCGATGCGTTCGAAAGTCCGGTTCATATAAAGCCAGTGGCCTGTCATGGCGTCAAGCGGCGAGTCTCATGAACTTCTCGAACAAGGATGGCCCTGACGGGTTTCCCATGGGAGCGCTCCCGCGCGCAGCACAGGCCCTACGATCGATACATGACCCGTCGACATTGATCCTCACCGCTGCCGCGGCTGGCCCGCGGCCTCTACGCCTACGCGTTCGTCGAGGACTTCGTCCTGCTCTACCCCGTGTATGCGATCCTCTTCGCCGACCACGGGCTCTCGGACGCGCAGATCTCCTCACTGTTCGCCATCTGGTCGGCCACCGCCGTACTGCTGGAGATCCCGACCGGCCTGTGGGCCGACTCCGTCTCCCGCCGACTGCTGCTGACGATCGCCCCGCTGCCGGTGGCCGCGGCCTGGGCCCTGTGGACCCTCACCCCCTGCTACCTCTCCTTCGCCCTCGGCTTCGTGCTCTGGGGGGTCGCCGGATCGTTGCGCTCCGGCACCCTGCAGGCGCTGGTGTACGAGGAACTCGCCGCGCTGGATTCGACCGCCGACTACGCCCGGCTGATCGGACGCTCCCAGGCCGCCTCCACCACGGCGGCGACGGTCGCGACCGCCCTGGCCGCGCCGGTGCTGGCGGTCGGCGGCTTCCCGGCCGTCGGGCTGGCGAGCATCGCCGCGACGCTGCTGGCCGTGCCGGTGGCCCTGACCCTGCCCGAGACCCGCGCTCGCCCCGCACGGCGGCGCGGCGACGCGGCCGGGGTGCTCCGGGACGGCCTTGCGCAGCTGCGGCGCGGGCCTGTACTGCGCCACCGGCTGCTGGTGCTGTCCGTACTGCTCGGGATGAGCGCCCTGGACGAGTACGTACCCCTGCTGGCCGACGCCACCGGAGCGGGCGCGGTCGCCGTTCCGCTACTGGTGCTGGTGGTGTCCTGCGGTACCGCGGCGGGTGGCTGGCTGGCGGGCCGCGGCATGCGCTGGACGGCACCGGTCCTGGCGGTGGCCGCCGGTTGCCTGGCCCTGGGCGCCGCGAGCGGTGAACCGGCAGGGTTGGTGCTGGTCGCGGTGGCCTTCGGGGTGCTCCAGTGGGCGCAGGCCGCCGCCGAGGCCCGGCTGCAGGACACGGTCGAGGACTCGGCCAGGGCGACCGTCACCTCCGTCGCCGGATCGGGTTCCGAGGTGGTGTCGGTGCTGCTCTACGGCGGCTGGGCGCTCGGGTCGGCCGCGGTGGGACCCGGCCCGCTGATGGCGCTGGCTGCGGCCCCGTGCCTCGGGCTCGCCTGGGCGCTGCGGCGTCGCGACTGAGGCGGCGGGGGCCGGGCCGGACGACGGCGGGTGCCGCACGGCCGGCGGTCGCGCGGCACGGTCGCGCGGCGCGGTCGCGCGGCGCGGTCGCCGGATACGGGAGTCCGGCGGGCCGCCGAGCCGGGATCCGTACGCGGCAACCGCCGTCAGGAATGCGGAAGGTTGGCGCTGCGGATCCAGCGCAGCACCGCCGTGTAGGCCTCCTCGTCCAGCTTCGTCACCGCTCGCATCGCCCGGACGTCGCCGGGTGTGGTGGGCACCGCGGCGGCCGCGAGCGCCAGCAGCAGCTCGCCCCAGCGGTCGGCGGCCATCGGGGCGGCCAGGGTGTCGTCGGGGCGCAGCTGCATGGTGCGGGTGTCGCCGGCGGCACCGGGGCCGGCGGGAGTGCGGGGCCCTTCGGGGCAGGTGTGGTCCACCTGGGAGCAACGAGCGGGGCGGCCCCCGGGTGTACCGCCGAACGGGTGGGAGCTGGGGACGACAGTCCTCTCTCACATATGGGATAGTATCCCGAATATGGGAAACATGGATGCGCTCCAGGTGGAGGCCCGTCTGGCCGGTCGGCTCGCGGAGCTGAGGACGGAGCGCGGCTGGTCCCTGGACGAGTTGGCGCGGCGTACGGAGATCAGCCGCTCGACCCTCTCACGGCTGGAGCGCGCGGAGATCAGTCCGACGGCGGCCCTGCTGGGCCGGTTGTGCGCCGCACACGGGCGGACGATGTCGCAGCTGCTGGCCGAGGTGGAGTCGGAACCGCCACAGCTGGTCCGGGCCGACCGGCAGACCGTGTGGCAGGACCAGGAGTCGGGCTTCACCCGGCGGTCGGTCTCCCCTCCCCACCCCGCACTGCGGGGCGAGGTGGTCGAGGGCGTCCTTCGGCCCGGAGCCGACATCGCCTACGACGGACCGCCGGTGGCGGGCCTGGAACAGCACATCTGGGTGCTGGAGGGCGAGTTGGAGGTGACCGCGGGCAACCGGACGCACCGGGTGCACGCCGGGGACTGCCTGCGCTTCCGCCTGTGGGACCGCTCGCGCTTCCACTGCCCGGGCCCCGACCCGGTCCGCTACGCCCTGCTCATCGTCCTTCCGTAGGCCGCCAAGGAGCCCTGCTGTGCACACCGTCACCCCACTCTCCCCCGAGGACTTCCGCTGCAGCCTGGCGGACCTGGCACATCTGCTGGCCGAGGTGGTCGCCGAGGGATCCTCACTCGGCTTCCGCACCCCCTTCGACCGACATGCGGCAGAGGCCTGGTGGCGGACCCGGCAGCCCGCCGTGGACGACGGCAGCCTCAGCGTCTGGGTGGCCCGGGGGGCCGAGGGCATCGCCGGCACGGTGAGCCTCGCCCTGGAGGGCACGCCCAATGGCCGGCACCGCGGCGAGGTACTCAAGCTCATGGTGGACCGCGGCACCCGCGGCCAGGGCCTGGCACGCAAGCTGCTCGCCACCGCCGAGGAGGCCGCCGTCCGCGCCGGGGCCACCCTGCTGCTGCTGGACACCGAGACCGGCAGCACGGCGGACCGGCTCTATGCCGCGGCCGGCTGGACGAGGTACGGGATCGTCCCCGACTATGCGGCGGATCCGGCCGGTGTGCTCCGGGACTGCAGCTTCTTCTACAAGCAGCTCCGCTGAGAGCGGGCACCGGCCTCAGATGTGCAGGCCGTGCCGCTCCAGCCAGGCGACCGGGTCGATGTCGGAGCCGTAGCCGGGGGCGTTGCGCACCTCGAAGTGCAGATGGGGGCCGGTGACGTTGCCGGTGGCGCCCGATCTGCCCAGCCGGGCTCCGGCGACGACGGTCTGGCCGCGGTGGACGGCTATCGAGGAGAGGTGGGCGTACACCGTGTAGCTGCCGTCGTGGTGACGCAGCACCACCTCGTTGCCGTAGGCCCCGCCCCAGCCGGCGGTGACCACCGTCCCGGTGAGGACGGCGGAGACGGGGGTGCCGCTGGGGACGGCGAAGTCCTGGCCGGTGTGGCGGTTGGCCCAGTGGCTGCCGGCGGCGTGGTAGCCGGCGGTGAGGGTGTAGCCGTGGACCGGCAGGGTGGCGTGGGCGGTCGCCGCACCGGCCGTGTGGGCGGTGGCGGTGCGCGCCGGTGCACGGCCGGTGGTGTGCGGGCGCTGCGCGGGGGTTCTGGCTGCCGGGGTCTTGCCTGCCGGGGTCTTCGCGGCGGATGCCTTGGCGGCCGAGGCCTTGACCGCCTGGGCGCCGGCGGAGAGGGCCGAGGCCTTGGAGGCCTGCCTCGCCGGTTCGGTGGTCCCGGGGGCCGGGAGGACAAGGCGCTGGCCGGGGTGGATCAGATCCGGGTCGTCACCGATCACCTCGCGGTTGTCCAGATAGACGCTCTGCCAGCCGCCGTCGACGTCCGCCGCCTCGGCTATGGACGACAGGCTCTCACCCCGGCGTACGACATGCCGCCTGCCGCCCGCCCCCTCGTGGTCGCGGGCGGCAGCGGGAAGGTCGAGGTGCAGCCGTTCGCCGGGCCGGACGAGATCGGGGTCGTCGCCGATCACCTCACGGTTGTCCAGATAGACGCTCTGCCAGCCGCCGGGGACCCGGTGGCTGCGGGCGATCCCGGAGAGCGTCTCCCCGGGGGCGACGACATGGACCGTCGACGGGGCGGCGCCCGAGGACGCGGCCGGCCGGACCGCACCGGTGAAGGCGGCGTTCTGCATGTCCTCCGCCGGGCTGCCCGCCCCGCCGCCCGCCGCGGTCCCCGCCGGATGGTGGGGTGTGGCACGGCCGGTGGCCGCGGCCACCGGTACGCCCAGTCCGGCGCCGGTCACCCCGGCGGCCAGCACCAGCCGGTGAGCGGTGCCGGCACTGGTGCTGCGCGGACGACGGTGGCGGCCCTCTGATGCCATCGTGATCTCCAACGGGTTCCGGCGGACCTGGGAGTGGACGAGCGAGCATCTGCCACAGTACGCATCAACTGACGCGGCGTCACCGGTGCATGACAGACAGGCAGGACGGCGCCCCCCAGTCGGCCAGGCCCGCCCCAATGGCTGTTCAACGTTAGAAATTCCGCCGCCCGAATGACAGCACGACGGCTGCGACATGTCCAGACCCCGACATGGATCCACCGGGCACCAAAGAATTCCCGCTGCAACCGAAGCTTCAGGGTCCGGCTCCACAAGCGACTTCCGCATCATCTGACGTGACCTCAGAATTACTGCATCAGTGCACTTCAGACGCCATGCCGGACACCATGAGCCGACGACCTCGCCGACCTTCCCGGTCCGGCGCCAGGCGGCCGCCCTGCGACAGGAGCGCCGGGCCGGCCTTCCGCAGGGGGCTGTACGCGACACCCACTCCCTGCTTTCATACTCCTCGTTCCAGCTTTCCAACGTTATACGCGGCGGTTGTCACACCAGGCCCGACATCCGCCGTGCGCCGTCGACCCTCAGCTCGGCACGGTGTCCGCGGGCGTCACCGGAGGTCGGCACGGCGCACAGAACCCCACCATGGAAGGTGCAGGCGATGAGCCCTGGAAGAGTCCGAATACCGTTCCTCGTGCGCAGGCTGGCGCTGTTGCTGCCGCTGCTCCTGGGCGCGGCCCTGCTGGCGCCCGGGACGGTCGGCGCAGCGCAGGCCGCCCCCGCGGCCCCCGCCGCCACCTCCGACCAGGGGCTGCGCGGCGACTACTACCGCAGCTCCAGCGGCACCGCGCTGGACTTCGCGACGTACACCGGCACCCGGATCGACTCCTCCCTCTACGTGGGCGATCTGCTGCCGGCGCTGCGCACCTACACCGGCACCACCGACAATGTCGCGGTGCGCTGGACGGGGCGTCTCGAGGTACCGGCCGACGGCGTCTACACCTTCTACATCAAGGGCGACAACGGCTTCCGGATGTCCCTCGACGGCGCATCCGTGATCGACCACTGGACGACCGACTGGGATGTGCAGACCACGTCCGAGCCGGTGACCCTGACGGCCGGTCTGCATGAGCTCGCGGTCGACTACAACCAGGGCAACGGCGGGGCCTATCTGCACACCGAGTGGTCCGGTCCGGGCTTCGCCCGGCAGCCGCTGCCCGACTCCGCGCTGCACCTGCCGGCCGGATTCGCCCCCGCCGACGCCTCCGCCGTCGTCGCGGCCTCCGGCCGTACCGCGACGGTCACCCTGCCGGCCCCGGTGACCGCGCTCCCGGCCGACGCCTCCTCGCATCTGGCCCTGATCTCGGGCGGCACCCTGTGGTCGGGCACGGTTGCCAAGGACCCCGGGAACGCCTCCCGGCTGGTGCTCACCGCCGCCGGTTCGGACACCCCGGTGTCCCTGAACGCGGACGTACGGATCAGCTATGACGGCCGGGGCGGCATCGCAACCGCGCAGGGCGGCCTCGGCCCCTTCTCGGTGGTCGCCCAGAACGACTCCACCTGGTACTTCGCCACCAAGTGGGCCAAGGACGTCTCCCCGTCCAACGCGCTGCCCGACTACCCTCGGCCGCAGCTCACCCGTGACGCATGGCAGAACCTCAACGGCACCTGGCAGTTCCAGCCCACCGAGCAGGACGCCGCGCTGCCCCAGGGCAGGCTCAGCGGCAGCATCCTGGTGCCCTACCCGATGGAGTCCGCCCTGTCGGGCGTGGCCCGGCACCACGACTGGTCGCTGTACCAGCGCACCTTCACCGTGCCCGGCGGCTGGCACGTCGGATCCGGCAACCGGCTGCACCTGAACTTCGGCGCGGTGGACTACGAGGCCTGGGTGTACGTCAACGGCCGCGAGGTCGCCCACCACACCGGCGGCTACCAGGCCTTCACCGCGGACATCACCGACGCGGTGACCCACGGGGGCCCCCAGACGCTGCTGGTCAAGGTCCGCGACACCACCGACGACCACTATGCGCTGGGCAAGCAGTCACGCGACCCGAGCGGCATCTGGTACACCCCGAGCTCCGGCATCTGGCAGACCGTCTGGATGGAGCCGGTCGCGGAGGCGAGTATCGACTCGCTGGTGCTCACCCCGAACCTGGCCGACTCCTCGCTCGCCGTCACCGTACGGCCCGGCGCGGGCACCGGCCCCACCGCGAAGGTCACCGCCACCGCCTACACCGCGCAGGGCGACAAGGTCGGCGAGGTGACCGGTGCCCCGGGTGCCGCGCTGCGGCTGCCGGTGCCCAAGGCCCACCTGTGGAGCCCGGACCACCCGTATCTGTACGACCTCGAGGTCACCCTCACCGACGGGCACAGCAAGGACCGGGTCGGTTCCTACTTCGGGATGCGGTCGATCAAGGTGGCCCCGGTCGGCGGGGTGAACAAGATCGAGCTCAACGGCAAGCCGACCTTCGTACTGGCCACCCTGGACCAGGGCTTCTGGCCGGACGGCCTGTACACCGCGCCGACCGACGCGGCCCTCAAGTCCGACCTGGTACGGCACAAGGAGCTGGGCTTCAACGCGGTCCGCAAGCACATCAAGGTCGAGCCGGCGCGCTGGTACTACTGGGCCGACAAGCTGGGGCTGATGGTCTGGCAGGACATGCCCAGCCGCGGCACCGCGGCCGCCGGCACCCCGGAGACCCAGGCCTTCGTCGACCAGGTGCACCAGATCGTCGACCAGCACATCAGCACCCCGTCGATCGTCATGTGGACGATGATGAACGAGGGCTGGGGCGAGTGGAGCAAGGACGCGACCGGCGAGCTCGCCGACGCGGTCAAGCAGCAGGACCCCTCACGGCTGGTCGACGCCCACTCCGGCGTCAACTGCTGTGCCTCCAAGGGCGACTCGGGCCGCGGTGACGTGATCGACTTCCATGACTACCACGGCCCGGCCAACCCCGCCCCGGACGCGACCCGCGCCTCGGTCGACGGAGAGCACGGCGGCTACTCCTACGTCGTGCCCGGGCACATCCTGGGCGTCGCGGGCGGCCAGGACTACGGCGACGCCGCGCACAGCAGCGAGGAACTGACCGCGACCTACGTGGAGAACACCAGGAAGCTGCTGCAGCGCGCCTCCTGCGGCCTCTCCGGGTCGGTCTACACCGAGATCACCGATGTCGAGGGCGAGCTCAACGGCCTGATCACCTACGACCGCGCGGTGGTCAAGGTCGACCCGAAGCAGGTCCGGGAGGTCAACCAGCAGGTGATCGCGGCCGGTGCCGCGGCCGGCGGGACCGAGGTGCCGGCCGGCACTCCGGGCCTGGCGGGCGTCGGCTGGTGGCCGCTGCACGAGCAGTCCGGTACGGCGGCCGGCGACACCGCCGGCGGCCATGACGGCACCCTCAACGGCGGTGCGAGCTGGACCTCCGGGCCCAACGGCGGGGCCCTGCAACTGGACGGCCGGACCGGCTACGTCGACACCGGCGCCCCGGTCCTGGACACCGACCGCGGCGACTACTCGGTGGCCGCCTGGGTCCGGCTGGACGACAAGGGCCACTTCAGCACGGCGGTCTCCGAGGACGGCGACACCAACAGCGCCTTCTATCTGCAGTACTCCCAGGCCGACAAGCGGTTCGCCTTCAGCTTCGCCGGTGCCCGGGCACTGGCGGGGACGATCGGTGAGCCGCAGGCGGGGACCTGGTACCACCTGGTGGGCAGCTACAGCCACCGGGACGGCACCCTGCGCATCTATGTGAACGGCACCGAGGCCGGCAGCACCAGGGCCTGCGATGCCGAGGTGCCGTCCGGGCACCTGGTGATCGGACGGGGCAAGTACAACGGCAGCGCCGTCGACTACTGGTCCGGGGCGATCTCCGATGTGCACGCCTACGACCGGGCGCTGAGCCCGGCCGAGGTGGCCTCCCTGGCCGCCTCCGAACCGGCCGCGCCGACGGCCGGCTGACGGTGCGACGGGGCTGCCCGAGGCTCGTCGGGCAGCCCCAGCGCCCCGCCGTCGAAACCGCTTCACAACGTTGTATCCCAGCTATTGCCAGCCTCGTTCCACCGTCTGTATAACGTTGTAAATCCCTCCACCCGAGGAGCGCCACGCATATGACTACCACTCACAGATCCCGCACCCTGGCCGCCGTCTGCCTGATCGCCGCCGCGGCCCTGACCGCGGCCGGCTGCGCCAAGCAGGAGGACACCGGTACGGCCTCCGGCGACTCCACCCAGGGCGCCCAGGTGGTCCAGTCCCCCACCGCGGCCGCATCCTCCGGGTCGGGCTGCACCCTCCAGTCGTACGGGGCCACCAAGCTCGACCTCAAGGAGACCGTCGTCGGCTTCTCCCAGTCCGAGAAGGAGGCCAACCCCTTCCGTATCGCGGAGACCCAGTCGATCAAGGACGAGGCCGCCAAGCTGGGCGTCAAGAAGCTGCTCACCACCAACGCCCAGTCCCAGCTCTCCAAGCAGATCAGCGACATCCAGGACATGCTCGCCCAGGGCGCCCAGCTGCTGATCGTCGCCCCGCTGAACTCCGACGGGCTGGAGCCGGCCCTTCAGGCCGCCGCCGCCAAGCATGTCCCGGTGATCACCGTGGACCGCAAGCTCAACGCCACCGCCTGCAAGGACTATGTGGCCTTCCTGGGCTCGGACTTCGTGGAGCAGGGCAAGCGGGCCGCGGACCAGATGGTCCAGGTGACCGGCGGCAAGGGCAAGGTCGCCATCCTGCTGGGCGCCTCCGGCAACAACGTCACCACCGACCGCACCAAGGGCTTTGTGGACGAGCTCAAGGCCAAGGCCCCCGACATGGAGATCGTCGCCCAGCAGACCGGCGAGTTCGCCCGGGACAAGGGCCAGCAGGTGATGGAGCAGCTGATCCAGTCCAAGCCCGACATCACCGCCGTGTACGCCGAGAACGACGAGATGGGCCTGGGAGCGCTGACCGCGCTCAAGGGCGCCGGCAAGAAGCCGGGCAAGGATGTCAAGATCGTCTCGGTGGACGGTACCCGCAACGCGGTGCAGGCCCTGGCCAACGGCGAGTACAACGGCGTGATCGAGTCCAACCCGCGCTTCGGCCCGCTGGCCTTCGCCACCGCGCAGAAGTTCTTCGACGGGGAGGCGATCCCGGAGAACGTGATCATCTCCGACCGCGCCTATGACGCGTCCAACGCCAAGGACTCCCTGGCCGGCGCGTACTAGGCCCCGCCCGGCACGGCCCGCCCGGTCCGCGGCGCACGGCGGCACGCCCGCCGTGCCGCTGGGACCGCCGGGCAGCCCCGGTACGGGAGCCCCGGACGGATCGGGGACCCGGGCCGGTCCCCCACCCGAGGCGCCGGGCGCCGTCCGCAGGCGGGGGGACCGGCCCCGTACCGGAACTCACCGGCCCGGCCCCGGCGGCGGGAGCAACGCCCGGACCCCCGGCCACCGGACCGGGCATCCACCGCGCGCCGGGCGGGACCCGTCGGACGTCTGCCGACGGCCCCGAGGCGCGGCCGGAGGGCCGGGCGCGCTCCTCACCGCATCCCGGGCGGCACACCGTCGGCGCTCTGCGCAGGGCACGGGCCCGCCCCTGTCGTCACCCCCTGGAACCACGGAAGGCCTGACCTGATGGCACCCCCCGAAGCGGCAGCCGCCGCACCGCCCCCGGACACGGATCCCTCCGTGCCCCCGGCGGTGCTGGAGGCGATCGGCGTCGGCAAGCGCTTCCCCGGTGTGGTCGCGCTCGACGACGTCTCCCTGACCCTCCGCCAGGGCGAGATCCACGCCCTGGTCGGCGAGAACGGCGCCGGCAAGTCCACCCTGATCAAGGTGCTCACCGGAGTGCACCGCCCCGACAGCGGCGAACTCCGGCTGCACGGGCAGCCGGTCTCCTTCGCCCGCCCGTACGAGGCCCAGCAGGCCGGTGTGTCGACCATCTACCAGGAGGTCAACCTCGTCCCGCTGATGAGCGTGGCGCGGAACATCTTCCTCGGCCGCGAGCCCAAGAACCGGCTCCGGCTGATCGACTTCCCCCGGATGCACCGGGAGGCCGCCGAGCTGCTGGCCGGCTTCGGCGTCACCGCCGACGTCCGCCGCCCGCTCGGCAGCCTGGGCGTGGGCACCCAGCAGATGGTGGCGCTGGCCCGGGCGGTCTCCGTGCAGGCCAGGGTGGTGGTGATGGACGAGCCGACCTCCGCCCTCGAACCCCGCGAGGTGGAGACGCTCTTCCGGGTCATCGCGGAGCTGCACAGCCGGCAGATCGCGGTGCTCTACGTCAGCCACCGGATGGACGAGCTCTACCGGATCTGCGACCGGGTGACGGTGCTGCGCGACGGCCGTCTGGTGCACACCGGCGACCTGGCCGAGCTGGACCGGATGCAGCTGGTCTCGATGATGCTCGGCCGGGAGGTCGCCGAGGTCCGCCGGCACGGTGTCACCGGGTTCGGCGAGGGCCATGAGGCGGACCGTGAGGCGGTGCTGACCGCGACCGGGCTGAGCCGCCGCCACCAGCTGGACGATGTGGCGCTCCGCCTGCACCCCGGTGAGGTGCTGGGCCTGGGCGGGCTGCTGGGCTCGGGGCGCAGCGAGACCGCCAAGGCGCTGGCGGGCGCCCTCCCGCTGGACTCCGGCACGGTGACCGTGGCGGGCCGGCAGCTGCGCCGCCTCACCCCGGCGGCGGCCATCCGGGCGGGCATCAGTCTGCTGCCGGAGGACCGCAAGGCCGAGGGCGTGATCCCGGGTCTGTCGGTGCGGGAGAACATCGTGCTGGCCGCGATGCCCAGGCTGTCGCGGGCCGGGGTGGTCTCCCGGGCGCGCCAGGACCGCATCGTGGAGGTCTTCATGAAGCGGCTGCGGATCAAGGCGTCCAGTCCCGAGCAGAAGGTGGGCGAGCTGTCCGGCGGCAACCAGCAGAAGGTGCTGCTGGCGCGGTGGCTCTGCCTGGAGCCCAAGGTGCTGTTGCTGGACGAGCCCACCCGGGGCATCGATGTCGGGGCCAAGGCCGAGGTGCAGGCGCTGATCGACGAGCTGGCCCAGGAGGGCCTGGCGGTGCTGCTGATCTCCTCGGACATCGAGGAGCTGGTGGAGGGCGCCGACCGGCTGGTGGTGCTGCGCGGCGGCGCCGTCGCCGGTGAGCTGACCGGTGACCGGGTGGGCGAGGCGGAGCTGCTGGAAGTGCTGGCCGCGCACGGACCCGCGGCCGACGGGGACACCCCCGGGAACACCGCCGGGAACGCCGCCGGGAACGCTGCCGAGGAGGAGCAGGGATGAGTCAGCTCGTGCTGCGTCCGGGCCGGTGGGCGGGGCGGCTCGCCGCGCCTGCCTGGTTCCAGAGGTACGGGGTCTATGCGGCGGTGGCGGTGCTGCTGCTGTTCAACGCCGTCTTCACCAACCACTTCCTGACCGTCGACAATCTGCGCACCCAGCTGGTCCAGGTGGCGCCGGTGGTGATCGTGGCGCTCGGTATGGCGCTGGTGATCGGCACCGAGGGCGTGGACCTGTCGGTGGGCTCCACCATGGCGCTGGCCACCGCGCTGCTGCCGCTCTACCTGGGCTACGGGCTGGTCCCGGCGCTGCTGGTGGCGCTGCTGGCCGGGGTGGTGGTGGGCGTGGTCAACGGCACCCTGGTGGCGGTGGTCGGCCTGCAGCCGATCGTGGCCACGCTGGCGCTCTTCGTCGGCGGCCGCGGTCTCGCGCTGGTGATCGCCGACGGACAGCTCAAGCAGATCGCCAACCCCGACCTGCTGTCGCTGGGCACCGGCCAGCTGGCCGGGGTACCGGTGGTGGTGCTGATCGCCGCGGCGCTGGCGCTGCTGGTCGCCGGAATCGTGCATCGCACCACCTTCGGCCGCCAGCTGGTCGCGGTGGGCGGCAACCGGGCTGCCGCCGGCCTTGCCGGGCTGCCCGTCAAACGGGTGCTGACCGGCGTCTATGTGCTCTGCGGAGTGCTGGCCGCGCTGGCGGGAGTGCTGGCCACGGCCCGGCTGACCGCCAGTGACCCGTCGGCGCTGGGCAATCTGATGGAGCTCTCCGCGATCACCGCGGTGGTGGTCGGCGGAACCCCGCTGACCGGCGGTTCGGTGCGGGTGCTTGGCACCGTCACCGGAGCTCTGCTGATGCAGCTGCTGCGGGCCACCCTGGTCAAGCACGACCTGCCCGACTCCACCGCGCAGATGGCCCAGGCGGCCATCATCCTCGTCGCCGTCTATGTCGCCCGGGAGCGTCGATCCCGATGAAGTCTCTCACCTCTCCCCGGCCCGCAGCCGCCCCTGCGGATGCTCCTCCCGCGGCTGCTGCGGCCGCCGCCTTCGACCGGCAGCGGATCGCCTCGCTGGTGCAGCGGCAGGGCGTCTTCGCCGTGCTGCTGGCGGTCGTCCTGGTCTCCTCGTTCGTCTTCCCGTCGTTCGGCACCCTGGACAACGCCCGCGGGGTGACCGTGCAGGCGTCGTTCCTGTCGGTGGTCGCCCTGGGCATGACCCTGGTGATCATCACCGGCGGTATCGACCTCTCGGTCGGTTCGGTCTTCGCGCTCGGCGGGGTGCTGGCCGCCTGGGCCTCGCAGTACGGGCTGGTGCCGGCGCTGCTGCTGCCGCTGGCGGTGTGCGGGGCGGTGGGCCTGCTCAACGGGCTGCTGATCGCCAGGGCCGGGATGGCCCCGTTCATCGTCACCCTGGCCACCCTGCTGGCGGCCCGCGGGCTGCTGCTGAGCCTCACCCACGAGGGCGCCACCACCTATCTGGTGCCCCGCGGTTCGGCCTTCGCCGAGCTCGGTCAGGGCACGGTGGGAGGGTTCGGCTATCCGGTGCTGATCGCGGTGGCGCTGTTCGCGGTGGGCGGCCTGGTGCTGCAGCGGACCTCTTTCGGCCAGGCGCTGTTCGCGGTCGGCGGCAGTGCGGACGCGGCGACCCTGATGGGTCTGCCGGTGGCCAGGACCCGGGTGCTGGTCTATGTCCTCAGCGGGCTGCTGGCCGGGTTCGCGGGCGCGCTGAACGCCGCCCGGCTGTCCTCCGGGGTCACCATCATCGGGGTGGGCATGGAGCTGGACGCCATCGCCGCGGTGGTCATCGGCGGCACCCTGCTGGTGGGCGGAGCGGGCTCGGTGAGCGGGACCCTGTGGGGCGTGCTGCTGCTGGCGGTGATCCAGAATCTGATCAACCAGATCGGCTCGCTGAACTCCTCCTACCAGTCCGTCGTCAGCGGCGGCTTCCTTATCGTGGTGGTCGTGGCCCAGCGGTATCTGGCACGGGCACGCCTCACCACATGACAGATGCCGGTGCCGCGGGCTCCCCGGGAGTCCGCGGCCGGCCCGACTCGGAGGGAACGCCGTGGGCGTCAGCCTCAAGGACGTCGCGCTGCGCGCAGGCGTGTCCATCAAGACCGTCTCCAACGTTGTGAACGACTACCCCCATGTCACCCCGGCGATGCGCGCCCGGGTGCAGCAGGCGATCGACGAGCTCGGCTACCGGCCGAACCTGACGGCACGTCATCTGCGCAAGGGCCGCACCGGCATCATCGCGCTGGCCGTCCCCGAGCTCGGCAACCCGTACTTCGCCGAGCTGGCAGGGGCGGTCATCGACGCCGCGGCCCGCCATGACTACACCGTGCTGCTGGACCACACGGCCGGGCTGCGGGAGAAGGAGATGCTGGTCTCCCAGGGGTTCCGTGCCCATGTGATCGACGGGCTGATCCTCTCCCCCATCGAGCTGGAGACCGAGGACCTGCTGGGCCGCACCGACACCGCACCACTGGTGCTGCTGGGTGAGCGCGAGTACGACGCGCCGTACGACCACATCGCGATCGACAATGTCGCCGCGGCCCGCAGCGCGGTGCGGCACCTGGTCGGGATGGGGCGGCGGCGGATCGCCTTCCTGGGCGCCCGGCGGGAGAGCGCCCGGCAGCCCGCCCATCTGCGGCTCCAGGGCTGGCGGGAGGAGCTGGCGGCCGCCGGCCTGCCGTACGGCGACGAGCTGGTAGCGCCCACCGGCGGGTACGGCCGGGCCGACGGCGCGCAGGCGATGGCCGATCTGCTGGACCGCGGCGCCGCGCCGGACGCCGTCTTCGCCTACAACGACCTGCAGGCCATCGGTGCCATGCGGGTGCTCAGCGAACGCGGGCTGCGGGTGCCGGAGGACGTCGCCGTGGTGGGGTTCGACGACATCGAGGAGAGCCGCTACGGCTCGATCACCCTGACCACCGTCTCCCCGGACAAGCAGGCCATCGCCCGTCAGGCCGTCGACTGCGTGGTGCAGCGGCTGGCCGGCTCGCCCGGCGCCGAGCCGCGCCGGGTCCGGCCCGGCCACGACCTGGTGGTCCGCGAGTCCACCCTGGGCCGCCACCGCTGACCCGCAGCACGCCACCCACCCCCTCCCCGAGGACCTCCATGCCCCGACCCGCCCTGCGCCGCACCCCCTTCGGCTCCGCGCCCGACGGCACCCCCGTGGAGCGCTGGCATCTGGACTCCGGACACGGGGTGCGCGCCGAGGTGCTGACCTACGGCGGCGTACTGCACGCCCTGGAGGTGCCGGACCGCCGCGGAGACACACGGTCGGTCGTGCTCTCCCTGCCGGGGGTCGACGACTACGCCGACCGCAACCCCTATCTGGGAGCCCTGGTGGGACGGTACGCCAACCGGATCGCCGAGGGCCGCTTCACCCTGGACGGACAGGTCCACCAGGTGCCGGTGAACGACCGCGGCCATGCCCTGCACGGCGGCACCGACGGCTTCGACCGCCGGGTGTGGAACGCGGAGCCGCTGCTGCGCGACGGCGCGGCCGCGGTGCGGCTGACCCTGCGCAGCCCGGACGGCGACATGGGCTTCCCGGGGGCGCTGGAGGTGGCGGTGACCTACAGCCTGGACGAGCGGGGGACGCTGGCCCTGGACTACCGGGCCGTCACCGACCGGGCCACGGTGGTCAATCTGACCAACCATGCCTACTTCAACCTCTCGGGCGACCCCACCGTCGCCGGCCATCTGCTGCAACTGGACGCCGACCGCTATCTGCCGGTCACCGCGGAGGGCATCCCGTACGGCCCGGCCACCACGGCCGCGGGCACCCCCTTCGACTTCGCCGAACCGCACAGCATCGGCTCCCGGCTGCCCGCGCCGGACCGGCAACTGGAAGTGATGGGCGGATACGACCACTGCTGGCTGCTGCGGCCGCCGCCCGGCGCGGCAGCCGGGCTGCGCCGGGCGGCCCGGCTGGCCGATCCGGTGAGCGGGCGGGAGCTGGAGGTCTGGACGACCGAGCCGGGACTGCAGGTGTACACGGGCAACCAGCTGGACGGCACCCTTCGGGACGCGGCCGGGCGCCGCCATCAGCGGCATGCGGCGGTCTGCCTGGAGACCCAGCACCTGCCCGACTCCCCCAACCGGCCGGACTACCCCAGCACGGTGCTTCGCCCGGGCGCGGTGCTCCGCAGCCGCACCGAGTACCGCTTCCCGCACCCTCGTCCGCAGACGCGCCCGGAGCCCGCGCCGGGTCCGCCGGCCGCGGGGTAGCGCGGCCGGCGGACCGGGTGCGTCGAGGGTGGGCCGGGCTCCACATCCGGGACAGAGCGGGGTCCCGTCGGGGGACGCGAAGAACTGACCTGCCCGGCGGCGCCTTCGGAGTCCTCCGACTCGCGCGCGTACAGCATCCAGGACAGCTGGTCCGGGGCGATGTCCGACTCGGTGCACCCTCCGGAACAGCGCGGCGCAGCAAGCGGCTTGAGCCGAAACTACGCCTGGTCGGATACGGACTCCCCGTCCTGGGGATGTTCGTTGACACGTCCATGGGCGCCCCGGACGATGGTCCTCATGCGTTTTCTCAGGCGGCTGCGCACGGATCTCGCAGCAGGGCAGAACCTGGAGATCTACACGACGGCGCTGCTCTCCCTGGTGCTGGCCGTCCTGGGAGTCCTCGGCGCGGTCGGAGGTCAGGTCCTGGCCGCCGCCACGCTCGCAACGCTGGCCCTGCTGGCCGGCGGCATGCTGGGCAGCCGCAGGCAGGTGGCGGAGCTGGCCGCCGAGGTGCGCGCCCGAGGCAGGGGGGAAGTCTCCGCCGAGGACTTTCTCGGCGCGGACAAGGCGAACCTCATGGAGCATGTGCGCGCCGCGCAGGACATACGAATCGTCGGGGTGACGCTCTCACGCACGCTGCGCAACCTGGTGGACGAACTCCAGCGCAGGGCCATTGCCGGAGCCGTGGTCAGAGTGGCGCTGATAGACCCGAACGGCTCCGCCGCCGAGGAAGCGGCACGCCGCAGCACGATCCCCGACCGAGCCGAGATGTACCGCAACCGCCTTCGCTCGTCGATCGACCTGCTGCGCGAACTTGTCGAGACGCCCGGCACAGCAGGCAGGGTGGAGGTCCGCTTCCTGAGTTTCGTCCCCTCCTTCGGACTGTTCCTGCTCGATCCTCAGCGGCCCGGCGGCCGCATCCACATCGACATCTACTCACACAGCTCGGCCAGCGGAGATGCCGTCTTCACAGTCCTGCCGCACCGCGACGACCAGTGGTTCCGGCACTTCCGGACCGAGTTCGACAGCGTGTGGGAGCACGGCCGGCCGGCTGACGCCTCGGACGGCTTCCCGGTGGCCCCGGGGGCATGAGTCGAGCCCGGACTCGTCGAAGTACTCGATCCGGTGCGGCTCTTCGTCCGGGTGCCGGGCGTCGGTCGGCATCCTCGCCCAAGGGCACGCCCGGAGCCCCTACCGGGTCCGCCGGCCGCGGGGTGGCGCGGCGGGGGACCCGGTAGGGGCCACCGGCTACGGCCTGGGCAGCGTGCAGCCGGGGAGGGTGAGGTCGAGCTTGGTCCCGGCGCCGAAGCACCGGGTGAGCAGATAGGTCTCCTCGGCGTAGTTGGTCCCCTGGTGGACCGTCACATTGCCGTTGGCGTCGACCTCGCACGGGTTGTCGACGGTGCAGCGCTCGCCGTCCTCGTTGCCGGTGTTGTTCACCGCGACCAGCAGACCGGTGGAGGTGTCGATCACCGGGGAGCCCGAGGTGCCGCCGATGGTGTCGCAGGTGGAGGTGTAACGGACCGAGTCCTTCCAGGTCCAGTCGCCCTCCTTGAGCTGGGGGACGAAGCCGTCGATGGAGCAGGACCAGGTCTGCTTCCAGTAGCCGGAGACCACCTTGATGGCGGTGCCCTGCACCGGGTGGTCGGCGGAGACAGTCAGCGGGTCCACTCCGTAACTGCTGCGGATGGCCGCGTAGCTGGTGTTCAGCTGGTAGAGGGTGACATCGGTGTCGGTCATGGTCGCGTAGGCGACCTTGGTGGCGCGCAGCGTGCCGAGTCTTCTGGCGGAGGCGTCGAGCAGGGTGAAGGTGCGGCTGGAGGGCTGGTCCACCACGACCTCTCCGGGGGCGGGCATCCCGGTCGAGAGGCAGTGGCCGTTGGTGAGGACCAGTGCGCGGTCCGCCGCGACGGAGCCCGGCATCCGCACCAGCGAGCCGGAGCAGTTGCTGAGCGCCACGGTGCCTGCGTAGCTCACGGTCACGGCCGGAGCGGCGGCGTTCTGCGCGACCGCGGGTGACGCACCGGCGAGGGCGGTGGCGCCGGTGAGCGCCACGGCCGCGAACGCACCGACGAAGGGTCTCTTCATGGAGGTGCCA
This sequence comes from Peterkaempfera podocarpi, assembly GCF_042466665.1. GTDB lineage: Bacteria > Actinomycetota > Actinomycetes > Streptomycetales > Streptomycetaceae > Peterkaempfera > Peterkaempfera podocarpi. The sequence continues at coordinate 1,617,091 of NZ_CP162102.1, forward strand.
TGTGTGTTCGACATCCCCACAAGTTGTCGTGAACATGCTCGGATGTCAAGACTCCCGCGGTGAACCGGATCGGCCCCGGAGGCGTTTCCCGTGGCGTGGACCGATCCGGGTGGGGCCGATCGAACCAGGAGTTGTCACATGGCGGGTACGAGGAAGATCCAGGTGGGCCGCAAGGGGAGGCTGGCCCTCCTGGTGGGCGCGGGGGCGATGATCGCGGGTGGGGTGGCGGTCGCCACCGGCAGCAGCCAGGCCGCCGAGAACTGCGGCGGCCTGGACACAGCCCTGCAGAACAACCTCAACTTCATCGCAGGCCAGAAGGCCAACCCCGACGCCCAGTCGGCAGCCCGGATCGCCAACCGACAGGCCGTCGTCGACCAGATCCAGGCCCGCCGCAAGGCCGCCGGCTGCACTACCGACGTAGCTGCACAAGGCGCACAGGGCGCACAGAACGCCCAGGCCGGCGCCACCGAGAACTGCGGCGGCCTGGACACAGCCCTGCAGAACAACCTCAACTTCATCGCGGACCAGAAGGCCAACCCCGACGCCCAGTCGGCAGCCCGGATCGCCAACCGACAGGCCGTCGTCGACCAGATCCAGGCCCGCCGCAAGGCCGCCGGCTGCACCACCGACACAGCCGCCCAAGGCGCGCAGGGCGCACAGGGCGCGCAGAATGCCCAAGCCGCAGCGGGCGGGGACCAGGCCTCGACACCGCCGGCCGCGGCGGCGGGCGGCGCTGACCAGTCGGGCGCGGCACCCGGCGCCGCAGCCGGCTCGGCAGCCGGACAGGCCGCCGGGGATGTGGTCTGCCCCGGCTCCACCGTCACGCTCTCCGGCGAGGGCGGCGCCCCGGCGGCGTCCAGCAGCCAGTTCCCCGCCGGCACCATGCTCAGGGTCACCAACCTGGACAACAACAAGTCGACCACGGTGCAGGTGACCTCGGTCTCCGGCAGCTGCGTCCTGCTCAACAACGCCGCATTCGAACAGGTGCGTGAGGCCGGCAAGTTCCTGATCCGGCACGCCCGTATCGAGCGCGTGGGCTGACAGCCACCAGGGCCCGCACTGAGGCGGGTGCCCTCGCCGTCCACCGGCGAGGGCACCCGCCTCTGTCGTCGACCCCGGCAGGTCGTCCTGGGTCGCCGAGGCGGCGCGGGTGTCCGAGTCTGGAGTCCGGACCGGGTGCGCTGAAGGGAGCCTGCGGTGGAAGCCAAGCGCGGGGCGCGGGGCAACGGCCGGCCCGCACGGGGCCGCCCGCTGCCGGCCTTGCTGATCCTCACGGCGGTGGCGATCGACCTGCTCACCCCGGCACCGGTGAGCACCGTGCCACTGCTGGCGGCATCCCCTGTGGCGGCCGCACCACTGCTCTCCTTCCGCGGCACGGTGCTCACCGGCGGGGTGGCCACGCTCGTCGGCCTGGCACTCGCCCGCTGGCACGGCGGAATCATCGACACCGCCGCCGTCGTGGAGCTGGTGAGCGTGGTGGTGGTCACCGTCTTCGCCGCCGCCATCAACCGGCTGATGGCACGTGACCGACTGCGGCTGCGGTCCGCACGGGACGTCGCGGAGGCCGTGCAGCGTGCCGTGCTGCCGCCCGCGCCCTCCCGGTTGGGACCGCTCCGCGTCGCCACCCGGTACACGGCCGCCGAGGAGGAGGCGGAGATCGGCGGCGACCTGTACGCCATTCAGGAGACCCCGCACGGGGTTCGGCTGATGGTCGCCGACGTCCGCGGCAAGGGGGTGGGCGCGGTGGAGGTGGTCACCGTCGTGCTGGGTGCGTTCCGCGAGGCCGCGGACCACTGCGAGGACCTGCCGGGGGTGGCCCGGGTGCTGGAGCAGGCGCTGGGGAGATTCGAGCGGGTGCGCGACACCGCGGAGGGCGGCGAGCGGTTCGTCACCGCGGTGATCGCGGAGATCTCCCCCGACCACGGCAGACTGCGGGTGGCCAACCGGGGCCATCCGCCGCCGCTGCTGGTCCACGGCGGCCGGGTGCGCGTCCTGGAGCCGACCCGTCCGGCGGTGCCGCTCGGCCTGGCCCCCCTGGCCGGCGACGGGGACGTGCCCGTCGACGACTTCGAGCTGCCCCCGGGGTCGGCACTGGTGCTCTACACGGACGGGGTCACCGAGGCCCGGTGTCCCGACGGGTCCTTCTACGACCCCCTGCCGCGGCTGTCCCGTCCGGTGCCGCTGGAGCCCGGTGCGCTGCTGGACGTGATCATCGCCGACCTCGCTGCGCACACCGGCACCCATCTGTCGGACGACGCCGCCATGCTCGCCGTGACCCGGCCCTGACCCGGACTCACCGAAGCCCCGAGCCCGGGGGGCTGCCCCGGGTTCCCGGATCCGTCCGGGTCCGGGAACCCGGGACCGCATGGCCGACCGGACGACCGGACGACCCTGCCCCAGCAGTCCGCATGAGCCGTTCACTCGTTCGAGGGCGCGCCCTCGGCAACGGTGCGGACGCCGGCCCTGCACGGGCGCACCGGGGCGACTCTGAGGGCCCGTCGGGCTCGTCCGGTTGGGCGCCGCCGGGGCGCTACCCGGACGGCCGTCTGCGGATGCGGGTCACTCGGGCCCTGCCTAGCGTCGAGGACGTCGGGGGAATTCCGAACAACACATGAGGTGACTTCAAGTGTCCAAGCGCATCGCGCGGGCTGCCGCCATCGTGACCCTGGCCGCGGCCTCGTCCGTGATCCCGTTCGCCGGCACCGCGTCGGCGAGCTCCCAGGGAGGCGGCCACGAGAGCTACAGCAGCGAGGGAGGCGGCGGCAGCCGCGGCGGCGAGGGCGGCTTCGGCCGCGGTGACGAGGGCGGCTTCGGCCGCGGCGGCGAAGGCGGCTTCGGCCGCGGTGACGAGGGCGGCTTCGGCCGCGGCGGCGAAGGCGGCCGCGGCGGCGAAGGCGGCCGTGGCGGCGAAGGTGGCCGTGGCGGCGAAGGTGGCTTCGGCCGCGGCGGCGAGGGCGGCCGTGGCGGCGAGCACGGCCGAGGTGGCGAGCACGGGCGTGGTGGCGAGCACGGGCGTGGTGGCGAGCACGGGCGTGGTGGCGAGCGCGGCTTCGGTGGTCTCGGTCGCTTCGCCGGCATCGGCGGCTTCGCAGGCTTCGGCAACAACGTCGTGATCGTCTTCTGACGCCGATCCCCTAGTGCGGGGCCCGGAGGCTTCGGCCTCCGGGCCTTCGCTGCGCTGTCAACCCGGCTTGTGCCGCATTTTGCGCGCCCTGGGCGCGCGCCAGAGAACGGTTGGCCCCTGGGCCGAACACCCGAACCGGACCGATCCGCTGTGCCACTGTGGACGTCCCCCAGCTCCCCCTCGCGCCCCAGATTCCGTCCGTGATCCCTCCCGCAGGTAGGCCGCCATGCAGATCCTGCTGCTCGCCAGCGCGTTCAACAGCCTCACCCAGCGCGTCTTCACCGAGTTGCGCGACCACGGCCACCGGGTCGCGGTGGAGCTCGTCCGGGGTGAGGACTGCTTCCGGCAGGCGGTGCGCCTCCACTCCCCCGAGCTGGTGGTCGCGCCGATGCTCACCGCAGCGATCCCCAAGGACGTCTGGTCGGCCGTCACCTGCCTGGTCGTCCACCCCGGACCGGTCGGCGACCGCGGCCCCTCCTCCCTGGACTGGGCAATCGGCGACGGCGTGCACAGCTGGGGCGTCACCGTGCTCCAGGCCGAGGAGGAGATGGACGCCGGGGATGTCTGGGCCACCGCCCACTGCCCGGTGCCGCCCGTCGGCAAGAGCGACCTCTACCGCGGTGAGATCGCCGACGCCGCACTGCTCGCGGTGGTCGCAGCGGTGGAACGGTATGCCTCCGGCAGCTATCTCCCCAGGCGCCAGACCGGCAGCGACGGGGTCCGCGCCCGGCCCTGGCTCACCCAGGCCGAGCGGCGCATCGACTGGTCGGCGGAGAGCACGGAGTCGGTGCTGCGCAAGCTGCGTGCGGCCGACTCCCCCCGGTGTACGCGACCACATGCTGGGTGGCGAATGGTTCCTGCACGGCGGCCACCCCGAGGACGAACTGCGCGGCGAACCCGGCCGGGTGCTGGCGACCCGGGACGGCGCGATCTGCCGGGCGACCACCGACGGAGCGGTGTGGATCCCCCAACTGCGGCCCCGGCGCCTCCCGGGCGGACCCGCCACCTTCAAGCTCCCGGCGGTGACCGCCCTCGGCGACCGCCTCCCCCCGGTGCCCGAGATCCCGGCGCCGCTGGAACTGCCGCCCGACCGGCGCACCTGGTCGGAGATCGCCTACCGGGAGTCCGGACCGGTCGGCCTGCTCCGGTTCTCCTTCGCCGGCGGCGCCATGAGCACCGGTCAGTGCCGCAGACTGCTCGACGCCTACCGCCACGCCTGCACCCGGCCCACCTCGGTGCTGGTGCTCGGCGGTGCCCGGGACTTCTTCTCCAATGGCATCCACCTCAATGTGATCGAGGCGGCACCCGACCCGGCCGCCGAGTCCTGGGCCAACATCAACGCCATGGACGACCTGGTGGAGGCGGTCCTCACCACCACCGACCGGCTCACCGTCGCCGCCCTGGGCGGCAACGCCTCAGCGGGCGGGGTGATGCTGGCACTGGCGGCGGACGAGGTGTGGTGCAGGGCCGGTGCGGTGCTCAACCCCCACTACCGGCTGATGGGGCTGTACGGATCGGAGTACTGGACCGACACCCTTCCCCGGCGGGTCGGCGAGGTCCGGGCAGGGCGGCTGATGGGCCAGGCCCTGCCGGTGAGCGCCGTGGCCGCCCTGCGGATCGGCCTGGTCGACCAGGTCATCGCCACCGGCCCCGAGGACTTCGGCACGGAGGCAGTGCGGGCGGCGGCCGGGCTGGCGCGGTCGACCGCGACGGCGCCGCGGATCGCCGCCAAGGCCGCGGCACTCGACCCGGCGCGGCTCGCCGAACTCGCCGAGTGCCGCCGCCGGGAACTGGAGCGGATGCGGCACAACTTCTCCGACCCGGCGGAGGACGGCTATCCGGCGCTGCGGTCGGCCTTCGTCCGCAAGCAGCCGGCCACCGGGCGCCCGGAGCACCTGGTGGCAGCCTCCCGCTCCGAGGCTGCCGACCCCGCGCCCGCACGGCCCGTGGCCGCCGGGCCGATGCCGATCCGTCCCACGGCGACCCGACCCACGGCGACCCGGCCCACGGCGACCCGGCCCGTGGAGCAGCGGGCAGGCTCCGGGTCGCCGCACGGCCCCGCCTGACGCCTGGTGAGGCGGCGCCGGGGACGGGTCACATGGTCTCGATCTTGACGTAACGCCAGGCGTCGGGCGCCTGGCTGACCACCAGCGCGACCGTGGCCGCAGCGAACACGCCCACAGCCAGCCGCACCGCCAGCGGCGGGATGTAGAGATGGATCCCGTACTTCATCGGACTCCTCCTTCCTGTGCCAGGACGGGCTGTGCCACCGGCTCCCGGTGGCCCAGTTCGGCGAGCAGGTCGCCCACGACCCGCTCCACCAGGGACACGGCCGGACCGACGGCCGCCCGCACCGCGGGGCTGAGTCCGGGCTCGGGCTCGGGCTCGTCCCCGGTGGGGCAGTGCGAGGGCTCGCATCCGACGACCAGCACCCGGGGCAGCCTCCCGTCGCCGAGCCGGTGGGCGAGCGCCAGCACCCGCACCGGGTCCATGGCGTGGGCCTCGGGGGCTGCGTCGGCGGCCGCATCCAGATCCGGCTCGATGACATGCAGCGACCCGGGCTCGCAGCCCCGCGGCGCCGCATCCACCAGGACGGCCGCGTCACAGCCGTCGACCAGCGCATACGCCAGGTCCATACCGCGGATGCCGAAGTCGGCCACCCGGACGCCGCCGGGGAGCCGCCGTTCCAGCAGTGCCGCGGCGACCTCGGGGCCGAAGGCGTCGTCACCGAGGAAGATGTTGCCGATCCCGGCGACCAGGATCCGGGGCGCGGCCGGCAGCACCCCGGCCGGCTCCGGGCCGAGCACCTCGACCTCGTCGGGAGCGAAGAAGAACCGGTGTCCGATCTTCCCGGCGGTGCCCAGGTCGCGTCCGGGATCGTCGTCCAGGACCACCGCGAGATGCAGCCGACCGTCGTAGTCCTCCTCCACACCGACCACCTCCGCGGTCCGTCCGGTGAGGGCGAGGTCCAGGATGTCGGCGTGGGCGTGCGGGCGGAGCCTGACCCGGCTCCCCCTGCCCACCTCGGTGCCGCCGACGCGGACGGTGCGGCCGGCCGGCTGCTCCTCGGAGGTCTGCTGCCCGGTCATGCGTCCTCCAGCGGCCGCTTGGCGCGGATGGCGCCGTGCAGGGCCATCAGGTCGTCGGGGGTGAGCTCGGAGCAGCGCCGCAGAATCGCGTCGGCCCGCGGGTCGCAGGCCGCCATCTCCGCGCGCTCCTCGTCGCTCATGGAGAGCACGCTGAGGATCAGCAGCTGGTCGATCTCGGTGCCGTCGAAGAGGTCGCCCGGGCTCTCGGGCGCCACCGCGGGGTGGTCGTAGAGGGTGATCGGGGAGGAGAGCACCGTCCGCCCCCAGCGGCCCTCGCCGCCGACCAGCACCGGCCAGGTGCCCTGGTTGCGGCAGGCCTGTGCGGCCTCCCGCAGCCCGTCGGGCGGGTCGATGAGGGAGACGAACCGGCCGCGCTCGCAGTGCAGCACGGTGTGACCGGAGAGCAGGGCGTGGGCTGCGGTCCCGTCCCGGGTCGCCGTCGCGGCGGGGGCCGCGCCCGGCGGCGGGCAGGCGGTGGTGTTGGTGATCCGCACACTGATCCGCACGGTGGCCTCGTCGACCCGGTCGGCCCGGGTCTCGACGGTGCCTGCGAGCGGCTGCCAGCTGCGCACCAGTTCCCCCGCCAGGATGCCGTGATGGTCCGTCAGTTCCTCGTGTGCGGTGCCGCCGGAGATGTCCAGGGCGGTCCTGCGGGGGCCGTCGAGCAGCCCGGAGACCGTGGCGGGCGGCAGTTCGACGCGCCGCTCGGTGGCCTCCTGCCAGGAGAGGTGGCGGCGGCCGTCCACGGTGAGGCTGTCCACGGGCTGCGGGCCGTCGGGGCCGTGCCGCAGCACGGCCCGGTCCACCAGGTGCAGAAACCGTACGCTGACGGCCACCACTGCCTCGGGCCCGGCCTCCAGCAGGCACTGGGTCTCCATGGTGTCGGGCTCTCCGAGCAGATCTGCGCGGTCCTGCGGATAGATGCCGCCGAAGGTCCAGCGCTGCTGGTTCTTCAGTGCGGAGCGCCGGTAGGGCCAGAGCAGGTAGCCCTCGTAGAGGCAGGTGCGGGCGATCTTCTCCACGGCGTCCATGTGGCTCCTGCGGCATCGGAAGAGGGGTCGGGGGCGGGTCGGGGGTTCTGCTCCAGAAGGGCGCGCACGGTCTCGTCCCAGCTGGTCAGGGCGTGGCGGGCACGGTAGGCGTCCAGCCGGTCGTAGTCGTCGCGGGAGAGCCGTACCCAGCCGCTGTCGTGGACGGTCTGCTGCCAGAGCCCGACCGGCAGCCGGTAGGTGGCGTCGCCCGCCCAGGAGATCCGGGCGGTGCGCAGCCGCCCGTCCGGGCCGTCGTGGAAGACCGTGCCGCTGAAGAGGAAGTCCAGCGGGATGTCACCGTCGGGCACCGCCCTGAGGTACTTGGTGACGGCCAGCTCGATGTCGCTGCCGCAGGGCACCGGCAGGGTCGCCGTGGTGGTGTCCTCGAAGGGCGGCAGCACCGTGGTGACCTGCGCCAGGGCCAGCGGCCGGATACCGGACGCCCACTGCTGGGCGTTGCCGAAGACCTCGGCGAGCCGGTCCCGGGTGGCCTGGTCGTGGCGGCGGCGGGCCGGGGCGATCCGTACGGCCGTGCTGAGCAGGACCGAACGGACCGGTCCGCCGCCGCCGGCGACGGCGATCCGGAACTCCAGGGTGGGCACGGCCGTGAACGAGGCGGGCCGGGCGGCGGCGACGGTGAAGGTGAGGTCGGGGCCGGGGTGTCCGTGCCCCTCCGGGGCCGCCGCGGTCGACTCGGGCACGGCAGGTCCTCTCTGGTCGGGCGGCCGTCAGGCCGGGGAGAGGTTGGGCATGTCCGGGAGGATCGGGTTGCGCTTCTGGTCGCCGACGCCGGTGGAGCGCCGGGCGGTGGAGGTGCCGTCCAGGTGGTGTCCGGGCTGCCGCTTGAAGTTGCCCGTGTGGTTGCCCTGGCGGACCCCGGCGATGTGCGCGGAGTGGTCGATCCTGGTGTCGGGCTTTCCGGTCCTGATGTCGCTCATCTCTCCTCCTTGACGTCGAGGGTTTCGAGCCGGTCGAAGAAGTCGTCCAGGTGGGGGCGGACGTCGGGTCCGCCGCCCAGCCCCTTCCAGTGTGTGCGCACCACGGCGGCGAGGCGGTAGCAGTCGTCCAGGGGCAGCAGCCAGTGGCGGCGGGCGCCGCCGGTGCGGTCCACCAGCAGTGCCTCCACATCGTCGGCGATCTCCCGCAGCACCGGGTTGGCCTGTTCCAGCTCGGCCCAGGTCTGCCGGTCGACGGAGGTGCGCAGGGTGCCCAGCGGGCTGGGGTAGCGGGCGGTGACCTCGCCGTCGGTGCCGCTGCGGACGAAGAAGACCAGGTCGACGGGGACGCCCAGGCCGGAGTGGAGCAGGTCGTCCTCGGCGAGGTCGCCCAGCCGCAGCCGGCGGTGCGGAAGCATCCGGTAGTGGCCGCCGCCCGCCGCATCCCGGTCGAAGAGCAGGGCGCAGGCCCGGCAGGCACAGCAGATGTCGTCGGCGGCCAGATCGAGCAGATGCCCGTGGGCCGGTGGCAGCGGCTCGCTGCACAGGTCGCAGCGCTCCTCCTCCGGATCCCGGGCCGCATGGGGCTGCGGCCCCGGGGCGGTGCCGGGCCGCCGGGCGATCCGCCGCAGTCCCGGGGTGATGTAGGGGGAGGTCACGGCGGTCATCCGGCACCGACCTGCTGCGGGGCGCCGTCGGCGGTGCGCAGCCCGCTGAGGAGGGCGTCCACCGGGATCAGCGGCTGGGTCGGCGCGGGGGCCGCGACGGAGACGGTCTCCACCCGGTCGACCTCCGGCGCCAACCGCCGGACGGCCGCCTCGACGGCGGTGGCCGCTGCCGCGGTGCCGGAGCCGCAGCCGCCGGTGGCGGGCAGTTCGATCCGGGCGGTGCCGCTCTCGAGGGAGAGCAGCCGGGCTCCGTTGCCCGCCTCCTCCAGGGCGCGCCGGATGCGCTGCTCGGGCGGCTGCGGGTGCAGGTCGTGGACCAGCAGCAGGTGGTCGAGGAGTTCGTCCCCGGCGAGGTCCTCGGTGAGTGCCGCGGCGTCGGGGTGTCCGGCGAGGCGGTCCATGATGCGGGCCAGGCACTCGCCGTACAGGTCGACCAGCGCCTCCACGGTCTCGGTGGCGCGGGCGCGGGCGGCGTCGTGCGGCAGCGCGTCCAGCGCTGCGATCAGCGCCTCCACCCTGGTCACATGGTTGCGGGTCTGTGCGTCGTCCCAGGTCATCGCCGCCGCCTCAGTTTCCGGCGCCGAAGGTCGGCGAGTGGAACCGCTCCAGGGTGCGGCCGCCGCCGAGGTACATGTGGACGCCGCAGGGCAGACAGGGGTCGAAGCTGCGGACGGTGCGCATGATGTCGATGCCCCGGAAGTCGTCCGGGCCGTTCTCCTCGAAGATCGGCGTTCCCTGGACGGCGTCCTCGTAAGGGCCCGGGGTGCCGTAGGAGTCGCGGGGGGAGGCGTTCCACGGGGTGGGCGGGTAGGGCTGGTAGTTGGCGATCTTGCCGTTCTTGATCACCAGATGGTGGGAGAGCACTCCGCGTACCGCCTCGTGGAAGCCCACTCCGATGGCCTCCTCGGGGACGGAGAAGTCCTCGAAGACCTGGGTGCGGCCGGCGCGTACCTCGGCGAGCGCCTGCTCGCAGAAGTACAGGGCCATGCCGGCGGCGTAGGCGACGAAGTACATCCGGGCGCGGTTGCGCTCGATGGTGTTGGGGAACGGCGGCGGCTTCCACTCCAGGGTGGTCTCGGCGGTGGCCGGGGTTCTGGGCAGGTCGATCTGGACCGAGTGGCCGGTGGAGCGTACATAGGGGGTGTTGACCTTGCCGGCCAGGGAGGTGGCCCACAGACGGGCGATGGGGCCGCCGCCGGTGTCCAGGGCCAGGTGGTCGCCGGTGCGCTTGTCGAGCCAGCGGGGGCTGACCACCCAGCTGTACTTGCCGCCGTCCAGGTCGCGCTTCTGCGGGGCGGGGAGGGTGGTCTGGTTCCAGGGGTGGCGCTGGTCGACGGGGTTGCCGAGCGGGTCCTCCTTGACGAAGGTGTGCTCGTCTGCCCAGTCCTTGTAGTAGGAGCTGCCGAGCAGGATCCGCATTCCCAGGTTGATGTCCACCAGGTCGGTGGTGACCAGCTGGTTGTCGACCACGATGCCGGGGGTGACGAACATGGCGTTCCCCCACTCGTTCATGTGCCGGTAGTCGTAGTCGACGACGCCCGGATCCTGGAAGGACCCCCAGCAGGCCAGCAGGGTGCGGCGGCGGCCGACCTCCTCGTAGCCGGGCAGCGCCTCGTAGAAGAAGTCGAAGACGTCGTCGTTCATGGCGACGGCCTTCTTGACGAAGTCGATGCAGTGCATCAGCCGCACCAGGTAGTCGGTGAACAGCTGAGGGGTCGCCACCGTGCCGACGCCGCCGGGGTAGAGGGTGGAGGGGTGCACATGGCGGCCCTCCATCAGGCAGATCATCTCCCGGGTGAGCCGGCTCATCTGCAGCGCGGCCTTGTACATCTCGCCCTCGAAGGGGTTGAAGGCGCGCATGATGTCGGCGACGGTCCTGTAGCCGTGCAGGTCGCCGCGGGGCGCCGGGGTGGTCTCGGCGCGGGCCAGGACGCCGGGGTTGGTCTCCTTGACCATGCGTTCGCAGTAGTCGACGAAGACCAGGTTGTCCTGGAAGATCGTGTGGTCGAACATGAACTCGGCGGCCTCGCCGAGGTTGATGATCCAGTCGGCCAGTGGCGGCGGCTTCACCCCGTACGCCATGTTCTGCGCGTACACCGAGCAGGTGGCGTGGTTGTCCCCGCAGATGCCGCAGATGCGGCTGGTGATGAAGTGCGCGTCCCGGGGGTCCTTGCCCTTCATGAAGACGCTGTAGCCGCGGAAGATCGACGAGGTGGAGCGGCACTCCACCACCTCGCGGTTGGCGAAGTCGACCTTGGTGTAGATGCCCAGGTTGCCGACGATCCGGGTGATCGGGTCGAAGGCGACCTCGGTCAGCTCGCGCGCGCCCGGCTGGGTCGTTGTCACAGGTGGTTCCTCTCGGGGTTCAGCCGACGGGCCAGCGCGGCGAGAAGCCGCTGGTGAGCGCGGACTTGTTGTGCCGCCACTTGGGTTCCCTGTTGGCGCTGCGGTTGGTGATGCTGCGCAGGGTGCGGATGAACGGCCCATAGGCGCTCATGATCGTGGAGGACAGTGCGCCTCCCGGCGGCTCGTCCATGAAGGGCATGAACTTGTCGGGGAAGCCGGGCATGGTGCAGCCGATGCAGATGCCGCCCACGTTGGGGCAGCCGCCGACGCCGTCCATCCAGCCGCGCTTGGTGACGTTGCAGTTGACCACCGGGCCCCAACAGCCCACCTTCACCTGGCACTTGGGCGAGTTGTAGTCCTTGGCGAAGTCGCCCTGCTCGTAGTAGGCGGCGCGGTCGCAGCCCTCGTGCACCGTCTTGCCGAAGAGCCAGGTCGGTCGCAGCTGCGCGTCCAGCGGGATGGTCGGTGCCAGTCCGGCCGCCTGGTGGAGGACCCAGGTCAGGGTCTCCATGAAGTTGTCGGGCTGGACGGGGCAGCCGGGGACGTTGACGACCGGCAGGCCTCCTGCGGAGCGGAAGTCCCAGCCGAGGTAGTCGGCCAGACCCATGCAGCCGGTGGGATTGCCCGCCATCGCATGGATGCCGCCGTACGCGGCGCAGGTGCCGATGGCGACCACCGCCCAGGCCTTGGGCGCCAGTTGGTCCAGCCACTCGTTGAGCGTGATCGGCTCGCCGGTCTCCAGGTCGTTGCCCATGGAGGTCCAGTAGCCGTCGCCGTTGATCTTCTCATTGGGGATCGATCCCTCGACCACCAGGATGAAGGGCTCCAGCTCGCCGCGGGCGGCCTGGCGGAAGACCTCCAGGTAGCGGTCGCCGGTCTCGTAGGCCAGCACCTTGTTGTGCAGATGCACCTTGGGCAGGCCCGGGATGGCCCCCAGCACCACGTCCTCCAGGCTGGGCAGCGAGGCCGCGGTGACGGACACCGTGTCGCCGTCGCAACTCATGCCCTCGGACGTCCAGAGGATGTGGATCTCGTCAAAGGGCGGCGTCTTGGGTTCGGAGCTCACGGGCAGTCCCTTCTGCGGCCGCCGGGAGGGCGGGCCGCCGCCGATGGGCCTCGGCGGCGGTGGCGCCCCGCCAACGGGGCACCACCTCCGAGGCTTCTGCCCGGAATGCCGGAAGGATGTCCCGGCACTCCCCTGGTTCACCCGATCAGCAGATCAGCAGATCGGCAGGTCAACAGATCGACATGTCGTCGCTGCCTGCCGCGGATCAGCAGATCCGCGGCAGCTGCTCACCCAGCGGCAGATCGACGATCCGGGTGCCGCCGAGCCCGGTGCGCGCCACCACCAGTCCCGGATGGTCCGCGACGCACTCACCCACCACCGCGGCACCGCGGCCGTGCGGATGCGCATGCATGGCGTCCAGCACCGCCTCGGCGTGCTCCCGCGGCACAAAGGCCACCAGCCTGCCCTCATTGGCGACATACAGCGGGTCCAGACCAAGGAAGCCGCAGGCCGCCGCGACCGCCTCGGGCACCGGCACACTGCGCTCGTCCAGCACCACCCCGGTACCGGAGGCGCCGGCGATCTCGTGCAGCGAGGTCGCCAGACCGCCACGGGTGGGGTCGCGCAGGGCGTGCAGCTGCGGGGTGACGGCCAGCATCGCCTGCACCAGGCCGGCCAGCGGTGCGGTGTCGCTCTCCACCTCCGCGCCGAACTCCAGGCCCTCCCGGACACTCATGATGGCCACCCCGTGCAGGCCGATCGGCCCGCTGACGATCACCACGTCCCCGGGCGCAGCCCGCTGCGGACGGATGTCCACGCCCGGCGGGACCAGGCCGATCCCCGCAGTGTTGAGATAGACGCCGTCGCCGTGCCCCGCGTCCACCACCTTGGTGTCCCCGGTGGCCACCGCCACCCCCGCGGCCCGGGCCGCGGCCCCGACCGCCTGGGCGACCCGGCCGACCGAGGCCAGCTCGGTGCCCTCCTCCAGGATGAAGGCGCAGGAGAGATAGGCCGGGACTGCGCCACTCATGGCCAGGTCGTTGACGGTCCCGTTGACGGCCAGGTCACCGATGCTGCCGCCGGGGAAGAAGAGCGGACGCACCACATAGGAGTCGGTGGAGAAGGCGATCCTGGCGCCGCCCATCGTCAGCACCGCGGAGTCGCCCAGAGCGGCCATCTCCGGGCCGCCGTAGGCGGGGGCGAAGAGATGCTGCACCAGCTCGGCGGAGAGCGCCCCGCCGCCGCCGTGCCCCATCACCACCATCGGGTGGTCGCGCAGCGGCAGCGGGCAGCTCCAGCCGGAGAGGTCGGGTGCCGGGTCGACGAGGTCAGCCAACGGGGGTCGCCTCCCCCGTCGCACGCACCGCGGCCGGTGTGCCCGTGCCCAGCCGCCGGTAGAGGTGGTAGGCCGCACAGGCGCCCTCACTGGAGACCATGGTGGCGCCCAGCGGGGTGCGGGGGGTGCACTCCCGGCCGAAGGCGGCGCACTCATGGGGCTTGATCAGCCCCTGGAGCACCTCACCGCTGCGGCACAGCCCCGACTCCCGGGTGGTGATCCCGGAGACGCTGAAGCGGTGCTCGGCGTCATGGTCCCGGTAGGCGTCGGAGAGCCGCCAGCCGCTGCGCGGGATCACCCCGATGCCGCGCCATGCGCGGTCGCCGACCGTGAAGACCTCCTCCAGCATCCGCAGCGCCGCCGGGTTGCCGCCCTCCTGGACGGCCCTGGGGTAGGCGTTCTCCACCCGGTGCTCGCCGCGCTCCAGCTGGCGGACGGTGCGGCGGATGCCCTCCAGGATGTCCAGCGGCTCAAAGCCGGTGACCACGATGGGGACCCTGTACCGCTCGGCCAGTGCCGGGTACTCCGCGGTACCCATCACACTGCAGACGTGCCCGGCGGCCAGGAAGGCCTGCACCCGGCAGTCGGGTGAACACATGATCGCCTCGATCGCGGGCGGCACCCTGACATGCGAGACCAGCAGGCTGAAGTTGCGCACGCCCAGCCGCCGGGCCTCGTGCACGGCCATGGCGTTGGCGGGGGCGGTGGTCTCGAAGCCGACGCCGAAGAAGACCACCTCCCGGTCGGGGTGCCGCCGGGCGATGGCCAGCGCGTCCAGCGGCGAGTACACCACCCGTACGTCGCCCCCCTCGCCCTTGACCCGGAAGAGGTCCCGGTCGGTGCCGGGCACCCGCAGCATGTCGCCGAAGGAGCAGAAGACCACACCGGGCCGGGAGGCGATCTCCAGCGCCTTGTCGATCATCTCCAGCGGGGTGACGCAGACCGGGCAGCCGGGGCCGTGGATCAGCTCGACGCCCTCCGGCAGCAGCTGGTCGATGCCGTGCCGGATGATGGAGTGGGTCTGACCGCCGCAGACCTCCATCAGCGCCCAGGGGCGGGTGACGGTGGCATGGATGTCGTCCAGCAGCCGGCGTGCCAGCTCCGGGTTGTTGAACTCCTCGATGTACTTCACCGTGCGGCCTCCTCGACCGGGCGGGCGGCGCCGGCCTCGGCTGCCGCGCGGCCCCATGCGTCGCCGAACTCCTCCTCCAGGACGCCGAGCTGCTCGAAGAGCTCCAGCGTCGAGCGGGCCGACTCCTCGTCCAGCCGCTGCAGGGCGAACCCCACATGGACGATGGCGTAGTCGCCGACCTCGATCTCGGGCAGATAGGCGAGGCACACCTCCTTGACCACACCGCCGAAGTCGATCTGCGCCATGCGGGTACCGTCCCGCTCCTGGATGTCGACCACCTTGCCGGGCACTGCCAGGCACATGGCTGTCCTCCTTGCTCGCTGGGCTGGGCTTCCTTGCTGGGCTGGGCGTGAGTTCCTTGCCGGGCCGGGGCCGGCCGGCGGTCAGCCGTGCGGTGCCGTACGGGCCCCCGCCACCGCGGCCTGGCCCAGCGAAAGACCGCCGTCTCCGGCGGGCACCACCCGGTGCCGCAGCACCTCGAAGCCGTCCTCGGCCAGAGCCGCCGCGCACGCCTCGTCCAGCAGCGCATTGCCGAAGACACCGCCGGACAGGGCGACCGTCCGCACCCCGGTACGGCGGCGGGCCGCCCCGCAGACCGCACGGACGGCATGCACGACCCCCCGGTGGAAGCGGGCCGCCACCACCGCCGCGGGGACGCCCGCCCGGACATCCGCCGCCACGGCGCGGATCACCGGCCCGGGATCGAGCAGCAGCGGCCGCCCGCCGTCCGGGCGGCCCTGCTCGCAGAGCCCGAAGGCATAGCCCTGCTCCTCCCCCGCCGCACGGAGGGCGGCCGCCTCCAGCTCCAGCGCCGCCTGGGC
Source organism: Peterkaempfera podocarpi (assembly GCF_042466665.1). Classification (GTDB taxonomy): domain Bacteria; phylum Actinomycetota; class Actinomycetes; order Streptomycetales; family Streptomycetaceae; genus Peterkaempfera; species Peterkaempfera podocarpi. Next base: position 1,632,579 of record NZ_CP162102.1, read on the forward strand.
CTCGTAGCCCGACCGGTGGCACACCCCGGCCAGCGAGGAGACCGCATCGAAGAGGCGGCCCATGCTGGACGTGGGCACACAGCCGACCCCCCGCTCCAGCTGGCGGCCGAGGACCGCCAGCTCCTCGGCGGAGCAGGCGGCGGTGCACGGCAGCTCCCCGCTCCACCGCACACCGGCGGCGCGCAGATGGGACAGCGCCATCCGGCAGGGGTTGCGCACCCCGGCGTCGCCGCCCGGCAGCGGGACATAGGAGAGGTGGGCAAGCCTGCGGTAGCCGCGGTAGTCGGCCAGCAGCACCTCGCCGCCCCAGATAGCACCGTCGTCGCCGTATCCGGTGCCGTCGAAGGCCACCCCGATGACCGGAGCGGCTCCCTCCCAGCCGTTCTCGGCCATGGCGGCGGCGATATGCGCGTGATGGTGCTGGACCAGGACCGGCGGGTGCCCCTCCGCGGCCGGCGGCGGGCCCACCGGGTGGACCGGTAACCGGGGTGGCGGTCGGCGGCCAGCAGCCCGGGGGTGACACCGGTGAGGGTTCGAAGATGCTCCTCGGCACGTTCGAAGGCGGCGAGGGAGGCCAGCTCGCCCAGGTCCCCGATGTGGGCGGACAGCCAGGCGGAGTCACCGTCGGCCAGGCAGAGGGTGTTCTTGAGGTCACCGCCGACGGCGAGGACGGGGCGTACGGGCAGCGGCAGGGCGATCCGGCCGGGGGCATGGCCCCGGGAGCGCCGCAGCGGCATCGTCCGCCCGTCGGAAGCGGCACGCACCACCGAGTCGTCGCAGGCCACCCGGATGGCCCGGTCGTGCCAGAGCCAGGCGTCGGCGAGGTCCGCCAGCCGGGTCCTGGCCTCCCCGTCGTCGGTCACCAGGGGTTCGCCGGAGCGGTTGCCGCTGGTCACCACCAGCACCCGGGGGCCGGGCGGGTCGCCGGGAAGGCCGAACAACAGCCGGTGGACGGGGGTGTAGGGGAGCATCACCCCGACATCGGGGCTGCCCGGGCAGACGGCGGCGGCCAGACCGTCGGGGGTGCGGCGGCGCAGCAGCACAATGGGCCGGACGCGGCCGGTCAGCAGGTCGAGCTCGGCCGGGCCGATGTGTCCGAGCCGCTCCGCGGTGGCCGGGTCGGCGGCCATCACGGCAAAGGGCTTGGCGCCGCGCGCCTTGCGGCGGCGCAGCTCGACGACGGTGTCCTGCCGCTGCGCGTCGCACACCAAGTGGTAGCCGCCGATGCCCTTGACCGCCACGATCGCACCCTCGGCCAGCAGCCGGCGCGCCCCGCTGAGCGCCCGGTCGTCCTCGGCGGCCGAGCCGCCCGGGTGGTCCAGCCGCAGCCGGGGGCCGCAGCGGGGGCAGGCGACGGGCTGGGCGTGGAATCGGCGGTCGGCGGGGTCCGCGTACTCCGCGGCGCACTCCGGGCACATGGGGAAGGCCGCCATGGTGGTGGTGGCCCGGTCGTAGGGCAGCGCCTCGGCGATGGTGAAGCGGGGGCCGCAGTGGGTGCAGGTGATGAAGGGGTGCCGGTGGCGGCGGTCGGCCGGGTCGGCGAGCTCCGCCAGGCACTCCGCGCAGGTGGCGGTGTCCGCCGGAAGGAGGGTGCGGCCCTCGCCGGTCCGGGAGGCCAGGATGGCGAATCCGGTGCCGTCGGCGGGCGGCAGCTCCTCATGGCGGACCGCGGCGACCTCGGCCAGCGGGGGTGCCTCCTGGGCAATTCTCCGGCAGAACGCCTCGACCGCCGGGGCGGGGCCCTGCACCTCGGCGACCACGCCCTGCGGGCCGTTGGCGACCTGGCCGGTGAGCCCGAGTTCGACGGCCAGCGTATGGACGAACGGCCGGAAGCCGACGCCCTGGACGACACCGCGGACGGTGACCCGGCGCCGGACGGGCGACGCCGTGCCGTCCGCCGGGAGCGCACCCGTGGTGCCGGTCACCGTCTCCATGGCGCTGCTACCGGGCCGCGATACGGGGGCCGGCCTGGACCACGGGCTCGGCATGGGTGTGCTGGTGGCCGTGGGTATGGGTGTGGCCGGCACGGGTGCCGGCGAGCGGCGGGCGGTGGACGGGTGCGCCGCCGCAGACCGCGGCCACCCGCGCCCAGAGCTCCGCGACGCCCCGTCCGCCGCGGGCGGAGGTGGGCAGGATCTCCACGCCGGGGTTGACCTGGGCGACATACCGGGTGAAGGCCTCGTCGTCGAAGCCGACGGCCGCCGCCAGGTCGGTCTTGGTGAGGACCACCAGATGCGCCAGACCGAAGGCGGTCGGGTACTTGACGGGCTTGTCCTCGCCCTCGGTCACCGACATCAGCGCGATCCGCAGGGTCTCGCCCAGGTCGTAGGAGGCGGGGCAGACCAGGTTTCCGACGTTCTCCACAAAGAGCGCCCGGGTCCCGTCGGGGAGCCAGTCCTCGAGGTGGGAGCGGAGCTGGTCGGCCTCCAGATGGCACAGCCCTCCGGTGAGCAGTTGCTTCACCGGGGCTCCGGACCCGGCCAGCCGCTCCGCGTCGTGCTCGGTGGCGAGGTCGGCCGTGACCGCGGCGACCGGGACGCCGAGCGACCGGGCGTGGCCGAGGACCCGCTGAAGCAGTTCGGTCTTGCCGCTGCCGGGGCTGGACAGCAGGTTCACCATGGTGACCCCGCGTCCGGTCAGCTCGGTGCGCAGTTCCTCGGCCAGGCCGTCGTTCTTCGCCAGCACGGACTGCTGCAGATCAATGACACGGCACATCCGCGGCCGCCTCCTCGTGGTTCGGGCAGGTGGCGGTGCCACCGGGGGCGGGTTCGGCGAAACGGACGCCGGCCAGCTCCAGCTCGCGGCCTGCGGTCACCTCGGTTGCGGGTGCCTGGCATCGCGGGCAGTACAGGGAGAGCGGCGAACCCACCTCGAAGGACCGTCGGCAGGGTGCGCAATGGGCCCTGGCCTGGATCTCCTCCACGACCAGCAGGGCTCCCTCCAGTACGGTCCCCTGCTGGGCCACGGTGAAGGAGAAGCGGAGCGCGTCCGGTTCCACCCCGGCGAGGGTGCCGATCCGCAGCCGCACCTCCTCGGCCCGGTCCGCCCCGTGCTCGCGGGCGGCCTCCTCGACGGCCTCCACGACGGCCACCGCGATGGACAGCTCATGCATGGCGCTGCTCCCGTCGGATGGGTGGTGGCGTTGCGCCTCACGGTAGGCAATGACTCTCCGGAAAAACCGGACTGCAGCATCAAAACCGAACATCCCACCCGGACAGCTCACAGCTGTGTACGGCCGCACCCCGCACGGCCGACCCGCGGGGCGGCCCACCGCCCGCGCACTCAGCTCCGCCGGGTGGGCAGCGTGGGGTGGCGGCCGAGGACGAAGACCCCGGCGACCACCGCGATCAGGCCGATCACCTGTCCGGCCAGGGCACCGGGGGTGACCCGCAGCCGGTCCCCCAGGAAGCCGATGCCGCAGGCGATCCCGGCCAGCGGCTCGGCCGCGGTCAGGGACGGCAGGGACATCCGCAGCTCACCGGCCTCAAAGGCGCTCTGCACCAGCATCAGCCCGGTCACCGCGAGCGCCACGATGGTGTACGGCTCCCAGCTGGTCAGCAGCCCGGCGAGCCCGGAGTCGTCCATGATCCGGCTGGAGGTGCGGGTGAGGGCGTCCTGCAGTCCGTACAGCGCACCGGCGGCGGCTGCCAGCAGCGGCGGGTCGTCGACGATCGGTACATGCTTGGCGACGCCGATCAGGGCCAGCGCGACGCCGATCACCAGGCCGAAGACCAGCCAGTGGCGCAGGGGCCCGACCTCGGCGGAGCCGCTCTGCGGCCGTCCCGCGATGATGAACGCGGCCACGCCGCCGCTGAGCAGGATCACCCCGCCCCATCCGGAGCGGCCCAGGCGCGGGCCGCCGCGCCAGCGGGCCAGTGCCATGGCGAAGATCAGGCTGGTGGCCAGCAGCGGTTCCACCCGGGAGAGGTCGCCGCGGGCGAAAGCCAGCACGCTGAAGATCTGACCCAGCACCATGCAGCCGATGCCCCAGAGCCACAGCGGCACCTTCATCAGGTCCAGCAGCAGCCGGAAGCTGAGCATGTCGGAGAGCGGCGCCTGCTCGGCGGCGTGCTGCTGGAGGACGAAGCCCAGCCCGAGGAGACACGCCGCGATCAGGCTGTACACATAGATCACGACTGTCACACCCCTGTCCGGCACCCATGTCGGCTGACATCGGTACCCCGCCGGGGTCGGCGGATACCACCTCGTCGGACCGCCCCCGCGCCTCGCGTCGCGGCACCTCGTCAGTGCGGTAGGCCGGCGTCCCGGGGCGCGATGGCGTGCGGGTCCCGGGTGATGCGCGCCCTGCCGCCTGATGCGGCTGTCCGCCCGGAGAACTATGGTTAGTTGATATCAGCTAACCACCTGGGGGGTGGGCCATGGCGGCACCGGTTGAGCGGTACGGATGGATAGCCCTGTCCAACACCACGCTGGGCACCCTGATCGCCACGATCAACAGCTCGATCGTGCTGATCTCGCTGCCGGCGATCTTCAACGGAATCGGGCTGGATCCCCTGCTCCCCGGCAACGTCAGCTATCTGCTGTGGATGCTGATGGGGTACATGCTGGTCACCGCGGTCCTGGTGGTGACGCTGGGCCGGCTGGGCGACATCTACGGGCGGGTGCGGATCTACAACGCCGGGTTCCTGATCTTCACGGTGACCTCGGTGGCGCTGTCCCTGGACCCCTTCCACGGCGGCTCGGGCGCCCTGTGGCTGATCGGCTGGCGGGTGCTCCAGGCCGTCGGCGGCTCCATGCTGATGGCCAACTCGGCGGCGATCATCACCGATGCCTTCCCGCTGTCCCGACGGGGCATGGCCCTGGGGGTCAACATCGTCGCCGGCATCGCCGGATCCTTCATCGGGCTGATTCTCGGCGGCATGCTCGCCGAGTGGAACTGGCGCTCCATCTTCTGGGTCAATGTGCCCATCGGCGTCCTGGGCACACTGTGGGCGTACCGGTCGCTGCGCGACACCGGGGTGCGCCGCCCGGCGAGGATCGACTGGTGGGGCAATGTCACGTTCGCGGCCGGCCTGACGGCACTGCTGGCGGCCATCACCTACGGGATCCAGCCGTACGGCGGCCACACCATGGGCTGGACCAACCCCTGGGTACTGGCCGGGCTGATCGGCGGGGTCGCCGTGCTGGCGCTCTTCTGCCTCATCGAGGTGCGGGTGGCGGACCCGATGTTCCCGCTCGCCCTCTTCCGTGACCGGGTGTTCGCCGGCGGCAACGCCGCGACACTGCTGGGCTCGGTGGCCCGGGGCGGGCTGCAGTTCATGCTGATCATCTGGCTGCAGGGGATCTGGCTGCCGCTGCACGGCTACGACTACGCCGACACACCGCTCTGGGCCGGGATCTACCTGGTGCCGCTGACCGTGGGCTTCCTGGCCGCCGGGCCGGTCGCCGGCTACCTCTCCGACCGCTTCGGGGCCCGGCTCTTCGCGGCCGGCGGGCTGGTGGTGATGGCGCTGTCGTTCGCCGGACTGCTGCTGCTCCCGACCGACTTCGGCTATCCCTGGTTCGCCGTGCTGGTCTTCCTCAACGGGCTGGGCGGTGGCCTGTTCGCCGCGCCCAACACCTCCCTGATCATGTCCTCGGTGCCGGCGGAGGCCCGCGGCGCGGCGTCCGGGATGCGCGCCACCTTCCAGAACGCCGGCATGGTGCTCTCCATCGGCGTCTTCTTCTCCCTGATGGTGGCCGGCCTCTCACGGTCGCTGCCCGGTGCGCTCACCAGCGGACTCACCGCCCAGGGCGTACCCGCGCCCGCGGCGCACACCATCGCCGGGCTGCCGCCGGTCGGCACCCTCTTCGCCGCCTTCCTCGGCTACAACCCGATCCGGCAGCTGCTGGGCCCCGATGTGCTGAACGGGCTGCCCGCCTCCCACACCCGCACCCTCACCGGCCGGGAGTTCTTCCCCCATCTGATCTCGCAGCCGTTCCACGACGGCCTGGTGGTGGTCTTCTGGCTGGCCATCGCCATGTCGCTGGTCGCCGCCGCCGCTTCACTGGTGCGCGGGAGCGGCCGCCGGGGCGGCCGGGCGGATACGGTGGACCAACCGGACCCCACCGCCGCGCGGGCCCGCTGACCGACGAGGGAGACTCGAGCTGCCATGACCGAGCCGAGCGCCGTGAGGACGGCCGGGGACGCCTCCGATCCGGCGGAGCCCGCGTACGGCGCCCTGGACCCGGCGGAGCTCACCCGGCTGCGGCTGGCCGTCGCCCGGCTCAACCGGCGGCTCACCCAGGCCGCCGGCGGCCAGGACCTGACGGCGGCCCAGCTCTCCGCGCTCGCCAGGATCGAGCAGCACGGACCGCTGCGGCTGGGCGAGCTGGCCACCCGGGAACAGGTCGCCGCGCCGTCGATGGTGCGCACCCTGGCGCCGCTGACAGCCGGCGGGCTGGTCGGCAAGGAACCCGACCCGCAGGACGGCCGGTCCTGGCTGATCACCCTCACCCCTGCGGGCGGGGAGCTGATCGCCCGGCTCCGCCAGGAGCGGTCCGCGGTGCTGTCCCGGCGCGCGGCCCGGCTGAGCCCGGAGCAGTCCGAGGCGCTGCTGGCGGCCATCCCGGTACTGGAGCTGCTCGCGGAGGAGCCCGGCTGGGCACCGCGCGCCTGAGCGGGAGCGGCACCCGCCGTCACTCCGTGCGGTCGTTGAACTGGAAGACAAAGCCGGCCACCCCGGCCGCGGTCACCCCCAGCCCGATCAGGAAGAGCCACAGTCCGACGGCGACCCCGAGGCCCAGCAGCGCCACACCCGAGGCGCAGAGCACCGGGAAGTGGCTGCGCGGCGGGAAGAAGTCCAGTGGACCGGCCGTCTCGGCCACCTCGGCGTCGCGGTCCTGGGCCCGCAGCCCGCGGCGCCCGTACTGCACCCAGAGGAAGAACGCGACCAGCCCGGACATCAGGAACGCGACGATCAGCGCCGCGGTGCCGGCCGGTTCGTGCGAGGCCCACCCGTAGGACGCCGCCATCACCGCGAAGAACACCGACACCCCGGTGAAGAGCACCGCCTCCGCCTTCATGGCGTCGGCCCCGAGCGGCCGGGCTCCCGCGGTTGCTCCGCCGCCTCGGCGGCGGCCACCTCGGGATGGTGCAGGTCGAAGGCCGGCGACTCGCTGCGGATCCGCGGCAGCGCATGGAAGTTGTGCCGGGGCGGCGGGCAGGAGGTCGCCCACTCCAGGGACCGTCCGTACCCCCAGGGGTCGTCGGTGGTGACCCGCAGGCCGTACCGGGCGGTCCGCCACACGTTGTAGAGGAACGGCAGGGTGGAGAGCCCCAGCAGCAGCGCCCCCACCGAGGAGACGGTGTTGAGCGTGGTGAAGCCGTCCGACGGCAGATAGTCCGCGTAGCGGCGCGGCATGCCCTGGGCGCCCAGCCAGTGCTGCACCAGGAAGGTGGTCTGGAAGCCGGTGAACAGCATCCAGAAGTGGATTTTGCCCAGCCGCTCGTCCAGCATCCGGCCGGTGAACTTGGGCCACCAGAAGTAGAAGCCCGCAAAGGTGGCGAAGGCGACCGTCCCGAAGACGGTGTAGTGGAAGTGCGCGACCACAAAGTAGCTGTCCGACACATGGAAGTCGATCGGCGGCGAGGCCAGCAGCACCCCCGTCAGCCCGCCGAAGAGGAAGGTCGCCAGGAAGCCGACCGACCAGAGCATCGGGGTCTCGAAGCTCAGCGAGCCGCGCCACAGGGTGCCGATCCAGTTGAAGAACTTCACCCCGGTGGGCACCGCGATCAGAAAGGAGAGCAGTGAGAAGAACGGCAGCAACACCTGCCCGGTGACGAACATGTGGTGGGCCCAGACCGTCATCGACAGCGCGGTGATGGAGATGGTGGCACCGATCAGACCGCGGTAGCCGAAGACCGGTTTGCGGCTGAAGACCGGCAGGATCTCGGTGACGATGCCGAAGAACGGCAGCGCGATGATGTACACCTCCGGGTGGCCGAAGAACCAGAAGAGGTGCTGCCACAGGATCGGGCCGCCGTTGGCCGCGTCGAAGGCGTGCGCGCCGAACTTCCGGTCCGCCTCCAGCGCCAGCAGCGCCGCGGTGAGCACCGGGAAGGCCAGCACACCCATGACGGACGTGAAGAGCACGTTCCAGGTGAAGATCGGCATGCGGAAGAGGGTCATCCCCGGGGCGCGCAGGCAGCAGATGGTGGTGATGAAGTTGACCGAGCCCAGGATGGTGGACAGGCCCGCCACCACCAGTCCCATCACCCACAGATCGCCGCCCAGCCCGGGGGTGCGCACCGGCCCGTTGAGCGGCGCATAGGCGAACCACCCGAAGGAGGCCGCGCCCTCCGGGGTGAGGAAGCCCGCCAGGACCATCAGGCCGCCGAAGAGGAACACCCAGTAGGTGAAGGCGTTCAGCCGGGGGAAGGCCACATCGGGTGAACCGATCTGCAGCGGCATCACCGCGTTGGCGAAGCCGGTGAAGGTGGGGGTGGCGAAGAGCAGCAGCATGATCGTGCCATGGATGGTGAACAGCTCGTTGTACTGCTGCGCGGTGACGATCTGCAGCCCCGGCCGGGCCAGTTCGGCCCGCATCAGCATCGCCATCACCCCGGCCACCAGGAAGAAGCCGAACGACGTCGCCAGATAGAGGTTGCCGATCACCTTGTGGTCGGTGGTGGTCAGCCAGCGCACCATGGCGGAGCCCTGGGCCAGACGCACCCGGGTGCCGTCGGGCGGCTGCCCGGCCGGCCTGTCCACCAGCGCCATGGGTGCCCTTCCTCCGCCGACCGCGGGTGCCGGCCCGCGGATGCCGCCGCCCCTGCCCGGGCCGGAACGGGCAATGCGTTCCCGTGGCGTCCTGCGTCAAACGCGGCCGTACGGCGCCCGGAGGCCGCCGTCCCGGTGGGCACCGCACGCGGCAGGCGGCGCCTGCGCCCGCCCGCCCGCACTCATCCGAACCGGGTGGCCAGCCGGCGGTAGAGACCGGGGGCGATGCCGTGCAGCCTGGCGGGGATGCGCAGCCAGCCGGGTACAAACACCTCGGTGCGGCCGTACGCCACCGCGTCCCGCACCGCGTCGGCCACCTGCTCGGGAGGGATCGGGCGGGGGTGGGTGCGCCGGTACGGGGCGCCGCGGCGGGCGAAGAACGGGGTGTCCACCACTCCGGGCACCACCAGGGTGACCGTGACGCCGCTCCCGGCGAGTTCGTAGCGCAGGCTCTCGGCGAAGGCCCCGAGAGCGGCCTTGGCCGCCGAGTACACCGCCTCCTCACGGACCGACACCGCCCCGGCGATGGAGCCGATCAGCACCACCTGGCCGCTGCGCCTGCCGACCATCTGCGGCAGCACCAGCCGCACCAGCCGCACCACGGCCTCCAGGTCGACGGTGAGCACCTCGTGGATCGCGGCGGCGGGCATGGCGGTGAACGGGCCGGCCCAGCCGACCCCCGCACCGGCGACCAGCAGGTCCACCCGGTCGGCGGCGGCCAGCGCCCGGTCGGCGAGGTCGGCGCACCCGCCGGGGTCGGCCAGATCGGCCGGCAGCGCGGTGCCCCGGGTCTCCGCGGCGACCTGGTGGAGGCGGCCGCGGTCCCGTCCGCTGAGCAGCAGCCGCCAGCCGCCGTCGACGGCCAGTGCGGCGGCGACGGCGGCGCCGATGCCCGAGGAGGCACCCGTGACCAGGGCGACCGGGCGGGGCCCGCCGGGGCCGTCGGCTGCCGGGGCGCCGACGGCGTCCAGGACAGCGCTGCGGACGGAGTGGATCCTCCGGGGCGGGTGTGCGGCTACCCCCACTGCTGGCTCCTCGGGTGGTTGTCTGCCGGGCTCCCAGGTATCCGCGGGACGACCGGGTAAACACCCTCGCACGGCATCGCTCACCTTCGGTGTCACACCTGTGGCCTAGGGTGACCGTGTGGCGCGCGCTCCGGCAGCGGGCGGGTGCCGCCGGCGGGTGCCCGCGGGCGGTCGGTGAGAGGCGGGTTTCCTTGGCGAGGCGCTTCCTGGTCCTCAGCGCCCGGATGGGCGCGGGTCATGATGCGGTGGCGGCGGAGCTGGTGCGCCGTCTGGAGGGCTCCGGCCACCGGGCGGAGCGGGTGGATGTGCTGGATCTGCTCCCGGCCGGTCTCGGGTCGGCGCTGCGGGTGGGCTACCGGGGCGCGGTCGGCCGGCTGCCGTGGACGTACGCGGCGCTGTACCGGGCGTTCTTCCGCCCTGCCGCCGGGCCTCGGCCGGGCAGCGCACCGCTGGCCGCGCTGGCGGAGGGGCGGCTGCTGGCCCTGGTGCGCGAGCGCCCGCCCGATGCCGTGGTGCCGGTCTTCCATCTCGCGGCGCAGCTGACCGGGCGGCTGCGGGCACAGGGCCGTCTGGGTGTGCCGTGCCCGGTGGTGGTGACGGACTTCGTGGTGCACCGCCAGTGGCTGCATCCGGGCAACGACGGGCATCTGTGCGTCTGCCCCGCGGCGGCGGCGGAGTTGCGCCGGGCGGGTGGGCGTGGGGTCTGCGCGCCGGGCCCGGTGGTGCCGCCGTGGTTCACCGGCCGGCCGCCCGGTGCGGAGCGCTGGGAGCGGGAGCTGCGGCGGGCGGGCGGCGGGCGGCTGCCGGTGCTGGTCTCCTCCGGGGCGTGGGGCACCGGGTCTGGTCTGGCGGGGACGGCCCGGGCGCTGGCCCGCGCCGGTTATCTGCCGGTGGTGCTCTGCGGCCGCAATGAGCGGCTGCGGCGGCGGCTGGCGCGGCGGAGCGGGGCGTGGGCGCTCGGCTGGGTGACGGAGCTGCCGGGGCTGCTGGCCTCCTGCGCGGCGCTGGTGGACAACGCCGCGGGCCAGACGGCGGTCCAGGCACTGGCCGCCGGGGTACCGGTGGTGGGCTACCGGCCCATCCCGGGGCACGGCGCCGAGGGGGTCCGCCGGATGGCTGAGATCGGCGTCACCAGCCATGCCCGGGACGAGCGGGAACTGCTGGGCGCCCTGGCCGCGCTGACATCCAAGGGCGCCGTCCGGGAGCAGCGCATCGCGACCGGGCGTGCGCTGTTCACCGCCGACCCGGCGCAGTTGCTGGCGGCCGCGGCCGAACGGGCGGGTCCGCTCAGTCCCGGTCCTGGTGCGCCGCCCCGGTGAGGCGGCTGATGATCTGCAGCAGCGCGCCCAGCTGGGACGGCTCCAGATCGCGGACCTGCTGGGCCTCGCAGATACCGGCGAGGCCCAGCAGGTCGTGTGCGGTCAGCGGCCCCACGCCCGGCAGCGCCCTCAGCAGTGCGGAGACGCGCACCCGGGCGGCGGTCTCGTCGCCCTGTCCGGCATCCCTGAGCGTACGGCTGATCGCCAGGACCCCGCCGGTGGACACCTCGCTGAGCAGCTCCGCCTCATTGTGCGGGTGCGGCGCCGCGCCACCGGGGTTCTCGGCGTCCCCGGAGTGGCATCCGGTCATGCGTCGCCTCCTCGTCGTCCGGTCTCCATGCTACGAGCCGCGCATGTCGGCGCCGCCGCACGGCGGGGCGCCCGGCACCGGGGTGCGGGTCAGGCCACCCCGGCGTCCTGGCGGTCGCCGTCGTCCGCGAGCCCATGGCTTGCGACCAGCCGGGCACTGCCGTCCGCCAGCCGGTACGACAGGCCCACGACCGCGAGCCGGCCTTCGTCGACGGCCTCGGCGAGTACCCGGGAGCGGTCGAGCAGCAGGTCCGCGGTGTGCCGGATGTGCTCGTCCACGAAGTCGTCGGCGTGCTCGAATCCGGCGGCGCGGGCGGCCAGCACACTGGGGGTGACCCGCTCCACGACATCGCGCACATAGCCCGAGGGCGGGAGCCCGTCGGCCAGGGCGGAGCGCGCCGCGGCGACGGCACCGCAGGAGTCGTGGCCGAGGATCACCACCAGGCGGCAGTCCAGCAGGCTCACGCCGTACTCGATGCTGCCCAGCACCTCCGGGCCGAGGACATGGCCGGCGGTGCGCACCACGAAGAGGTCGCCGAGACCGCGGTCGAAGATGATCTCCGCGGCCAGCCGGGAGTCGGAGCATCCGAAGAGGACGGCGAAGGGGTGCTGCACCGGTGCGAGTGACGCACGGCGTTCGGCGTCCTGGTTGGGGTGCTCGGGTATGCCGGCGACGAACCGCTGGTTGCCTGCCAGCAGCAGGTCGAGGGCTTCACGAGGCACGAGTGTTCGATGGGCAGCCATGGCCGAAGGATACGCGGGCGCGCGCCGACCGGCGCGCGGCGATCACTCCTCGAAATCGTCGCCCTCGGCCTGGGAGTGCTCCTGGGCGTGCGCCGTCTGCTCCGAGGTGACGTCCTCGACGACCGGTTCGCCCGTGGCCTCGTCGACGGTCCCGGATGTGTCGGCACCGGGTGCCTGCTGGGGCGTCCCGTGCTGCTGCGCTGCCTGCTGGGACATCGCGGCCTCCCGCGAGATGGAAGGGGTGGACCCTTCCAGCATGCCGCTGCGGCCCCGCGGCCGCCATGGACCGCGGGGCACCTCCGCCGCGCGGGAGCGGAGCAGGATCAGAAGTCGAAGACCTCACCGCGCGCGCTGAGCAGCGCGCAGTGGTTGCCGAAGGTCTCGCGGTAGGAGACACGCCTGCCGCGCCACACCCCGTCCGCGGTGACCGTCACCGGGTCGGCGAGCGCCGGACAGAACCGCCGCTCGCCCTTGAGGGCACGCAGGGAGCCTCCGCTCTGCGCCAGCCGGGCGCAGGCCTTCGCCGGGGCGGGATGGGTGCCGGAGGGGGTGGGGGCGCAGCTGAGGGTGACCGCGCGGGAGACCCGGTCGGCCGTGCGCCCCGGGGCAAGGGTCAGCACCAGGGCGCTCGGTGCGTAGAGCCCGGTGGGCGCGGCGGATGCGGCGGGCGCGGGCCCGCCGCCGACCAGTCCGGCGGCTGCGGCCAGCAGGCCGACGGCGGTCAGGATCGTGGTGCGCAGTCGATCGCGCATAGCGGTCACTCCTTGGGAGTCGGTTTCCGGATAGCGGACGCAAGTGTTTCCGCTCCCCGTCCTGATGGACAGTCAGGCATGGGCGAACCGGCCGCGGGGGCGACGCACCGGCGTGGCCGACAATCACCGGAATCTGATGGATGATGACTGAACGCGACCGTCCGGACACAGAAATCACCATCCATCGAAACCGCCGGAGCGCGCAGCACCGGCAGCCGCCGGGCCGCCCCGGCGGCGCGATCACGCCGCCGGGCTTCGGCCGGAAGCACACCGCGCGGAGCGGGCGTCCCGACTGGTACAGACCAGACCCTTGACGCCCAGCGGACTCCAGGAGTTGAATCACCGCGCAAACTAAGGTCATTTGGCCTGTCAGGTACGCGCCATTCCCTTCCACTCCAAGGGAGCCGTATGTCCCGCCCATCCGCGCCCGACCCCAGGACACCGCCCCCCGGTGCCCACCGGCCGACCGGCAGGCGTCCCCGCCGCCACCCGCTCGTGCTGCTGCTCCTCGCCGTCATCGCCGCCTGCGGCCTCGGGGCCGGTGCCCTGGGCCCGGGCGCCTCCCCCGCCGCTGCCGCCGTCGGTGGTCTGACCTGGTCGGACGACTTCAACGGCCCGGCCGGCAGCGCCGTGGACCCCGCCAAGTGGCGCAATGAGACCGGCGGCAGCGGGAACGGCAACAACGAGCTGGAGTACTACACCGCAGGCGCCGCCAACGCCGCCCTGGACGGCCAGGGCCACCTGGTGATCACAGCCCGCAAGGAGAACCCCGGCGGATACAGCTGCTGGTACGGCTCCTGCCAGTACACCTCGGCCCGGCTGAACACCGCGAGCACCTTCACCCAGGCCTACGGCCGCTTCGAGGCCCGGATCAAGATCCCCCGGGGCCGCGGCATGTGGCCGGCCTTCTGGATGATGGGCAATGACATCGGCAGCGTCGGGTGGCCGAACAACGGCGAGATCGACGTCATGGAGAACATCGGCAGCGAGCCCGGCACCGTGCACGGCAGCCTGCACGGCCCCGGCTACTCCGGCGGCAACCCGCTGACCGGCGGCTACACCCTGCCCGGCGGCGCGGCGCTGGCCGACGACTTCCACACCTACTCGGTGGACTGGTCGCCCGGCTCGATCAGCTTCGCCATCGACGGCCAGGTGTACGAGACGCACACCCCGGCCGACGCCGGCGGCAACCGCTGGGTCTTCGACCACCCGTTCTTCATCATCCTCAATGTGGCGGTCGGCGGCTCCTGGCCCGGCTCCCCCGACGCCGGCACCAGCTTCCCCCAGCAGATGACCGTCGACTACGTCCACGCCTACTCCTGGGACAGCGGCAGCGGCGGCACCGGAGCGACCGGCGCCATCACCGGCCTGGCCGGCAAGTGTGCGGACGTGGCGGGCGCCAACAGCGCCAACGGCACTGCGGTGCAGCTGTACGACTGCAACGGCACCGCCGCCCAGCAGTGGACCATGGCCACCGACGGCTCGGTGCGCGCCCTGGGCAAGTGCCTGGACGTCGCCTCCGGCTCCACCGCCGACGGCGCCAAGGTGCAGCTCTACGACTGCAATGGCACCGCCGCCCAGAAATGGGTCTACAGCAGCGGGCACGACCTGGTGAACCCGCAGGCCAACAAGTGCCTGGACGTCACCGGCAACACCTCGGCCAACGCCACCCCGCTGCAGATCTGGACCTGCACGGGCGGCGCCAACCAGAAGTGGACCGTCCCCACCGGCTGACCCCGGCCCCCGACCCCGGGTGCGGCACGCCCTGACCGCCGGGCGTCCCGCACCCGGCCCAACTCCGCTCAGCCCCCCGGCCGCTCCCCGGCCGGCCGCTCTCCGGCCGGGCCGGGGGAGGCGGGACGGAGCACGTACCGGTGCCGGGCGGCTGCATCGGCGGCGCCCCGATGGCGCAGTGGTGGTTGGGCGGCGGCGCGGCGGAGGGCACCTCCTCCCGCAGCACATCCGACCGGATGGTGCACCAGGCCAGCACCGCACCGGCCACCAGCAGCCCCGCGCTGACCAGCAGCGCCGAGTCGAAGGCCCGCCCGAAGGCCTGCGGGTTGTGGTACTGCCGACCCGACAGGCCGACCACCAGCGGCAGCGCCGCCACGGCGATCAGGCTGGCGGCCCGCGCCACCGCATTGTTGACGCCCGAGGCGATCCCGGCGTGCCGCGCCTCCACCGACCCCAGCACGGTCGCGGTGAGCGGTGCCACGGTCGTGGCCAGCCCCAGGCCGAAGAGGCAGACTCCGGGAAGCACATCCGTCAGATAGTCGGTGGAGGCACTGATCCTGGTCAGCAGCAGCAGACCGCCGGCACAGATCGCGGGGCCCACCGTCATCTGGATCCGCGGTCCGATCCGCTGGGCGAGCCGCCCGGACCGCTCCGAGAGCACCAGCATGATCACCGTCACCGGCAGCAGCGCCGAACCGGCCGCCAGCGCCGAGAACCTCGCCTGGATCTGCAGATCGACCACCAGGAAGAAGAAGACCCCGCCGAGCGCCGCATAGACCGCGAAGGTGACCGCGTTGGCCGCGGTGAACTGCCGCTCGGCGAAGATCCCGGGCGGCAGCATGGGGTGCCGGCTGCGGTGCTCGACCACGGCGAAGCACACCAGCGCGGTGACGCCGATCGCCGCCGTGAGCGCGATGGCCACCGGGTCGGCACCGGGTTCCGCGGCCCCGATCAGGGCGTAGGTGATACCGGCCAGACCGCTCGCGGCGAGCAGCGCGCCCTGCCAGTCGAAGCCGCCGGTGGCCGTCTCGTCCCGGCTCTCCGGCACCCGGGTCAGGGAAATGGCCACCACCGCGGCCGCCAGCGGGACATTGATGAAGAAGACCCAGCGCCAGCTCACCGCGTCCACCAGCCAGCCGCCGAGCAACGGGCCCAGCGCCCCCGCGACCCCGCCCAGGCCCGACCAGACACCGATCGCCCTGGGCCGGTCCTGCTTGGCGAAGGACGCCTGGATCAGGGCCAGCGACCCGGGCGTGAGGAGGGCGCCGCCGGCGCCCTGCAGGGCGCGCGCGGCGATCAGCAGCTCGGGGTTGGGCGCCAGTCCGCAGAGCAGCGAGGCCACCGCGAACCAGACGGTGCCCACCACGAAGACCTTCCGCCGTCCGAAGCGGTCCCCCAGCGACCCGCCCAGCAGAATCAGCGCCGCCAGGGTGAGGGTGTAGCCGTTGACGGTCCACTGGAGCGCCGCCAGGGAGGCATGCAGATCCGCTCCCAGCGTCGGCAGCGCCACATTGACCACGGTGGAGTCCAGGAAGGTCATCCCCGAACCCATCACCACGGCGGCGAGCACCCAGCGTCCGGCGGCCTGCGACAGCAGCACCCCTCCTGCGACGGCCCCGGCGGACGTGCGCGTACGGCTCGCCATGTCTGTCTCCGTCCGTCCCGGCGGTGTGCATCCGACATTCCCTGCATCTCGGGCGTACCCATACCGCCACCGGGGATGCGGCCCCGCCGGGATGCCCTCGGCGGGCGGCCGGGCAGAAAGCCCGAGCCGGGGCCGACCGCCGTCCGGCCGGTTCGCCGTCAGCCGGTCGACGGCTCCGGGGGGCATCCGGTTACGCCGCTGCCCAGCTGCAGGGTGAGGCGGGTGCCGGTGTCATAGCTGCGGGCCGCGTCCAGCGCGCCCGGGAGGTCCGGGAGCCTGCCCAGCACATCCAGCGCGGTGACCAGCTGCTCGGGCTCCAGCCGACGGGTCAGACCCATGTGCGGCATCCAGCGCCCCGGCAGATACAGCGGATGCGGCTCCCCCGCGTCGCCGAGCGCCTCCCAGACCGCGCTGTGCAGCGCCAGCAGCTCCGCTGTGGGAACCACCCCCCAGGCCAGCACCCGGCGGCGGCTGCGCGCGCTGAAGGAGAGCAGCCCCGAGAGCCGGATCGGCAGCGGCAGCGAGGGCGGGGCCAGCAGTGCGTCGATCCGCTCCTGTGCACCGGGCGGGAAGTGGCCGGCCGCCGCCAGGGTGAGATGCGGGCGGTGCGCCGGATGGGGGTTGTGGGTGAGGCTCGGCAGACCCGCCTCGGCCAGCCTCCCCCACACCTCGCGTACCGCATGGTCGAAGGCGGGGTCGCAGGTCAGCTCCACGGTGCGCACCGGTCCACGGTATCCGGGCGCGGCCGCAGGACGGTCGCGACCGGTGGCAGCCGCGGCGGGTAGGGGTGAGGGTGCTGTCAAGGTCTGCCACGTACACGCCCGAGAACACCCGAGGAGCCACCGTGAAGTTCGGGATCGCCACCTTCATCACCGACGAGGGGATCGCCCCGGCAGCACTGGGCCGGGCGGTGGAGGAGCGTGGATTCGACTCGCTCTTCATCGCCGAGCACAGCCATATCCCGGTCAGCCGGGAGACCCCCTACCCGGGTGGCGGCGAGCTGCCCCGGATCTACTACCGGACGCTGGACCCGATGGTGGCGCTCAGCAATGCGGCAGCCGTCACCGAGCGGCTGCTGCTGGGCACCGGGATCGCCCTGGTCGCCCAGCGCGACCCGATCATCACCGCCAAGGAGGTGGCCTCGCTGGACCTGGTGTCGGGCGGTCGGGCGGTGCTGGGCATCGGCATCGGCTGGAACCGGGAGGAGATGCGCAACCACGGCACCGATCCGCGCACCCGCGCCCGGCTGGTCGACGAGCGGATGCGGGCGATCATCGCACTGTGGACCCGGGACGAGGCCGAGTTCCACGGGGAGTTCGTCGACTTCGACCCGGTGTTCAGCTGGCCCAAGCCGGTGCAGCAGCCGCACCCGCCGATCTATGTGGGCGGCGGGGAGGCGGCCTTCCCCCGGATCGCCGAGTACGGCGACGCCTGGCTGGTCAACGCCGTCCCCTCGGACCAACTGGCGTCGCAGATGGAGCGGCTGAACGACACAGCGGGCCGCCGGGTGCCGGTCACCGTCTACGCGGTCCCGGGCAGGCCCGAGGCGGTGGAGGAGTATCTGGCGCTGGGGGTGGAGCGGGTGCAGTTCTATCTGCCGACGCATCCGGAGCCCGAGACCCTGGAGCGTCTGGACCGGCTGGCGGACGTCGCCTCCCGGTACCGCTGACCGGGTACGGGCCGCAGTGCCGGACATGGCGGCCGCACAGGCCCGGGTGCGCTTCGCTGCCTGCCGGATCGCCCGGCTGGCCACCGCCGACGCGGAGGGCCGGCCCCATCTGGTGCCGGTCCTCTTCGCGCTGGACGGCGACACCGTCCTCACCGCCGTCGACCACAAGCCCAAACGCTCCACCCGGCTGCGCCGCCTGGCCGACATCACCGCCAACCCCGCCGTCTGCCTGCTGGCCGACAGCGGCTACCGGGAGGACTGGGACCGCCTGTGGTGGGTCCAGGCCCGGGGCCGCGCCCGGGTGGTGCCCGCGGACGGCGACCCGGTGCTGCGGGCACGGGCCGCCACGCTGCTGGGCGCCCGGTATCCGCAGTACCGGGAACGGCCGCCGGCGGGCGCGGTGATCGTGGTCCCGGTCGACCGCTGGCTGGGCTGGCGGTCGACCGGGACCGCATGAGCCCGGCCGCACCGGGTCCCGCCCGGCGGTCCCGGCTTCGCAGCCGGCCCCGGGCACGCGGCCCGGGGCCGACGCTCCGACGGCGGGTCGGACGGGCGGGATCAGGCGGCCTCGAGCGGCTCCGCGTCGTTCTCCGCCCCGAACTGGGTGCGGTAGAGCTCGGTGTACCTGCCGTCCAGCGCGAGCAGTTCGGTGTGGGTGCCCCGCTCCACGATCCGTCCGCCCTCCACGACCAGGATCAGGTCGGCTGCGCGCACCGTGGACAGGCGGTGGGCGATGACCAGGGCGGTCCGGCCCTCCAGGGCTTCGGCGAGGGCCTCCTGCACCGCGGCCTCGGAGGTGTTGTCCAGGTGGGCCGTGGCCTCGTCCAGGATGACCACCCGCTGTCCGGCCAGCAGCAGCCGGGCGATGGTCATACGCTGCCGCTCACCGCCGGAGAGGCGGTAGCCGCGCTCCCCCACGACGGTGTCCAGAGCGTCGGGCAGCTCGGCCACCACGGCGTCGAGGCGTGCCCGGCGCAGGACGTCCCACAGCTCGCTCTCGTCGGCCTCCGGCCTGGCGAGCAGCAGGTTGGCGCGGATGCTGTCGTGGAAGAGGTGGCCGTCCTGGGTGACCATGCCGACCGTGGCGCGCACCGAGGCCGCCGACAGGTCGCGTACGTCGACGCCGCCGATCCTCACCGCCCCCTCGTCCACGTCGTAGAGGCGGGGCAGCAGCTGGGCGATGGTCGACTTGCCTGCTCCCGAGGAGCCCACCAGCGCCACGGTGTGGCCCGGCTCGGCGCGGAAGGAGACCTGGTGGAGGACTTCGCCGCCGGCGCGGTTGTCGAGAGTCGCGACCTCCTCCAGCGAGGCGAGCGACACCTTGTCGGCGGACGGGTAGGCGAAGCGGACGCCGTCGAACTCCACGGCGACGGGACCGGCGGGCACCTCGCGGGCGTCCGGCCTGTCGGCGATGAGCGGCTCCAGGTCGAGGACCTCGAAGACCCGCTCAAAGCTGACCAGGGCGCTCATCACCTCCACCCGGGCACCGGCCAGGGAGGTGAGCGGGGCGTACAGACGGGTGAGCAGCAGGGCGAGGGCGACGACGGAGCCGGGTTCCAGGGTGCCGGTGAGCGCGTAGTGGCCGCCGAGCCCGTAGACCAGCGCCAGGGCGAGGGCGGAGACCAGGGTGAGGGCCGTGATGAACCCCGACTGCGCCATGGCGGTGCGCACCCCGATGTTCCGCACCCGCCGGGCGCGGTCGGCGAACTCGGCCGACTCGTCGGCGGGCCGGCCGAAGAGCTTCACCAGGGTGGCGCCGGGGGCGGAGAACCGCTCGGTCATCTGGGTTCCCATGGCCGCGTTGTGGGCGGCCGCCTCCCTCTGGAGACCGGCCATCCGGGCACCCATGCGCCGTGCCGGGACGACGAAGACGGGCAGCAGGACGAGCGCGAAGACGGTGATCTGCCAGGACAGGGTGAGCATCACAGCGAGGGTCAGCAGCAGGGTGACGATATTGCTGACGACTCCGGAGAGGGTGTTGCTGAAGGCCCGCTGGGCGCCGATCACATCGTTGTTGAGCCGGCTGACCAGAGCACCGGTGCGGGTGCGCGTGAAGAAGGCCACCGGCATCCGCTGGACGTGGTCGAAGACGGCGGTACGCAGATCGAGGATGAGCCCCTCGCCGAGGTTCGCGGACAGCCAGCGGCCCAGCAGTCCGAGGCCGGCCTCGGCGAAGGCGATCAGGGCGATGAACAGGGCCAGGGTGGTGATCCGGCCGGAGTCGTGGCCGGACACGATGGCGTCGACCACCCGTCCGGCGAGCACCGGTGTGGCGACGGCCAGCAGCGCGGTCACCACGCTGAGCAGTACGAACTCGGTGATGCGGCGGCGGTGCGGACGGGCGAACGCTCCGACGCGGCGCAGTGTGTCGCGGGCCAGTGGGCGGCGCTGCTGCGTGGCATTCATGACGCTGTGCAGCTGGCTCCAGGCCGTGGTCTCCATGCTCATGTACGGACCGTAGGACCTCAACCGCCCTTGAGGTCAAGCCGTTACCGGCGCGCGGCACCCAGTGGTGGGACCCGGCCGCCGGGGAGAACCCACCCGCCATTCGGGTCGTCCCCTCCGCGGTCCGGCCGCGCCGCGCGGGCGCTCCGTGCCCGGTCGGCGACCGTGGAGGGCGGCGGACGCCCTCCCATTCCGCCGCCGACCAGCAGAAAGGGGCCTTCATGGACAGCCAGCCGACCGCCACCCCCAACGCCGCCATGCGCCTGCGTGAGCTCGCCTTCAGCGCCGCCTCGGCCGCTGCCGTCCGCGCCGCTGTGCGGCTCGGCGTCCCCGACGCCCTCGGCGACACCCCCACCACGGCCGGCGAACTGGCCGCGGCCGTCGACGCCGACCCGCAGGCCCTGCGGCGCCTGCTGCGCGCCCTGACCTGCCAGGGTGTCTTCGCCGAGGACGGCGAGGGCCGGTTTGTGCACACCGAGACCTCGCGTCTGCTGCGTGAGGACACCCCCCGGTCGATGCGCTATGTCTCCCTGTGGACGACCGAGCCCTGGACCTGGGCGGCGTGGCCGCAGCTGGACGAGGCGGTGCGGCGCGGCGGCCATGTCTTCGACGACCTCTTCGGCAAGGGCTTCTTCGAGTACCTGCACGAGGACGCGCCCGAGTCGGCCGAGGTGTTCAACCGGGCGATGACCCACTCCAGCCGCCAGTCCGCGCAGGACATCGCCGAGATGCTGGATCTGCGGGGCGTCGCGACGGTCGCGGACATCGGCGGCGGCCAGGGCCATGTGCTGGCCGGGCTGCTGGAGCGCAACCCCGAGCTGCGGGGCGCGCTGCTGGACCTGCCGGACGTGGTCGCCAAGGCGGACCCGCGGCTGCGGGCCGGCGGCGCGCTGGCCTCGCGGGTGCAGCTGGTGGGGGGCGACTGCCGCCGGGAGATCCCGGTGCAGGCGGACCTCTACATCATCAAGAACATCCTGGAGTGGGACGACCGGAGCACCCGGGCCACCCTGCGCAACGCGGTCGCCGCCGCCCGGCCGGGTGCCCGGGTCCTGGTGATCGAGAACCTGGTGGACGACAGTGCCTCGATGCCCTTCACCGCGGCCATGGACCTGCTGCTGCTGCTCAACGTCGGCGGCCGCAAGCACACCGCGGACAGCCTGGTGGCGCTGATGGAGGAGGCCGGGCTGAAGGTCGGCGACGTCCGCCCGGTCAACCCCTATCTGCACGCCTTCGACGGTGTGGTGCCGGAGTAACAGCGGTTCCCCGGTCGCGGTTCCACCGGTCGGCGTTGCGCCGCCCGGTGGAACACCGGCCGGCGTCCCTCAGGACACCCCGTCGCGCTCCCAGCGGTAGAACTCGTGCGCCATGGCGTCCTTGGGCTCCCGCCAGGTCACCGGGTCGTAGGCGGAGACATATGCCTGGAGCCGTTCGCTGACATCGCGGAACTCCGGGTGGCGCACATGCTTGGCCACCTCGGGGCCCGGTGGCCGCTCGGCCTCGATCAGATGCAGGTAGAGCTCGCCGAACTGGAAGAGGCTGCGGCCGCGCACCCCGATGAGGTGCGGGAGTTCGCCCCGGTCGGAGGCGGCGAAGACATCGGCGATACCGGGTGCGGAGTCGGGCTTCATACGGGCGACGATCAGGGATCGATACACAGAGGGTTCCTCCTCGGATGCTCTGGGTGACGGCGCGGGCCCGGCCGACGGCGCGGTGATCCGCTGTCGGCCGGGCCCGGCGCGGTGGGGGCCGGTCGGGTCAGCCGGTGACGGCCGCGGCCGGGGTGACACCCAGCTCGACGGCGCGCTGCTCGACCTTGTCGCGGATCAGCTCCATCTGGACGCGGGAGTTGCGGTTGATGTTGTCGGTCATCCACTGGTCGTCGACGGGCGCGTCGGGCTTCATCGCGAAGTCCTGCACCCACCGCATCCGGGTGCCGCCGGGCACCTCGTGGTACTCCCAGTGGATCTCCATGTGCCGGAAGGGACCGGTCTCCACCCGGCGGGCCGCGACGGTGCGGGTGACGGGGTCGGGCTCCCGCTCGCTGACCCAGCTCCAGACCTGGCCGTCCTCGTCGGGGTGCATGGTGAGACGGAAGGTGGTCTTGCGGCCCTCCCGCTTCATCACCTCCACCTCGGCGTACTCGCTGAACAGCTCCGGCCAGCTCTCCAGGTCGTTGGTGATCTCCCAGGTGAGGTCAAGCGGGGCGCCGATGACGATCTCGTTCTCGGTGTGTCCGACGGTGGGGCTCATGTTCAGACTCCAGTGGTCAGGCGGTTGTTGGCGAGGGCCACGAACTCGTGGGGGGTCTTGCAGGACTCGGCGCCCGGCCCGATGGGCGCGCCGTGGCGGTTCTCCAGCGCGGCCACCACACCGAGCAGGCCGAGCGAGTCCAGCCCGAACTCCTCGAAGGTGGCGGCCGGTCGGTTCTCCAGCTCCCGGGAATCGACGGCGACACCCGCGCAGGACTGCATGAGTGCGGCGAGTTCGTCGAAGGTCAGGACTTGGTTCATCAGAGGGTTCTCCTTCGCAGGTGGCGGCCGTCGGTCCGGGGCTTCGTGGCCCCGGTCACGGCCGGTCGGTGCCGCCGCCGCGACGCAGCACGAGCGCGGCGTTGCAGCCCATCAGCCCCCGGCTGAGCACCAGCACGGTGCGCAGTTCGGCGAGACGGGCGGTGCGGGTCACCAGGTCCAGGTCGTGGCTGACGTCCACGACGTTCGGTGTGGGGGGAACCACACCGCTCTCCATGGCCAGTACGGCGGCGGCCACATCGAGCACCGGTCCACCGCAGTACGTCCGGCCGATGCCGGTCTTGGGGGCGGTGACCGGAACCATGGAGATCCGCGGGCCCAGCACATCGGCCAGGGCCAGCGCCTCGGCGCGGTCTGCCTCGGGGACGCCGAGGGCGTCCGCGAAGACCGCGTCGATCTCCTCGGGCACGCAGTCCGCCTCCTGCAGGGCGGCCCGGGCTGCGTGCGCCAGTCCTTCACGGGATCGCTGCCAGCCGTCGGTTCCGGTGAAGGTGGCGGCATGGCCGGCGATCAGTGCGCGTGGCGCGATCCCGCGTTCGAGGGCTGCCGACTCCTCCTCCAGCACCAGCATCCCGCCGCCTTCCGCTGGGGCGAACCCGCAGGCATCGGCGGTGAACGGGAGGTAGGCGCGCGCCGGGTCTGCGGACCGGCTCAGCTCCTGGTAGCCGAGCTGGCACACCGCCGAGTACGGGGCGAGCGGCGCCTCGGCGGCGCCGACCACCACGGCCCGGGCGCCGCGCTGGATGCCCCGGCGGGCGTGGGCGATGGCGTCCAGTCCGCCGGCCTCGTCGTCGGCCAGCACCCCGCAGGGGCCCTTGAAGCCGCCTCGGATGGAGATCTGACCGGTGCTGGCCGCGTAGAACCAGGCGATCGACTGGTAGGGCCCGACGAAGCGGGGTCCCTTGCCCCACAGCTGCTGGAGTTCGCGCTGGCCGAACTCGCCGCCGCCGGAGCCCGCCGCGGTGACCACCCCGATGCCGAAGGGCGATCCGGCGCTGGTGTCCAGCCGGGCATCGGCCAGCGCGAGGTCGGCCGCCGCCATCGCGAAGTGGGTGAAGCGGTCGGTCTGCACGGTGAAGCGGGTCTCCACCGCCTCGTGCGGGTCGAAGCCGCGGACCTCGCCGGCCACCCGCAGCGGCAGGTCCTCGCAGCCCTCGCGGGAGACCCGGTCGAGGACCACGACGCCTTCCCGGGTCGCCTTCCAGAAGGCGTCTGCGCCGATGCCGTTGGGGGCGACCACGCCGATACCGGTCACCACCGCCCGCCGGGGGCTGCTCGCCCCTCGTCGGCCGCTCGGCACTCGTTGACTGCTCATGGCATCCTCCCGTTGCCGCGGTTCAGGACCACCGCCGACTGGAAGCCGCCGAACCCACTGCCGACCGAGAGCACCGTCCGCAGCCGCGCCTCACGGGCCGTGCGGGGCACATAGTCCAGATCGCACTCCGGGTCCGGAGTCTCGTAGTTGGCGGTGGGGGGTACGACACCCCGGGCCAGTGCCAGGGTGCAGGCGGCGAGTTCGATCGCACCGATGGCCCCCAGCGAGTGCCCCACCATGGACTTGATGGAGCTCATCGGGGTCTCGTAGGCGTGGGCGCCGAGCGACCGCTTGACCGCGGCGGTCTCATGGCGGTCGTTCTGCTGGGTGCCCGAGCCGTGGGCGTTGACATAGTCGATGTCGCCGGGGTCGATCCGGGCGTCGGACAGCGCGGTGTCGATGG
This sequence comes from Peterkaempfera podocarpi, assembly GCF_042466665.1. GTDB lineage: Bacteria > Actinomycetota > Actinomycetes > Streptomycetales > Streptomycetaceae > Peterkaempfera > Peterkaempfera podocarpi. Next base: position 1,657,190 of record NZ_CP162102.1, read on the forward strand.
CGTGCGACATCTCCAGGCCCTCCCGGGTGAGCCCGGTCATGTGATAGGCGTTGCCGAAGGTGGCGAAGCCGCGGATCTCGCAGTACACCCGGGCGCCGCGCCGCCGGGCGTGCTCCAGCTCCTCCAGGACCAGTACCGCCGACCCCTCGCCGAGGACGAACCCGTCCCGGTCCCGGTCGAACGGCCGGGATGCGTGCGCCGGGTCGTCGTTGCGGGTCGAGGTGGCCTTGATGGCGTCGAAGCAGGCCACGGTGATGGGGGAGATCGGCGAGTCCGAGGCCCCGGCCAGGATCACATCGGCCTTGCCCTCCTCGATGGCGTGGAAGGCATAGCCGACGGCGTCCAGGCCGGAGGTGCAGCCCGTGGAGACGGTCTGTACCGGGCCGTGGGCACCGATGTCCTCGGCCACCTCGGAGGCCAGCGCCGCGGGCGAGAACGCCCGGTGCAGATCCGGGGCCGACCGCCGGTGGTCCACCGCCCAGCGCTGACCGGAGCCGGACACCGCCACATAGTCGTGCTCCAGGCGGGTGGTGCCGCCCACGGCGGTGCCCAGCGACACACCCATCCGCCACGGGTCCTCGCGGGCGGTGTCCAGCCCGGAGTCCCGCACCGCCTCGCCTGCGGCGGCGAGGGCGAACTGCACATAGCGGTCGGCGCGTGCGGCCCGGTGCGGGGCCACCCCGCCCGCCGCCGCGTCGAAGTCGCACTCGGCGGCGATCCTGGACCGGAAACCCTCCGGGTCGAAGAGGGTGATGCCGCGGGTCGCGGTACGACCGGCGGTGAGCAGGTCCCAGAACGCCGGCACGCCCACGCCCCCGGGGGCGACGACCCCCAGTCCGGTGACCGCAACCCGCCGGTTCACGCCCTGGCCTCCAGGGCCTCGGCCGCCTCGGGCTCCTCCTCGGTGTCCACGTGGCCCAGTTCGGGCCGGGGCGCCAGCGGGCCCAGGTGGAAGACCATCCGGGCCTCCACCCTGCCCACATTGCGGAAGCGGTGCCGCATATTGCGGGGGATCATCAGCCCCTGGTCGGGGGCGAGGGTGTGGGTGACCCCGTCCAGGTCCACCTCGAGGGCGCCGCAGACGACGGTGACGAACTCCTCGGAGTACGGGTGGTAGTGCTCACCGATGCGCTCACCGGGCTGCATGATGGCCACGCCCATGAAGCCGCTGGTCGCTCCGACGGTGGTGGGGGTCAGCATGGCGCGCAGGTCTCCGCCGCGCCGGCGGTTGGGCTCGATCTCGTGCAGATCCACGATGCGTGGAGGGAGGGTGCTCATGGCCGTTGTCTCCAGTGGGCGTTCGGTCGGGGGACGGTCGATGGGTCGGTGCGTCAGGAGGGCTGCGAGCTGCGGTCGGTGACCAGGGTCAGGTCGTACTCGGCGAGGAAGCGCCGCAGACCGTCCGCGGTGGAGAGCAGCAGGTCCTCGCCGGGCTCCAGCAGATGGGTGAGCTCCGCGGCGGCCGGCCCGCGGCCCACACCGGCGGTCACGGCCGGGTCCTCCTGGCCTCCGGTGCGCAGGTCGACCACGCGGACCAGGATGTCCTCGCGCTGGAAGACCGTCGCCTTGACCAGCGGGTTGGCGGGGTCCTGCACGGCCTGCTCGTCATGGGACGCCAGCAGTTTGGCCGCGACCTGGGCGCAGCCCCGGCGCACCGGGTAGACCAGGGCCCGGCGGTGCAGCTCGCCGCCGGCGTCGGCGCCGGCGGCCTCACTGTGGTGGACGGCGGGCAGCGCCGCACGGGCGAAGAACGACTGGACCGAACCGGGGTCGGCGAAGTCGCGGGCCTCCTCCAGATGGGGGTTGACGGCCTCCTCGACGGCCCGCACCTCGGGCTGCTGGGCGACATGGCGCAGCGCCGCTCCCAGGTCGCCCTCCACCTCGATCGCGCGCACCACCCGGTTGCCGTGCATGTAGAGGGAGGTGCGCAGCAGCCGGGTGTGCTCGTCGACGCGGGCGCGCGGCGAGGTGTAGCCGGCCAGGATGCCGGCGACGGCCTCCTCGCTGCCGGGCTTCACGGTGAAGGTGATGGCGTGCCGCACCGTGCCGCCGGGCTTCCCGGCGCCGGCCGGCCGGCCCTGGCCGACGGGGCGCTGCTCGCCGCCGCGGCGCCGGACGTCCTCGGCGTCCCCGGGCTCGGGGGTCTCCCGGGCAATGGTGAACCGCAGCGAACGGGTGTCACGGACGCAGCCGTGCAGCGGCTTGACGAGCTCTCGGTGCTCCGCGCTGTCCACCCAGCTCAGGAAGTGGGTGGCGTTGTCCCACTCGCTGGTGATCAGCCACCTGGTGGGTTCCTCGATGGACTGGCAGAGCTGGTCGCTGATGTGTCCGGGGACGGCGGCCACCTGGTGCCGGATCTGCTCGTAGGCGTCAAGGAAACGTTGCTGCTGGCCTTCGTTGACATCGCAGAGGAGGACAACCCGCAGCCGGGAGGTGGTCCGGTCGGCAAGCGTGGGCGATTCGGACAGGGCGGTCATGAGGCACGTTCCCTTCGGGGAGCCGGTATGGGGACCGGGTCGTGATCCGGCCCGGCTTCGATGGTCACCCCGTGTCCTGAATGCGGCGACGTCCGGCGGTCCATATGGGCGAACACCGTGACCAACCGTCGGGAAACGGGCATGGACAACGCAGGCGTCGCCGACGGCGGCGCATGCCGGGCCGCGGTGTCTCGCGTCCCGGACCGTCCGCACGTGTGCTGGAGCGATGAATGAGAGCGAAGATCGACGAGCGGGTTCCGGTGCTGATCGCGGGCGGTTCCCTGGTGGGCCTGTCCACCTCGCTCTTCCTGAGCCGCCTGGGTGTCCGGCACCTGGTGGTGGAGCGGCACGCGGGCACCTCGGTCCACCCCCGGGGCCGCGGCAACAACGTCCGCACCATGGAGCTGTTCCGTACGGCAGGGGCCGAACCGCTGATCCGTGAGGCAGCGTCGGTCCTCTCCGGCAACCACGGCATCCTCCAGGTGGGCACCCTCACCGGCGGCCCTCAGGAGTGGCTGTTCCGGGAGATCGACCCGGGCGGCGGGCTGGCCCGCTTCTCCCCCAGCGGCTGGTGCCTGTGCAGTCAGAACGACCTGGAGCCGGTGCTGCTGCGCTACGCCCGGGACCTCGGCGGAGAGGTGCGGTTCGGCACCGAGCTGGTGGACTTCGAGCAGGACGCGGCGGGGGTGACGGCAGTCGTCCGGGACCGTTCCAACGGCAGGCTGCGCACGGTGCGCGCCGACTACCTGGTGGCCGCCGACGGGCCGCGCAGCCCGGTACGGGAGCGGCTGGGCATCGCCCAGCAGGGGCCCGGCGACCTCTTCCACAACGTCTCCATCACCTTCCGCGCCAAGCGGATGGCGGACGCGGTCGGCGACCGGCGCTTCATCGTCTGCTATCTGACGGACCCTGAGGGCGAGGGCGCACTGCTGCCGGTGGACAACGAGGCCGACTGGGTCTTCCACGCCCCCTGGCACCCGGACCGCGGGGAGACCCTGGAGGACTTCACCGACGAGCGGTGCATCCGCCACATCCGGGCGGCTGCCGGCATCCCGGACATGGAGGTGGAGATCACCGGCCGGGCACCGTGGCACGCGGCCGAGCGGGTCGCCGAACGCTACGGCGCAGGGCGGGTCTTCCTGGCCGGCGACTCGGCCCATGAGATGTCGCCGACGGGGGCGTTCGGCTCCAACACCGGTATCCAGGACGCGCACAACCTGGCGTGGAAGCTGGCGGCGGTGCTGGGCGGCTGGGCCGGGCCCGCACTGCTGGACAGCTACCAGGCGGAGCGGCGGCCGGTCGCGGTCGCCACCAGCGCCCGTGCGTCGGCAAGGTCCGCGGAGCACCAGCACCCGGGGTACGACGTGACCCCGGGGGCGGGCCGACGCGGCAATGTGCTGGGTGTGGTGCTGGGCTACCGCTACACCGAAGGCGCGCTGACGGGTGCCGATCCCGAGCAGCCGGCGCTGCCCGAACGCTTCCGGCCCGACGGGGAGCCCGGCACCCGGGCCCCGCATCTGTGGTGCTACCGCTACGGCACCCGACTGTCCACGCTTGATCTCTTCGAGCGGTCCATGGTGCTGCTCAGCGGTCCGGCCGGGCACATCTGGCATGCCGCGGGTGCGGCGGCGGCCGAGGAGACGGAGGTTCCGCTGGACCGCTATCTCGTCGGGGACGGGCCGGAGCACAATCTGGCGCCCGAGCCCGGTGCGGACTGGTGCGAGCTGTACGGCACGGAGCGGGACGGAGCCGTCCTGGTGCGGCCGGACGGCTTTGTCGCCTGGCGTGCCCGCTCGGCCGGGGCCGACCCGCGACGGGAGTTGGAGGAGGCCCTGCGCTCGGTGCTCGCCCTGGGGTAGCCCTCGGCCCGCCCGGCCCGTGCGCCTCCCGGGGGCGCGGGGAACCGCGCGCGCCCGGCCCTCCACGGAGGTGCCGGGCGTCCTGCGCGGCCCCGCGCCCCCGGGCCGTGACCGGCCGGAGCGGCGGCGGGGCCGCGGCGGACGGGTGGGTCAGGGGTCGAGCCAGTGCATTCGGCCGAGGCTGATCAGACGCAGCCGGCGGCGCGCGGTGTCGACGATCCGCTCCTCGGCCTGCGGGTCGTCCGGCGGGGCCTCCAGCAGGGCGGCCGCGGTGGCCACCATCAGGTCGACGAAGAGGTCGGCCAGCATCCGGATGTCGTCCCGGCTCCAGCCCTGGTACCCGGGCTGCGCCTCCAGATCGGCAGCCAGCTCCTCGCCGAAGAGCCGGAATCCGGCGGCCACCGCGTTGCGCACGGACCGTACGCCGCCGTGCCGCTCCCGGGCCAGGAAGCGGAAGTGGGCGCGGTGCAGCCGTACATAGCGGGCCGTCACCTCCACGGACCCGCGGATCACCTCGTCCGGACCGGCGTGCTCCGAGCGGATGGCCCGCAGCATCCCGTGCAGCGAGCCGAAGGACTCCTCGACGAGGGCCGTGCCCAGCTCCTCGGTGTCGCGGAAGTGCCGGTAGAAGGCGGCCGGTGAGATGCCGACCTCGCGGGTGACCTCGCGCAGGCCGAGGCTGCTGAGGCTCTGGTGCTCGAGCAGCCGCAGCGCCGCGTCCAGCAGGGCACGCCGGGTCTGCTGCTTCTGGGCCTGTCTGACCCCGGGAGTGTGGCTCATCTCATTCGGTAAACGACTGTTCGCTCATATCTCCGAGTGTACGCTGGATCCGTCAGTGAACAAGTGTTCTCCGAAACTGCCGTCGCACCGTCAGGTCGCCGCAGGGAAAGGCCGCCCCATGGCTCTGCTCGCTGCCGTCATCGTCCTCGCGGGCCTGCTGGCCGGCGCCGCCTCCTATGCCTCCACGCCGGTCGTGCTCGTCGCAGCGGGCCTGATCGGCGCCTGGCTGGCGGTGTTCGCAGTCCGCGAGCGCGCCGCCCGGATCCGGCGCCGCCGATCCGGCCCCACCCGACCCCAGGAAGGCTGAACCGTGGAAGACATCGCCCACTCCCCCCGTACCGCCGCTCCACGCGCGGAGGCCGACGGCACCGCCGTGGCCGCGTTCGTCCTGGGCCTGCTGGGCCTCTTCTTCTTCAATGTCGTGCTGGGGCCGTTCGCCATCGGCCTGGCCGCGACCGCCCTGATCCGCGGCACCGCACGGCGTGGCAGGGCACTGCTGGGCCTGGCGCTCGGTGCGGCGGACCTGGTGGTGATGGCCGTCCTGGTGGCGACCCACCACGGGATCGCCTGGAGTCTCGGCTCCTGAGCCGCCCTCAGTCCGCCCGGCCCACCGCGGGCGGGGTGAACTCGGCCAGCAGCAGGGTGCGGTCGTCCGCGGGCGTACGGTCCGCGGTGCCCCGCAGCAGGGAGTCGCAGACCGCCTGTGGGCTGCCCTGGGCCGTGGTGAGGAGATGCGCGAGGCGCAGGATGCCGATGTCGATGTCCTCGTGCCGGCTCTCCACCAGTCCGTCGGTGTAGAGCAGCAGCAGGGTGGGCGCCGTCACCCGCAGCACGGTGGGCTCGGCCGCCCAGGAGCCCAGCCCCAGCGGCAGGCCCGCTGCCAGTGGGACCACCGAGGTACGGCCGCCGCGCACCCGCAGCAGCGGCGGCGGATGGCCGGCGGCGACCAGGGTGCAGCTGGCGGCGGCGGGATCCCACTCCGCGTAGAGACAGGTGGCGAACGACGCCCCGGGGGTGTCGGCGGCCAGCGCGTCCAGGTGGCGCAGCAGTTCCTGCGGCTCGGTGTCCAGAGCGGCCAGCGTCCGCACCGCGGTGCGCAGCTGGATCATCGCCACGGCGGCCTCCGGACCGTGGCCCATGGCGTCACCGACGATCAGCCCGACGCGGCCGGAGGGCCGCCGCATGACGTCGAACCAGTCGCCGCCCACCACACCCGCGTCACCCGCCGGGTGGTAGGCGTGCGCCACCCGGCAGCCCGCCGGGGCCGTCGCGGCCGCGGGGAGCAGGCTGTTGCGGATGGCCAGGGCGGTGCGCCGCTCACGCTCGTACAGCCGGGCGTTGTCCAGGGAGACGGCGGCCCGGGCGGCGAGGGTCTCCACGGCGGCGACGTCCAGCCGGTCGAAGGGCCGGGATCCGGGACCACGGGTGCAGGCCAGAAAGCCCAGGGTGGCACCGCGCAGCAGCAATGGCACCACCAGGAACGAGGCGGCGCGCAGCAGCGGGTCCATCCGGGTGTCGCCGCGGCCGGATCGGGCGAGCCGGTCCGCGGTGTGCGGATCCACCCCGGCGAGCAGTTCGACGCGTCCCCCGGCCAGGGCACGGGCGTAGGGGGTCTCCCTGGGGAAGACCACCACCTCGTCTATCGGGAAAATCCCGCCCCAGTCCTCGGAGGTGTCGGCGCCGACCCGGACGGCGAGCCGGCGGGCCTCTACGGTGGGCGCATCCGGGGCGAACAGGGCGGCGTCCTCGGCGAGCCAGCGCTCCAGCAGATAGACCGAGGCCGCGTCGCAGAATCCGGGGGCCAGTTCACCGACGAGCTGGCCTCCCGTGAGATGGAGGTCGAGCACGGAACCGAGCGCGCCGGCCTCGACCGGCGCCAGCCGCCGGTGGGGCGCACGAGGGCAGGGCGCAGGGACGGGTGACCCGCTCGGGGCCGGGACACGGGGGCGCTCCGAGGATCCTGGCGGTTCGGCGAGCAGGACGGTGCCTTTCGACAGGCCGCACCGCGGCAGCTTCGGCCGGCGGTGCGGTTGCCCCGCACCACCGCGGAAACCTGGCTTCGCTCCCCCGCACGCCCGGTCCGGACTTCTATGATAGACCGTCAATTCAGCTGCGACGATGGGATGTACGGTGGCGGGAGTGGAGATCGTGCCCGAGGGTGCGGACCCGGACAAGGCCAGCGTGGCGCGTATCTACGACGCCATGCTGGGCGGTGTCCACAACTTCGCCATCGACCGGGAGGCGCTGGCCGCATTCACCGCGATCGATCCCCAGGTGCGGTCGCTGGCCCGGGCCAACCGCGCCTTCCTGGGGCGGGCGGTGCGCTTCCTGGTGGACGCCGGAGTGCGGCAGTTCCTCGATCTCGGCTCGGGCATCCCCACCCAGGGCAATGTGCACGAGGTGGCGCAGGCCGCCGCACCGGACGCCCGCGTGGTGTACGTGGACAACGACCCGGTGGCGGTGGCGCACAGCGCCTCGCTGCTGGCGGACACCCCGGGCGCCGGGATCGTCAACGGGGACATCCGGCAGCCGAAGGAGGTCCTTGCCTCCCCGAGGCTGCGGGAGCTGATCGACTTCGATCAGCCGGTCGCGGTGCTGATGATCACCATCCTGCACTTCATCACCGAGGAGGAGGGCCCCGAGGACCTGGTGGCCGCCTATCGCGACGCACTGCCCGCAGGCAGCTGGCTGGCGCTGACCCATGCCACCGACGACGACCGCCCGGACACCGCGGCGGCGGTCGGCAAGCTGTACCGCTCCAAGGCGACCGCACCGGTCACCGCCCGCTCCCGGGGGCGGATCCAGGGCCTCTTCGACGGGTTCGACCTGGTGGCGCCCGGCCTGGTGCATGTGCCGCTGTGGCGTCCGGGCGCGCCGGAGGAAGTCCCTGCCAACCCCCATGAGTACTGGGTCTACGCGGGGGTGGGACGCAGGGCGGACTGATCCGCCGGGGGCTACGCCGGGTATCCGGCCCGTAGCTTCACCTGCTCGGCCAGCAGGTCCAGGCTGCGGCCGAGGGCCATCTCCACATCGCGGCTGGGCGGGGCGCTCTCCGGGTCGAAGAACGACAGATGCACGGTGACCTCGCTGGCCCCGGAGTCCAGGCCGGCCACCTGGAGCCAGCCCGCATAGCGTCCGCTGTCGGGGGTGCCCCATTCCAGCCGCAGCCGGTCGTACTCCGCCCGCACCACGACGTTCTCCCGCGCCCCCTGCTCCCCGTGGCTCACGATCACCGCAGGGGGACGGCGCGGCGACTCGATATGGAGGTCACGGGGCAGCCAGCGCTCCATGGTGTGCAGGTCCGACGCCTCGTCGAAGACCTGCTCGGGCAGGGCCGGCATGATCCGGTGCGCCTCGTACTCGCTCACGGTCTCGGTCCTTTCCGCAGAGACGGCGGACCGGTCGGCCTGCCCGCCGGCCCGACAGCGGTCGGATACCCGACCAGGGCGGCCCGACACCCCCGCGGAACACCCGGAAGGGTCAGCGCATCATAGGGGTATGAGAAGTATGTCCGTTTTGGGCCGGCGACCCGAGGAGGAGGCCCCATGGCGACGACCGAACGGTATGAATTGATCTTCTCGCATGCCGGGCCGGGTGAGGACCGGTCCGAGGACGACGTGGTCGTGGTCCACCGCACCCCGGCGACCGGCCCCGGCGGTGAGCCCGTGTACTGCGACGACACCGGGATCGTCCGGGCCGAGATCAACAGCGGCGGAGAGGTGCGGATGCTGGCGTCCGGCGGCCGCCAGGCGCTGCAACGTCCGACCGGGACCCGGCACCTCGGCTGAGCACCCAGCGAAGACCCAGGGAAAGTTCAGCCGCTCCGCCGAACCGGCGAGGCCTCCCGGCCGTCTTCAGGTGCAGACCCGTTCTTCGACAGCGTCGAGCCCGCCGGCCGCAACCGGCGGGCTCGGCGGCTTCGACGGCACACCGAAGGAGGAGGGGCCGCCCGGCGCGGGTGGCACCGCACACCGGATATGACCTGCCCCAACTGCGGTTCGATGATGCGCCAGGGTCCGGCCGGCGGCTGGGCCTGTGGCAACTGCGGCACCGTACGGCTGTGTCCGTCCGTCGCCCTGGCGGCGGTGCGCCGGCCGACCGCCCCCCGCGGCCCGCTGCGGTGACTCCCCGGCGCGCCACCCGCGGGCGGCGCGCCCCTCTTGACAGCCGCCCCGGATGCTGGATTACTCGACCGCATCAACCGACCTACCATTCGGTCGGCAGCTCGGGAGGCGGGAGGGACGCACCGGTGAGCAGCGCCAAGGAGGCCGGTCCCCCCGGCATCGCACGACGGCTCGGACCCGCCCCGGAACCCGGGCAGCTGGACGAGGGCGAGCGCCTCGACCGGCGGGAGCTCGCGGCGCTCCAGCTGGCGCGGCTGCAGCAGACCCTCCGCCACGCCTATGAGCATGTACCGCACTACCGGCACTCCTTCGATGCGGCCGGGGTCTCGCCCGAGGACTGCCGCACCCTCGCCGATCTGGCCAGGTTCCCCTTCACCGGCAAGGCCGACCTGCGCGACGCCTATCCTTTCGGGATGCTGGCGGTCCCCATGTCCGAGGTCCGCCGGGTGCACGCCTCCAGCGGCACCACCGGCCGCCCCACCGTGGTCGGCTACACCGAGCGGGACCTCTCCGTCTGGGCCGACCTGGTCGCCCGCTCCATCCGCGCGGCGGGCGGACGCGCCGGGCACAAGGTGCACATCTCCTACGGGTACGGGCTCTTCACCGGCGGCCTGGGCGCCCACTACGGCGCGGAGCGGCTGGGCTGCACCGTGATCCCGGCCTCCGGCGGTATGACCGCCCGGCAGGTCCAGCTGATCCGGGACCTGCAACCCGAGATCATCATGGTCACCCCCTCGTACATGCTGACCCTGCTGGACGAGTTCGAGCGGCAGGGCATCGACCCGCGCTCCACCTCGCTGCGGGTCGGGATCTTCGGCGCGGAACCGTGGACGGAGGAGATGCGCCGCGAGATCGAGGAGCGGCTGGACATCGACGCGGTGGACATCTACGGCCTCTCCGAGGTGATGGGCCCGGGGGTGGCGAGCGAGTGCGTGGAGACCAAGGACGGTCTCCACCTCTGGGAGGACCACTTCTACCCGGAGGTGGTCGACCCGGTCACCGACGAGGTCCAGCCCGAGGGCGCCCACGGCGAACTGGTCCTCACCACGCTCACCAAGGAGGCGCTGCCGGTCATCCGCTACCGCACACGCGACCTGACCCGGCTGTTGCCCGGCACCGCACGGACGTTCCGCCGGATGGAGAAGGTGACCGGGCGCTGCGACGACATGGTCGTCCTGCGCGGGGTCAATGTCTTCCCCAGCCAGATCGAGGAGATCGTGCTGCGCACCCCCGGGGTGGCCCCCCACTTCCAGCTGCACCTGACCCGGGAGGGGCGGCTGGACCGGATGACCGTACGGGCCGAGGCCCGGCCCGGCACCGGGCCGGAGCAGCGCGCCGCGGCCGCCGTGGCCATCGCCCGGGGGGTCAAGGACGGGGTCGGGGTGACCGTGGAGGTCGCCGTGGTCGAGCCGGAGTCCCTGGAGCGCTCGGTGGGCAAGATCCGCCGGGTGGTGGACGCCCGGAGCAGCTGATCAGCTGCCGAATCGATACCAAAGCCATATCCAGTTGCAAACCGGACATGCCTACCCTGACAGTGCACGATCTTCCATCACCATCAGGAGGTGGTCGTGGTGTCCACTACGCCGAGTTCCACACCCTCGAGCATGGAACACCACCCGGACATCATGGAGATGCGTGAGCGCTACGAGCGGGCGGCGATCACGCCCCGCTCACAGGGGATCGAGGCCCTGGCCCTGATCGCCGGTCTGTACCTCGCCCTCTCGCCCTGGATCACCGGCTTCAGTGGCTTCACCACGCTGGCGGTCTGCAACCTGGTCACCGGCCTCGCCTATGTGCTGCTGATGGCCGACTTCGGCTCCGCCTACGAGCGCACCCACGCGAGGGCGTGGGCCGCCTGCGCGATCGGCATCTGGACGATCATCTCCCCCTGGGTGGTCTCCGGCTCGGTCGCCACCACCCGGACGATCATCAGCAATGTCATCGTGGGCGCAGTGATGCTGCTGCTCGCCCTGGCCGCCTCGGGCATGGCCGGCAAGGAGCCACGCTCCCCGGCCGGAGGCCGCCGCGGGATGACGCACAGCCGGCCGGCGTCGCGGATCTGACCCAACCGCGGATCCGCCCGGCCTTCCCGCCCCGCCCCGGTCGCGCAACGCCACGGCCGGGGCACCATGGTGCTGTGGCGCTGCGACTGCTGATCATCTCCGACACCCATCTGCCGAAGCGGGCCCGGGACCTGCCCCCGGAGGTGTGGCAGCAGGTCGACGAGGCCGATGTCGTCCTGCACGCGGGCGACTGGGTGAGCGTGGACCTGCTGGACCGGCTGGAGGAGCGCAGCCGCCGGCTGATCGGGGTGTACGGCAACAACGACGGCCCCCCGCTCCAGGCCCGGCTCCCCCTGGTCGCCAGGGCCGACCTGGACGGGCTGCGGCTGGCGATGGTGCACGACAGCGGAGCTGCCCGGGGACGGGAGGAGCGCTGCGCATCCCGGTTCGACGACGTGGACCTGCTGGTCTTCGGGCACAGCCACATCCCCTGGGACAGCAGCGCGCAGAGCGGGCTGCGGCTGCTCAACCCGGGCTCGCCCACCGACCGCCGCCGGCAGCCGCACTGCACCTACCTCACCGCCGGGGTACGGCAGGGCCGGCTCACCGAGGTGGTGCTGCACCGGGTGCCGGGGCGCGATTGACACCGTCCCCGGCCACCGGTCCGGGACACCCCCGGCCACCGGTCCGGGACACCCGCCGAGGCGCCCCGGGCCGGTGCGTGCGGCAGGTCAGCTGTCGATGCGGTAGGGGTCCCCGTAGACCTTCCAGGAGAGCGGGGGGTTGAGGTCGAGGTTGCCGGCCTTGAGGAAGACCCGCTGCTCGGTGTCGACCCTGCTGGTGTCGCTGTGGGCCTCCTCCGTCTTCATGGCGGCCTTGCGGGCGTCCAGGAAGGCGTTGAGATAGGTGGTCTCGTCGCCGCCCTGGGCGGGGGTCTTCGCCTTGCGCATGGCCGTCTTGCGGATGCCGCCGAAGCTGGTGCTGTCGTTGCCGGGGCCGTGCATCACGATGGCGTCGTAGTAGATGAACTGGCCGAGCGCCCGCAGGCCGTCCTGCTTGGCCTGCTGGACGGAGGGGTTGAAGTAGACCCGGTCCCGCTCGTCGTTCTGCGCCTGCTGGAAGACCGGGTCGGCGGCGGCCTTGTGCCAGTCCTTGGTGAAGTTCGGGTCCAGGCCGCTGTGCGAGTCGCTGCCGTTGACCTTGCGGAGCGCGGGCAGGTACTTGGCGAGGACGTTCCCGGGCTCGCGGTCGGCGTAGAGCTGGACCAGGTCGAGCATGTCGCCGGTGCCGGAGCAGAAGCCGATGATCCCGGCGGTGTAGCCGCGCCCGTCGTCGATGTCCTCGATGTAGGTGTACTGGGCCTTCCAGTCCAGCGAGGAGTTCTCCGCGCTGGAGACCAGCTGCATGGCGATGTCCTTCTTGTGCGGGTCGTCCAGACCCACCGAGGAGGCCGCGACCGCGCCGGCGCGCGGTTGCGGGGAGGTGGCGGCGTACCCGGACCCGGCGGCCGCCAGGCCCGCGCTGCCCGCGACCACGGCGGCCGCCAGCAGGATCCGGGCGGTGCGGCCGGGGTGCGGCCGGGCGTGACTGGTCTTCATGCGGTTCTCCCCAGCTCTTGTTAGGAAGCTTTCCTAACCGATTGAATCAGCCGGGATGAGCGACGCCAAGGGTTGATTTGAAAGGATCATGACAAATCTTGGAGCGTAGGCTGGGGCGGTGTCCGTACTCGGTATCGGCCTGGCAGCCGTCGGAAGACCCGCCTACATCACCAGCGGCCGCGGCGGCGACCTGCCCGACCGCTCCGTCGACGCCCTGCGCAGCCGTACCCGCGCCCTACTGGACCTGGCCCACCGGCTCGGTGTGCGCCACCTGGACGCGGCACGCTCCTACGGCCGCTCCGAGGAGTTCCTCGCCGACTGGCTGGCCGCCCGGCCGGACGCGGACGACGTCCTGGTGGCCAGCAAGTGGGGCTACTCCTATGTCGGCGACTGGGCGCTGGACGCCCCCGTCCACGAGGTGAAGGACCACAGCCTGGCCGCCTTCCGACGGCAGCTCGCCGAATCCCGGGCGCTGCTCGGCGACCGGCTCCACCTCTACCAGCTGCACTCACTGACCCCGGACAGCCCGGCACTCGGCGACACCGCGCTGCACCACGCCCTGGCCGGCCTGGCCGCCGAGGGCGTGGAGATCGGGTTCTCCAGCAGCGGCCCGCACCAGGGCGACGCCATCCGCGCCGCGCTGGAGATCACGGTGGACGGCCAACCGCTGTTCCGCGCCGTCCAGGCGACCTGGAACCTGCTGGAGCCCTCCGCCGCACCCGCCCTCGCCGAAGCCCACCGGGCCGGCCTACGGGTGGTGGTCAAGGAGGGCGTCGCCAACGGTCGCCTCGCCGACCCCGCCGAGGCACCGGAACCGCTGCGCCGCACGGCCCGCGAGCTGGGCACCGGCTGCGACACCGTGGCCCTGGCGGCCGCCCTGCGCCAGCCCTGGGCGGACGTGGTGCTCTCCGGCGCGGCCACCGAGGCGCAGCTCACCTCCAACGCCGGTGCGCTGGACCTCTCCCTGGACGCCGGGCAGACCGCCGTCCTCGCCCGGCTCGCCGAGCCCGCCGAGGCCTACTGGCGCACCCGCTCGGCCCGGCGCTGGAGCTGATCCCCGGCCGGGCCCGGCAGCTCACACCCGCAGCAGGCCGCCGCCGCCGTCCAGCGCGTCCGCCGCCTCGTCATCGAACCAGACCCCGCCGGTGGCCAGATAGCGGAAGCGGTACTCGCCCGGCACCAGGGTGACCGAGACGGAACGGGATCCGTCCCGCCGGACCACCAGCTCATGCGTCCCGGGCCGCCAGCCGTTGAAGTCCCCCACCACACTGACCGTGCCGTCCGGCCGCCCCGCGTCCAGACGGAACGTCACCCTTGCACTGCCACCAAAGAGCCGGGTTCGCCTGACCATCCCGCCACCCCCACCGACCGTCCGCCGGCCGCCGATCCGGCGGCCGCACCGCACAGCAGCATGCCTCGCACCAGGCCGCCCGGGAAGGGGGCCCGGGGAGGCGCGCGGTTGGTCCGGCCCGCCCGCGGGCCGATACCCTGCGACGGTGATTGCCGTCTCCACCGTCAATGTCAACGGCCTGCGGGCCGCCGCCAAGAAGGGCTTCGGCCCCTGGCTGGCCGCCACCGAGGCCGATGTGGTCTGCCTCCAGGAGGTGCGGGCCGAGCCCGCGCAGCTGCCCGCCGAGATCCGCGAGCCCGAGGGCTGGCACACGCTCTGGGCCCCCGCGGCCGCCAAGGGGCGCGCGGGTGTGGCGCTGCTCTCCCGGGAGGCTCCGCTGGCGCAGCGGATCGGCTTCGGCTCCGCCGAGTTCGACGGCTCGGGCCGGTACGCCGAGATCGAACTGCCCGGACTGACGGTGGCCAGCCTCTACCTCCCCTCCGGCGAGGTGGGCACCGAGCGGCAGGAGGAGAAGGAGCGGTTCATGGCCGAGTTCCTGACCCATCTGACCGAGCTGCACGCCAAGGCCGCGGCGAACGGGCGGGAGGTGCTGGTCTGCGGCGACTGGAACATCGCCCACCGCGAGGCCGACCTGAAGAACTGGCGGGCCAACCAGAAGTCCTCCGGCTTCCTCCCCGAGGAGCGTGCCTGGCTCTCCCGGGTCTTCGACGAGGCCGGCTATGTGGACGTCGTCCGGCGGCTGCACCCGGAGACCGAAGGCCCGTACACCTGGTGGTCCTACCGGGGCAAGGCGTTCGACAACGACTCGGGCTGGCGGATCGACCACCAGATCGCCACCCCGCAGCTGGCAGAGCGGGCGGTCAGCGCCCGGGTGGAACGGGCGGCGAGCTATGACGCCCGCTGGTCGGACCATGCGCCGGTGACCGCGGTGTACGACCTCTAATACGGCCCTCAGGTGCGGCCCTGCTCCTCCTGGGCCTCCTCCAGGAGGGGCTCGGCGGCCGCCCAGTCCGCCTCCACCACCCGGAAGCCGGCACGCCGGTAGGCCTCGCAGACCAGCCGGTCGTCGTCGACCACCAGCGCGACGACCCGGCCGCGGGCCAGTCGCTTCAGCAGCTCCGGCTTGGTGACGCGCGCGGGGCGGCGGTCCTGCCCGCGCCGCATCAGCAGCCGCCCGTCCGGCAGGTTGTGCCGGGCCAGCCAGTCCACGGTGTCCCGGCGGCAGCGCTCCGGGCGTCCGGTGAGATAGACGGTCTCGTACTCCTCGGTGCCGGCCAGCGCCAGCTCGACACCCCGGGGCAGCGGGGGGTCCTGCGGGGCGGCAGCGAAGAAGGCGGCCCAGTCCCTGGGGCGGCGGTCCAGGAAGTGCAGCCGGTGGCTGGTGTCGGCGAGCGTCCCGTCGAGGTCGAAGACGGCCAGCGGACGGAGCGCACGGTGGGTACGCACAGAACATGATCACCGCAGCACAGGCCCGCGGTCGATGCCTCTGTGGTCACATCAGGATCACAGCATGGTCACTCCGCACTGCCGTTCCGGCGGCCGGCTGATGGTTCGTCATGTCGCCGGAGCGGCAGGAGATCCGTGCGCGGACCCTGGCAGCCGGGGCTACCGGGGGCCCGTACGGGCGGCGCGGGACCGCCGGGGGGCCCGGCGGCCCCGCGCGGGAGCCGCGGGCGCCTCGGCGGTACTGCTGCGCACCACGAGCTGGGTGGCCAGCTCGATCCGCGGGGTCTGCGGGGTCTCACCGCGGACCAGCTGCAGCAGGGTGTCGGCGGCGGTACGGCCCATCTCGGCGAGCGGCTGGCGGACCGTGGTGAGCGGCGGCGGGGACCAGCGGGCCTGGGGCAGGTCGTCGAACCCGACCACGCTGAGGTCGTCCGGAATGCGCAGGCCGTGCTGGCGGGCGGCCTCATAGACCCCGACCGCCATCTCGTCGCTGGAGGCGAAGATCGCGGTCGGCGGATCGTCCAGGCCGAGCAGCCGGACGCCCTCGCTGAAGCCGCACTCGTGGTGGAAGTCGCCGTGCCCGACGAGCTGTTCGTCCACCTCGATTCCGGCCAGCTCAAGCGCCGCACGGTAGCCGTCCAGCCGGGCGCGGCTGCACAGCAGTGTCGGCGGGCCCGCGATCATGCCGATCCGCCGGTGCCCCAGCGACAGCAGATGATCGACCGCACTGCGGCCCCCGGTCCAGTTGGTGGAGCCGACCGTCGGCATGTCGTAGGTGGGCACCCCGGCCGGATCCACCACGACGGTGGGCACACCGAGGCGGCTCAGCTCGGTGTGGAGTTCGGGCGCGAGGTCCGACGTCACGAGGATCACGCCGTCGGAGGAGCGTGACCGGAGGTTGACCAGCCACTGCTGTGCGGACGGTGCCTGATGGTGCACTGCGG
Organism: Peterkaempfera podocarpi; assembly: GCF_042466665.1. Classification (GTDB taxonomy): domain Bacteria; phylum Actinomycetota; class Actinomycetes; order Streptomycetales; family Streptomycetaceae; genus Peterkaempfera; species Peterkaempfera podocarpi. Next base: position 1,673,772 of record NZ_CP162102.1, read on the forward strand.
AGACCACCGTACCCAACCCCGAGCCGCGCGCGAACTCCTCCACCCCGCGCAGGATTTCGACGGCCCAGGGACTGTCCAGGTCGTTGAAGACCAGGTCGATGAGATTGGCCTGGTGGCCGGCCCTGGCGGCCGGGCGCCGGTAGTCGTGACGCGCCAGCAGCTCCTCGACGCGCTGCCTGGTGGCCCGGGACACGTCGCCGCGCCCGTTGAGCACCCGGGACACGGTGGGCAGTGAGACGCCGGCCTCCCGAGCGATGTCCGCGATGGTGACGCGGCCTGCGCCCTCTGCTGCCACGGGTGCTCCCTCCTCGACCGACCGTCACCAGCGTGGGGAGCGGTCGTCATACGGTGCGTAGCGGTCAGGATCCAAGTGTTACCGCCGCGAGGGTTGACGGCGGAGTGGTGCGGCTTCTACGGTCGCGCAGCGTGCTTTCGGAAAGCTTCCGGAAACATAGCGCCTTGTTCGGCCCCCCAGGCCCACTCTCCCAGGAGTGCCTGTGAAGGTATTCCGCGTCATCGGGGCAAGTCCAGCGATGACCGTGATGCCGGATGCATACTTCTGGGCGTCCGTTTTGGGCCTACGGCCGACTGCACCTCCGCACCTTTGCACCTTCGCACCACGAACCAACCTGTCGGTGATAGTTCAGAAAGTTTCGAAGGAGATGGACATGCGCATCCGCAAGCGTGCGAGCGCGGCCTCGGCGGCAATGACGGCAGGCCCCCCGCTCAGCGCCTGCGGCAGCGACGGCTCCGGCACGACGGTGCACAGCGCCCTCCGCCGGACCGGTACGCGCACGTCCGGCTTCGATTCGCGCTGCGCGATCCCTTGACGTCCCGCCAGTCGGACCTTACGGTCACGAGATCATTCGCAGGCATCTCGAAACTTTCGGGCCGGATAGCCACCAGCAGATCCGCAGCAAACCGGGACAAAGGGAGGAGGGGCCCCGATCGATGGAGAATGTCGCAATGTTTCGGTAGCCAGCCCTGACAGTCATCGACAAGTTTCGGTAACTTTCGGAAATGAGTCATTGACGGTCGCTCTGCGCCGAGCACATACTCTCCAGCGATCGAAACTCTCCGTAACGGACACGACTCCTTACGGTCACACCCGTCCACCTGGCACGACCACCCGCGCATGCCCGGAGCCGGGAAGCAGGGGTTGCAGTGATCGTCACGAAGTCACATACGTGTCCGACCCTCACTGTTCCAGGGCCAGCCTGCCGCTTGAACACCCAGACCAGAGACTTACGCAGCCAGCTAGCCATTACTTTGCGTAAACCATTCACACCACTTGTGTCAATCACACGGATCAGGGAGTTTCCACGATGACGAGGAAGATACGCAGCGCCACGGCTGTCGCGATCGGCCTGGGCCTGGCCCTGGCTGCCACCGGCTGCGCAGGCGGCAGTGACGGCGGCAGCGGCGGTTCGGGCAGCAGCGGCGGCTCGTCCGGCGGCAAGGTCACCGTGACCGTCTGGGAGAACGCACAGCCCGGGCCCGGTGCCGTGTACTGGCAGACCGCCGCGAAGGCGTACAACGCGCTGCACCCGAACGTCACGGTCAAGATCCAGGCGGTCCAGAACGAGGACCTGGACGGCAAGCTGCAGACCGCGCTCAACTCGAACTCCGCGCCGGACATCTTCCTGCAGCGCGGCGGCGGCAAGATGCAGGCCGAGGTCAACGCCGGCCAGCTCCAGGCGCTGGACCTCACCGACGCTGACAAGACGAACGCCAGCGCGGCGGCTCTCGCGGGCTACTCGATCGACGGCAAGGCCTACGCCATGCCGCTCGACACCCAGCCCGAGGGCATCTACTACAGCAAGGACCTGTTCAAGCAGGCCGGCATCACCGCGACGCCGACGACGATGGACGAGCTCAAGGCCGCCATCGACAAGCTGAAGGCGATCAAGGTCGCGCCGATCGCGGTCGGTGCCAAGGACGCCTGGCCGGCCGCGCACTGGTACTACAACTTCGCCGTGCGCGAGTGCAGCCAGGACACCATGAACAACGCTGCCAAGTCGCTCAAGTTCGACGATGCGTGCTGGACCAAGGCCGGTGACGACCTGGCTGCGTTCCTGAAGGTCCAGCCCTTCCAGAAGGGCTTCCTGACGACGTCGTCGCAGCAGGGTGCCGGCTCGTCGGCGGGCATGCTCGCCAACCACAAGGCCGGCATGGAGCTCATGGGCAACTGGGACCCCGGTGTCATCGGCAGCCTGACCAAGGACCAGAAGCCGCTGCCTGACCTGGGCTGGTTCCCCTTCCCCGCCGTGTCCGGCGGCCAGGGCGACCCGAGCGCCATCATGGGCGGCCTCGACGGGTACTCGCTGTCCAAGAAGGCGCCGAAGGAGGCGCTCGCCTTCCTCCAGTGGCTGGTGACCAAGGAGCAGCAGGAGGCCTACTCCAAGGCCTTCGTCACGATCCCGGTGAACCAGCAGGCCCAGGAGGTCGTCACCGACTCCTTCAACCAGTCGGCGCTGCAGGCCTTCAACAAGGCCGCCTACTCCGTGATGTTCCTCGACACGGAGTACGGCCAGAACGTCGGCAACGCCATGAACACCGCCGTCGTGAACCTGTTTGCCGGCAAGGGCACCGCCGCCGACATCGCCAAGGCCACCAACGACGCCGCCGCGAAGGGCTGAGTAAGCGACAATGAGCAACACCCTGGGTACTGACGCGGCCGACGGCCGCCAGTCGCAGGGCACGCCTCGAGTCGGGGGTGCGGCCGAGTCCGCACCCCCGGCTTCGCCGCGAGCGGCTGTGAAGCGCCGGGGCCGTGCCAAGATGCGACTCGAGATCGCGCTCCTGTCCGGACCGGCGATCCTCATGTTCCTGGCGTTCGTGATCTTCCCGGTCGCGCTCGCTGCGTACTACGGCTTCTACCGGTGGCACGGCTATGGGGCGCCCACCGACTGGGTCGGCCTGAACAACTACAAGCTGATCCTCAAGGACCCCGCGTTCCAGCAGGTGCTGTCGCACAACGGCCTGATCCTGGTGCTCTCACTGGTCATCCAGGGCCCGCTGGCGATCATCCTCGCACTGCTGCTGAACCAGAAGATCCGCGGCCGCTCGATCATCCGCGTCCTGATCTTCGTGCCCTACGTCATCTCCGAGGTCATCGTCGGCACCGGCTGGAGCCTGATGCTCCAGAGCAGCGGCGCCGTCAACGACCTGCTGCAGCACATCGGCCTGGGCTCCCTGCAGGCTGAATGGCTCTCCAACCCGAAGCTGGCCCTCTGGACGCTGATGGGCATCATCTCGTGGAAGTACATCGGCTTCGCGGTGATCCTGATGCTCGCCGGCCTGCAGTCGATCCCCGAGGAGCTCTACGAGGCCGCGTCGATCGACGGCGCCTCCTACTGGCAGATCCAGCGCCGCATCACGCTGCCGCTGCTGGGACCGACGATCCGCATCTGGGCGTTCCTGTCGATCATCGGCTCGCTGCAGCTGTTCGATCTCGTCTTCATCATCTGGGGTCCGTACGTCGCGGGCACCGCGGGCACCTCGACCATGGCGATCTACATGGTCGCCCAGGGCCGCAACGCGGGCAACTTCGGCTACGGCAGCGCCATCGCGGTCGTGATGTTCCTGATCTCGCTCATCGTCGCGCTGATCTACCAGCGTTTCGTCCTGCGCCGCGACCTCAAGGGTGCCGTCACTGAAGGGACCGTGTGATGAGCGCGACGACCGCCACCCCCGGGATGTCCTCCGCCGCGGAGCCGAAGGCGCCCACCGGCCGTCGCGACAACCGTGACAAGCCGCAGAAGTGGGGGAACCCCTTCACCTACTTCATCGCGCTGCTCTTCATCGGGGTCTGCATCGCGCCGGTGCTCTACATCGTGATCGGCGGATTCCGCACCAACTCGCAGATCAGCACGAGCCCGGCCGGCCTGCCGCACCCGTGGGTCATCGGCAACTACACCAGCGTCCTGAAGTCGGTGACGTTCTGGGGCGAATTCGCCAACTCCGTCATCGTCGCGCTCGCGAGCACCATCGGCACCGTCGTCCTCGGCCTGATGGTGAGCTTCGCGCTCGCGCGCTATGACTTCAAGCTCAAGGGCGCGATGTACTCGCTGTTCGCCGCCGGCCTGATGTTCCCGCTGGTCATCGCGATCACCCCGCTGTACATCGTCGTCAAGGACCTCGGCCTCGTCGACAGCCTGCTGGGCGTGATCGTTCCGCAGATCGCCTTCGGCCTGCCGACGACCGTCATCATCCTGGTGCCGTTCCTCAGAGCCATTCCGAACGAGATCGAGGAGGCCGCCGCGATCGACGGTACGAGCCGACTCGGATTCTTCTTCCGCATGGTGATCCCGCTCTCGCTGCCCGGTGTGGTGACCGTCGGCATCCTCGGGTTCATCGGCAGCTGGAACAACTACGTCCTGCCCCTGTACATCCTCAACTCGCAGGCGAACTACACCCTGCCGCTCGGCGTCCAGCAGTTCTCCACGGAGTACTCCGTGGACACCGCGAAGGTCCTCGCGTTCACCTCACTCGCCATGCTGCCCGCACTGATCTTCTTCACGATCTTCGAGAAGAAGATCGTCGGCGGTCTCACCGGCGCCGTGAAGGGCTGAAACCGACGCTCTGCGCCGGACCGTCCCACGCCTGCCCCTGCCGTACATCCGGCAGGGGCAGGCCGCTGTTGCGGCATTGCTCAGCCCTCGGCGCGCTCGGGGGTCGATCGGCTCCCGGACGGCGAGGTGGAGCACCTTCAGCGGCCTGTTCCGAGGGGACGTGGCCGCCCTTTCGGCCGGACTTCCGCGGGCGCAGGACGCACCCGCCGGACGCGGCGGCGGGTGCGGCACGGGGCCCGGCGGCACCTCCGAGGCGGCTCGCCTGCCGGGGGCGTCCGGCGGGTGTGCGATGTGCCGGGCACGGGCAGGAGACCGCCGTCCGCCGACCTGGCGCAGGCCGGCACAGCCCGTGCAGTCCCCGCAGGCAGGTAGTCCACGTGCCCCCAGTCGCCGAGTCCGTGATCGAGGTCGCACGGCGGCACAACGAACCCGTCGTCGTGCAGACCGTCCGCGCCACCGTGGCCGCGATGCTGGCCTACCAGGCCGCCCTCTGGCTGACCAGCGACCCGGCGCCGCTGCTGGCGCCGCTCACCGCGCTGCTGGTCGTCCAGGTCACCCTGTACGCCACACTCACCAACGGCGTCCGCCGGGTGGTCAGCGTGGTGGCGGGTGTGCTGCTGGCCGTCGGCTTCAGCGACCTGGTGGGGCTGAGCTGGTGGAGCCTGGGGCTGCTGATCCTCGCCTCGCTGGTGCTCGGCCATGTCATCCGGGTGGACGAGTACGTCCCGGAGGTGGCGATCAGCGCCATGCTGGTGCTCGGCGTCACCCATGTCACCCAGACGGCCTTCGGCCGGGTGAACGAGACGGTGATCGGCGCGGTGGTGGGCACCCTGGTCAACCTGGTGGTCGTACCGCCGGTGTTCGTACAGCCGGCGGGGGCGGCGATCGAGGCGCTCGCGGGGCGGATGCAAGCGCTGCTGCTGGAGATCGCCGCCAGCGACCGGGTGTCGCGACAGGAGGCGGTCGACTGGCTGCACGAGGCACGCCGGCTGGACCACGACATCGTCCGGGTGGACGTGGAGCTGACCCGGGCCGAGGAGAGCCTGCGGCTCAACCCCCGGGTCCGGGAGGGCGAGCTGGCCCGGCTGGTGCTGCGCAGCGGACTGGACACCCTGGAGATCTGCGCCGTGGTGCTGCGCACCCTGTGCCGGGCGCTCACCGATCTGGCCGAGGAACGGGTCAGGGACGAGGGCGGGGTCTACCCCGAAGAGGTGGCCGCGCCGCTGCGGGAGGTGCTGGAACACCTGGCCAAGGCGGTGCACGGCTTCGGCTGCCTGATCACGGCGCAGGTGTCGGCCAGCGCCGAGCAGGCCGAGGAGGAGCTGGCGCAGGCGCTGCTGGACGGACGGCGGGCCCGGGAGCGGATCGCGGAGCTGCTGGTGGACGAGATGCGGCGGCGCCCCGGGCGCTGGCAGCTGCACGGGGCACTGCTGGCCAATATCGACCGGCTGCTGGACGAGCTGGATGTGGAACGGCGGTCGCAGATGCTGGCGGAGTCGATGGAGCGGCACCACGGGGAGCAGCGCGAACGGTGGCAGGGGATGCGGGGGGCGCTGGGACGGCTCACCGGGCGTGGATCGAGATAATTCACGACTTAGTCTTAGCTATTGACACTCTGATTGACATGCCCATAACTTCCCCCTCGGCGGTACCGAGTCGCGCAGCCGCCGTCGAGGAGGAACCCCGTGAGAACGGTCCCGAAGACCCTGCGGCCACCCCGCCGCGCCGTCCCCACCGCGCTGGCGTTCTCGCTGGCCGTGGCATTCACCGGCGCCGCCGCCGCGCTCTCCGCACCCACGGCGAGCGCCGCCGCGCTGCCCACCGGCTGGACCACGGTCGTCGCCGGCAACAGCGGCAAGTGCGTGGACGCGGCCGCCGCGTCCACCGCCGACGGCACCGCCGTGCAGCAGTACACCTGCAACGGCACCGGCGCGCAGCTCTGGCAGTTCCAGGACGTCGGCAACGGCTACTACCGGGTGAACAGCCAGGGCGACGCCACCAGGACCTGGGACGTCACCGATGTCTCCACGGCCGACAGCGCCAAGGTCCAGCTCTGGGCCTACGGCGGCGGCAACAACCAGCAGTGGCAACCCGTGGCCGAGCCCAGCGGGGCGTACCACTTCGTCAACCGCAACAGCGGCAAGTGCCTGGACGTGCCCTCCGCCTCCACCGCCGACAGCGTCCAGCTGCAGCAGTACACCTGCAACGGCACCACCGCCCAGTCCTTCACCCTGGGGGCCGCCGGCAACCCGCAGCCGCCGGCCGGCACCCCCGACTTCGGCCCCAATGTCACGGTCTTCGACCCGTCGATGTCGGCCGCCACCATCCAGAGCCGGCTGAACACGGTCTTCAGCCAGCAGGAGAGCAACCAGTTCGGCGCCCAGCGCTACGCCCTGCTGTTCAAGCCCGGCAGCTACAGCGTCGACGCCAACGTCGGCTTCTACACCCAGGTCGCCGGTCTCGGCCTCTCCCCCGACGATGTGACGATCAACGGGGCGGTGCACGCGGAGGCGGACTGGTTCCAGGGCAACGCCACCCAGAACTTCTGGCGCTCCGCGGAGAACCTCTCGGTCAACCCGACCGGCGGCACCGACCGCTGGGCCGTCTCCCAGGCGGCCCCGTACCGCCGGATGCACGTCCGCGGCAACCTCCAGCTGGACGACGGCGGCTGGTCCAGCGGCGGATTCATCGCCGACTCCAAGATCGACGGCCAGGTGCGGTCCGGCTCCCAGCAGCAGTGGCTCTCCCGCAACACCCAGTGGGGCAGCTGGACCGGATCCAACTGGAACATGGTCTTCGTGGGCGACGTCAACGCCCCCGCCAACAGCTTCCCCAACCCGCCGTACACCACCGTGGCGCAGAGCCCGGTGACCCGGGAGAAGCCGTTCGTCTACGTGGACTCCGCAGGCGCGTGGAAGGTCTTCGTCCCCGGCGTGCGCAGCAACACCCAGGGCACCAGCTGGGCCTCCGGCAGCCAGCCCGGCACCTCGCTGCCGATCGACCAGTTCTTCATCGTCAAGCCGGGTGCCACCTCGGCCGACATCAACGGCGCACTCGCCCAGGGCAAGAACCTGCTCTTCACCCCTGGCGTCTACCACCTGGCCCAGACCATCACTGTGACCCGCCCGGACACCGTGGTCCTCGGCCTGGGCCTGGCCACCCTGGTGCCCGACAACGGCATCACCGCGATGACCGTCGCCGATGTGGACGGCGTCAACATCGCCGGTCTGCTGATCGACGCGGGCCCGGTCAACTCCGCGGTGCTGATGCAGGTCGGCCCGGCCGGCTCCACCGCGAGCCACACGGCCGACCCCACCTCGCTGCACGACGTCTTCTTCCGCATCGGCGGCGCCGGGGTCGGCAAGGCCACCCAGTCGCTGGTGGTCAACAGCAGCAATGTGATCGGCGACCATATGTGGCTCTGGCGGGCCGACCACGGCAGCGGCGTCGGCTGGACGTCCAACACCGCGGCCAACGGCCTGGTCGTCAACGGCAACGACGTCACCATGTACGGCCTGTTCGTCGAGCACTACCAGCAGTACCAGGTGATCTGGAACGGCAACGGCGGGCGGACCTACTTCTTCCAGAACGAGATGCCCTACGACCCGCCGAACCAGACGGCCTGGATGAACGGATCCACCAAGGGCTGGGCGGCCTACAAGGTCGCCGACTCGGTGACCGGCCACGAGGCCTGGGGGCTGGGCAGCTACTGCTACTTCAGCAGCAACCCGGCCGTGGTCGCGGAGCACTCCTTCGAGGCGCCCAACAGCGCCGGGGTCCGCTTCCACGACATGGTCACCGTCTCACTCGGCGGCACCGGCACCATCAACCATGTCATCAACTCCACCGGCGGCCCCTCCAACTCGGCCTCCAACGTGGCCGATCTGGTGAGCTACCCGTGATGATCCGCTGATCCGCGCCGCTCCCGGAGCGACCCCCGGACGACACGCTGCGCCCCGGCCGGTGACCGCACCGGCCGGGGCGCGACCGTGCCCGGCCGCGGTCACTCGGGGCGGCGCAGTGCGTCCGGTGTACGCACGGTGTCGGCCGTGCTGCCCGGCCAGCCGGCCGACGCCGAGGCATGCCGGGCGGTGGAGGGCCCGGCGGCCTGGGCCGAGGCCCCGAACGCGGAGGCCCCGGACACGGAAGCCCCGGACACGGAAGCCCCGGACACCGCGGAAGCCGCCGAGGCCGCGGGCACCCCGGCGACCGCGGGCACCGCGGCGGCCTGGGCGGCCTGGGCGGCGGCCGCCGAGCCGCCGGCCTGCTCGATGGCCTGCCGTGCCTGCTCCACCGGTGAGCGCACGGTCAGCGCCGGCGCCGCGGCGGCGGACACCTGCTCCTTGGCGGACACCGCCCCGCCGTGGCTGCGCAGCCGGTGCCCCACGGCCTCGTCCAGGGTGACCGGGCGCTGCAGCCGGGCGGCGAGCCGGCCGGCCTCCTGGCCCAGCGCCGCGACGTCCTCCCAGCGCAGCTGGACCACCAGCCGCAGTTCCGCCCCGCCGTCGGGGAGGGCCAGTACCGGGACGCTGCTCTGATCGTTCATGGGCGGTCCTCACGGTCGGAAGCGGTGCACCGCCGCCGGCAGCGGGGCGATGCGGACACGACAGGGGATACGGCGCCCCGCCGCCCGCGGTTCACCGTGCGGCCCGCCCGCCGCCGTCCGGACTCAGCAGTCCGGACTCAGCCGACCGGCACCACCGCGATCGGGCAGTGCGCATGGTGCAGCACCGCATGGACCACGCTGCCCAGATGCATCCCCAGCCGCCCCAGCCGCCCCCGCCGCGGCGCGCCGACCACCAGCAGCGAGGCGTGCGCGGACGCCTCCACCAGGGCGGCCGCGGCCGGACCGCCCACCACGTCCAGCACCACCTGGCCGCGGGGGAAGTCCCCCCGGCCCGCCTCCACGGTGCGCGACAGCAGCGCCATGTGCTCGCGCTCCTCCTCGTCGAGGCTGTTGACCAGCGGCACCATGTGTCCGGCGTCGGACACCGCCGACCAGGTGTGCAGGGCACGTACGGGCGCGCTGCGCAGCGCCGCGGTGGTGCAGGCGAACCGGACCACCGGCACGTCCTGCTCGCCCAGCACCCCGACCAGCACACTGAGCCCCTGCGCGGGCGCGGGAGGGGCGTGGACGACCACCACCGGGCATTCCGTATGGGCAGCCACCCGCCGGCTGACCGAGCCCAGCAGCAGCGAGGAGAAGCCGCCCCGGCCGCGCGAGCCGATCACCAGCAGGGAGTACGGTCCGGTGGCGTCCAGCAGTGCCGCGGCGGGCTCCTCGATGCTGACCGCGGCGGCGATCTCCAGATCCGGGTGGCGGGCCGCGACCTGGGCGGCGGCCTCGGCGAGCAGATCGCGGCCGCTCTGCTCGATCAGGCTCGTGGCGCCCGCCGAGGCGCGCCGGGAGAGGGTCGCCGTCCCCAGGTCGACCGCATGGACCAGCCGCAGCGGGCAGCCGCGGTGCCGGGCCTCCGCCGCGCCCCACTCCAGTGCGGGGCCCGACTCCGGAAGGGCGTCGACGCCCACCACGATCTCCTGCACCTGGGGGCTGTCGTCCATCGATGGGCTCCTCCGCGGCACGCGGCGCCCGGCGACGCCCCGGCCTCCAGCATCACCCGGCCCGGACGCGGCGGCTGCCGGGCCGGGCCGCAGGGGTGACGGGTGCGGCGGTCAGACCAGCTCGTGGCTGCGGCCGGTGGACTGTCCTTCGGGCCCGGATCCGTCGGGCAGCTGCTTGCCGAGGTAGACGCTCTCCGGTTCGTCCCGGTAGAGGCCGAAGGCCTGCATCGGCGCATAGCCCTCGGCGGCGTAGAGGCCGAGGGCCTCGGGCTGCTCGGTGCCGGTCTCCAGCACCATCCGGCCGCGCCCGGCAGCGGCGGCGGTGGCCTCCAGCCGGCGGAGCATGGTGCGGGCCAGGCCGCGGCCGCGGGCGGCGGGGACCACATACATCCGCTTCAGTTCGGCGTCGCCGTCCAGCAGCCCGTGCTCGTCCGCCTCCCTGGCCCGCCAGCCTCCGCAGGCGACCGGCTCGCCGTCGAGGTAGCCGACCGCGAAGAGCCCCTCGGGCAGGTCGAACTGCCGCGGATCGACCGGGGTGACGTCCATGTCGCCGTACCGGACCACGTACTCCTGCTGCACCTCGGCGATCAGCCGCACCGCATCGGGGTGTGCATACCCCACCACACAGATCTCCACGGTCGACCAGGGTACCGAGCGGTCAGGACATGCCCGTGCCCCGGTCCAGCAGCGCGACCAGGTCGTCCCTGCCGAACATCCGGGCGGCGTCCAGGGCGGAGGGCTGCCCGGCGCGAGGGTCCGCGCCGCCGTCCAGCAGGGCGCGCACCACGTCGTGCTCGCCCTTGAAGACCGCTCCTGCCAGCGGGGTCTGGCCGCGGTCGTTGGCCTGGTCCGGATCCGCGCCGCGTGCCAGCAGGGCCCGTACGGCGGCGGCGCCGCCGTGGTAGGCCGCGAGCATCAGCAGGGTGTCGCCGCGGTCGTTGGAGAGGTCGGCCGGGACTCCCGCGTCCACCCAGGCGGCCAGGGCAGCCGCGTCACCGGCCCGCGCGGCGGTGAAGATCCGTCCGGCGAGTTCGACGACCTCCGGATCGGGGACGGATTCGGCAGGAGGCAGCGGCTCGGTCATGGGGTCCCTTCCGGGTTGCGGCGGGGTCTTCGGCATAAGACGTGGCCGACGTCACGGCATTGGTCTGAAAATCACCCATTTGCCGCTTTCGTCATCTATTACTTCTTGTCACGATGAAGACACGTTCCGTAGCTCCCTCGCGGAACGCTGTCCCCCTCTCGAGGAGCACCCCCCATGATCCTCTCCTGTTCCGGCGTCGTCTTCCTGGGCACGGTCGTCTTCCTGTTGTCACGCAGATGCGGACTCAGGATCGCTCATGCCATCACCTGTGCCCTTTTCGGGTTCTACCTGGCGAGCACCGCCATCGCACCCAGCATTCACGCCGGAAGCGAGAGCCTGGCAGGGCTCCTCGGCGGCCTCAGATTCTGAGACGGCTCATCGTTCAAAGGCCCGGGCGCGGACCCCACCGCCCCGGGCCTCCACCCGTCCCGCCACCAGCCACCGCACCACCGCTCGGGGAGATCCGATGTCCCTCAACCGCAACCTCGTCCGCGGCCGCGAGCTGGCCCGCACCGCCGGGGACCACATCGCCGACGCGCTGCTGGGACCGCTGACGGTGGTCGGCCGCGGGCTGCGCCACCACGTCGGCTGGCTGCGGGCCTGGTGGAAGCGCACCCCCGCGGACCGCCGCGGCCCTGCGCTGCTGCTGGCCGCCGCGATGACGGCCGCGCTCGCGGTGCTGCCGTACGGCCTGCTGCTGGCCGCCGCCGCACTGGCCGCCTCCGCCGCCTGGGCCGGCCGCGAACGCGCCGCCGCACCCGAGGCGGCGCCCGACACCGCACACCTCAAACTGCAGGCCGTGTACGCCGCCCTGACCCCCTGTCTGACCCGGGCCGACGACCCCCGGCCGCTCTACGCCCACGGTGGCGACTACACCAAGGTGTTCACCCACTGGGAGTTCGACGCGGAGGGCCGGCTCGCCGACCTCGAACTCGACTACCCCGCCTACTTCCCGGACAGCGAACCCGCCGCCCGGGCACGGGTGGAGCAGGTGCTCCAGGCCAAGGCGGGCCGCATCCGCGAGTACCGCTTCGTCTGGCACGAGGAGGGCAACCGGCTGCGGATGGAGACCCTCGCACCGCTGCCCGGCATCACCGTGCAGCCCTTCGTGGTCGCCCCCGGAGAGATCGTGCTGGGGATCACCGACACCGAGGGCAGCGACCGCACCATCCCCGTCGACCAGGGCGGGACCCCCTCCCACCAGCCGCCGGTCGTCTGGCGCACCGGGGCCCGCACCGCCGACGCCCATCTGCTGGCCCTCGGCACACCCCGTGCCGGCACCTCCACCCTGCTGCGCTCCATCGCCCTGCAGGTGCTGCCCTACGCGGACATCGTGGTGATCGACGGCGCCGGGACGGGCGAGCACGGCTGCCTGGTCGGCCGTCCCGGAGTGCGCCGGGTGGAGACCAGCCTGCACGGGGCCATCGCCGCGCTGCAGTGGGCGGCCGGCGAGACCACCCGCCGGCTGGCGGCGCTCGACCGCGCCCGGCTGGGCGGCGGCACACCGCCGAGAAGCGTCACCCGGCCGCTGTGGCTGCTGCTCGACCACCCCGCGGAGCTCAGCGAACTCGCCCACGCCGAGGGGCGGGCCGATCCCCAGGACCTGCTGGAGATCCCGCTGCGGCAGGGCCGCGCCGCCCGGATCGGCGTGGTGGTGGCCGAACACCTCGGGGCACTGGAGCGGATCCGGCCCGTGGTCCGGGCCACCGCGCGGGCCCGGCTGGTCCTGGGCACCCCCGGCCCGGCCCAGGCCGAGGCCGCGCTGGGCGCCCCGCTGGAGATCACTCCCCCGGCCCGCACCCCCGCCGGCCGCGGCTATGCACGGCTCGGTGCGGCCGCCCCGGTACGGATCCAGGTGCCGGCCGCCCCCGACCCCCTCGACGACGACGCCCCGGCCGACCAGCGGGACGCGGTGATCGCCCTGCTCCCCCACAGCGACAGCCGCACCGAGGCCCCCGCCCCCACCGCCGACCTGGTCAAACGCCCCGTACTCTGAGCCGGCGCCACCCGTGCACCGCACCGCGGGCACAGGGAGCCGCAGCAGAGCCCCCGCGCCTTCGCGGGGGCTCTGCTGCGTTCACGCACCCGTCACGCCACAAAGACCTCGACCGCCGAGGTGGCGCGAGCGCCGCCGGCCACGGAGTCGGCGGCCAGCGCAAGACGGCGGACGGCCTCCCGGGCGGTGTCCCCGCCGACGGTCAGCGGCAGCCTGAGGTACTGCTCGAACGCGCCGTCCAGGCCGAACCGCGTCCCCGCCGCGATCCGCACACCGTGTCGGTCGCCCTCGGCGGCCAGCGCCGCGCCGGACTGCCCGTCGGTGCGGACCCACAGGGTGAGACCGCCCGACGGCAGGTCGAAGCGCCAGCCCGGCCGGGCACTGCGCAGCGCAGCGGCGAGGTCGTCCCGATTGGCACGGATCCGGCGGCGGCGGTCGGCCAGCGCTCCGTCCCAGCCGTCGCGCAGCAGCCTGGCCACGGCCAGCTGCTCCAGCACCGGGGAACCCAGGTCCCCGTACGACCGCGCGGAGACCAGTCCGCGGATCACGCCGGGGGCGGCGCGGACCCAGCCGATGCGCAGTCCGGCCCAGAGCGCCTTGCTGGCCGAGCCGACGGTGACCACGGCGCCCCCGGGGTCGAAGGCCGCCAGCGGCCTGGGCAGTGCCTGCGCGACGTCGTCCTCCAGGGCGAGCTCCGCCATCGTCTCGTCGGCCACCAGGACGGTCCCGGCCGCGCGGGCAGCCGCGACCAGGGCGGCCCGCTGCGCGTCGGGGACCAGGGTGCCGGTGGGGTTGTGGAAGTCGGGGATGACGTAGGCGATCCGCGGTGCGGCGCCCCGCAGGACCCGGCGCCACTCCGCCACGTCCCAGCCGGAGAGGGCGTCCCCCATCCCCACGGGCACCAGGCGCAGACCGTCGCGGCGCAGCATCTGGAGCACATTGGCGTAGCTGGGGGCCTCCACCGCGGCCCGGTCGCCGGGGCCGGTGAGCAGCCGGCGGACGGCCTGCAGGGCGCCCATGGCACCGGTCGTCACCATGATCTGCTCGGGCATGGTGGGCACGCCGCGCGCGGTGTAGCGGTCGGCGAGGGCCTCGCGCAGCGCGGGTACGCCCGCGGGGTAGTCGCCGTGGCCCCGGGCGTGGGCGGGGAGGTCCTCCAGGGCCGCGGCGTAGCCGGCGGTCAGCCATGGTTCAGGGGCGGGCATGGCGGCGCAGCCGAGGTCGATGACGGCGCCGCCCAGCTCGGGGGGCAGCGGTTCGACGCCGCCGGAGGGCACCGGGTGGCCGTCGGGCAGGACGGTCCAGCTGCCGGAGCCGCGCCGGCTCGTCAGATAGCCCCAGTCGCGCAGCTGCTGGTAGCCGGCCGCGACGGTGGTGCGGCTGACCGCGAGGGCCGCGGCGAGTTCCCGCTCGGCGGGCAGTCGGACGCCCACCCCCAGGCGCCCTTCCAGGAGCAGCAGCCGGGCCGACTCGGCGAGGCCCCGGTAGGCGGGGGTCCGCCCCGTCGGCGGGAAGCCCGCGCCGCCCAGCAGCGACGCAAGCCGTGCCGCGCCCACAGCGGTGGTCCATCCATGGCCGGACATCAGTCCACCTCTCCTGAATTGGCCCTCGATTTCCAGTCCGATCACCCCCAGAGTGGCATGGAGCAGGCCCCCGAGGCCAGGCCAGGCCGACCCCGCAGGAGGACCGAGGACCATGGACGCGCGACGACTCACTCAGCTCTACTCCGGGCTGGTGCTCTATGGGGCGAGCGCCGGCCTTCAGGTGCGCAGCGGCCTGGGGCTGGACCCGTGGGACGTCTTCCACCAGGGCGTGGCCCTGCGCATCGGCTGGAGCATCGGCATGGTCTCCTGCGCCGTCGGTGCCGCGGTGCTGCTGCTGTGGATCCCGCTGCGGCAGCGGCCGGGGCTGGGCACGGTGAGCAATGTGGTGGTCGTGGGCACCTCGATGGACGCCCTGCTGTGGGCCGTCCCGGCGCCCCACGGGCTGCCGCTGCGGATGGCGCTGCTGGTCGTGGCGGTGCTGCTGAACGGCGTGGCGACCGGGCTGTACATCGCGGCCGGCTACGGGCCGGGGCCGCGCGACGGCCTGATGACCGGGCTGCACCGCCGCACCGGACGCTCGATCCGGTTGGCGCGCACCTGCATCGAGGTCGCGGTGCTGGCGGTCGGCTGGCTGCTCGGCGGCACCGTGGGGGTGGGGACGGTGCTGTACGCGCTGGCGATCGGCCCGCTGTCGCAGTTCTTCCTGCGCCGCTTCGCCCGGCAGTCCGCGGTGGTCCCGGTTGCGTCGGGCGGCGCTGCCGCGGCCGAATCGGTGGCGCCGATCGCAGCGGCGCCGGTCACGGTGGCGCGGATCGCAGTGGCGCCGGCCGACGAGGCGGTCGGCGGCACGGCCTGAGGCCGGCCCCTCGGGCCGGCGCGCGGCGCACACCGGCCCGGTCCGGCGGCCGGGTCCGGCGGCCGGGTCCGGCCCGGTCCGGACCGCCGGGCATACTCGTCCGCGTGATCAGCCGCAGCCGCGCCCGCCACCCGTTCCTGGACCACCCCGGACCGCTCGCCTTCGCCCATCGCGGCGGTGCGCTGGGCGCCCCGGAGAACACCCTGGCCGCCTTCGAACGGGCGGTGGCGCTCGGCTACCGCTATCTGGAGACGGATGCGCGGACCACCGCCGACGGAGCCCTGCTGGCGTTCCACGACGCCCGGCTGGAGCGCACCACCGACGCCGCCGGAGCCGTGGCCGAGCTCCCCTGGCGCACCGTGCGGGCCGCACGGGTGGGCGGCAGTGAGCCCATCCCGCTGCTGGAGGAGCTGCTGGACGCCTTTCCGCAGGCCAGGTTGAACATCGACGTCAAGACCGATGCCGCGGTGGTGCCGCTGGTGGAGGCCGTGCGCCGGACCGGTTCCTGGGACCGGGTGTGCGTGGGCGCCTTCTCCGACCGCAGGCTGGCCGCGGCGAGGGCGGCCGGCGGTCCCCGGCTGGCCACCTCGCTGGGCCCCCGGGCGGTACTGGGACTGCGGGTGCGGTCGCTGACCGGCCCGGTGCCCGCGGACCGGCTGCTGGGCGACCGGCTGCTGGGCGCCGCCGTGCGCGCGCAGGCCGTCTGTGTACAGGTCCCCGTCCGCTACCCGGCGCCGGAGCAGCCGCAGCAGGCCACCGCGACGGGGAACCGCCGCGGCGGCCCGGGCGTCACCGTCGTCGACCGCGCCTTCGTCCGTGCCGCCCACCACCGCGGCCTGCAGGTGCACGTGTGGACGGTGGACGACCCCGAGGTGATCCGGCACCTCATCGGGCTCGGCGTGGATGGCATCATGTCCGATCGCATCGACCTTCTGCGCGATGTGCTGGTCGAGCACGGCGTCTGGTCCGGCTGACAGCGACCCATCCCACGGGGGGCAGAGACCGATGGACGCCAAGCAGACCCGGGCCGCGCGCAGCACGCCGGCACCGGTGACGGACACCGACCCGGTCGCCGACGTGGACCGGCGGCGGGTCCAGCGGGGCTGGTACTTCTACGACTGGGCCAACTCCGTCTTCTCCACCACGGTGGTCACCGTCTTCCTCGGCCCGTATCTGACCTCGGTCGCCGAGGCCGCTGCGGACGCCGACGGCTATGTGCACCCGCTGGGGCTGCCGGTGCGCTCCGGAGCGGTCTTCCCCTATGCGGTGTCCGCCTCGGTGCTGCTGTCGGTCCTGGTGATGCCGCTGGTCGGCGCGGTCGCCGACCGCACGGGACGGCACCGGGTGCTGATGGGGGCCTTCGCCTACCTGGGCGCCGCCGCCACCGCGGCGATGTTCCTGCTGCGCGGCGACCGCTATCTGCTGGGCGCGGGACTGCTGGTGCTGGCCAATGTCGCCTACGGCGTCTCGGTGGTGCTCTACAACTCCTTCCTGCCGACGATCGCAGCCCCGGAGGAGCGGGACGCCGTCTCCTCGCGCGGCTGGGCGTTCGGCTATGCCGGCGGGGCGCTGCTGCTGGTGCTCAACCTGGTGCTGTACCAGGGCCATGAGGGCTTCGGGGTCTCCGAGGGGGACGCGGTGCGGATCTGCCTCGCCTCCGCGGGGGTCTGGTGGGCCGGGTTCACCCTGCTGCCGATGCTGCGGCTGCCCGACCGGGCGGGAGCGCCGTCGGGCGGGCCCGCCGGTGACGGCGCCGGGTCCGGCTTCCGGCAGCTGCGGGCCACGCTCGGCGAGATGCGCCGCTATCCGCTGACCCTGCTCTTCCTGGCCGCGTACCTCTGCTACAACGACGGCGTCCAGACGGTGATCTCGCAGGCGTCGCTCTACGGCAGCCGGGAACTGGGTATGGCGCAGGGTTCACTGGTGGTGGCCGTGCTCATGGTCCAGGTGCTCGCGGTCGGCGGGGCGCTGCTCTTCGGACGGCTGGCACGCCGCTTCGGCGCCCGGCGGGCCATCCTGGGGTCGCTGGTGGCCTGGGGCTGCACCGTGGCGGCGGGCTATGTCCTGCCGGCGCACCGGCCGGTCTGGTTCTTCGCGCTGGCCGCACTGATCGGCCTGGTGATGGGCGGCAGCCAGGCGCTGTCCCGCTCGCTCTTCTCCCATCTGGTGCCGCCCGGCCGGGAGGCCGAGTACTTCAGCGTCTACGAGGTGAGCGACCGGGGCACCAGCTGGCTGGGCCCGCTGGTCTTCGGTCTGGCCTTCCAGATGACCGGCAGCTACCGGGCCGCGATCGGGTCGCTGCTGGTGTTCTTCGCCGTCGGGTTCGTGCTGCTGCTGCGGGTGCCGGTGCGCCGGGCGATCGCGGAGGCGGGCAATCCGGTGCCGGAGGCGGTCTGACCGCCTTGCATGTACCTGATACATCCGGGTAGCCGCGCAGTGTACGCCGATTGCAGCCGTCCGGATTCGTCACTGCGTGCAAAAAACTGCAAACCCTGGGTGACATGGCATGCCAGATGTGACAAAAAGGGCGGCGATGGGTACAACGGGGGCGGCACGACGGACGACGCAGGTCCCCAGGACGGGAATCTTCGACATCGGCCGAGCGTTGACCGATTCGACGAAGACAGCGAAACCACGAAGACAGCGACCACCAGTCCTGTGGGCCACAAGCCCGGGAGGCACGATTCATGAGTGAGCGAGCTCTCCGCGGCACGCGACTCGGGGCCACCAGCTACGAGACCGACCGCGGCATCGATCTGGCTCCGCGCCAGACCGTTGAGTACGCATGTCAGAACGGACACCGCTTCGAGGTGCCGTTCTCCGTGGAGGCCGAGATCCCGCCCGTGTGGGAGTGCCGCTTCTGCGGTACCGAGGCTCTCCTGCTCGACGGCGACGAGCCTGAAGAGAAGAAGGTGAAGCCGGCGCGCACCCACTGGGACATGCTCATGGAGCGCCGGACCAGGGAGGAGCTGGAGGAGGTTCTGGCCGAGCGGCTGGCCGTACTCCGCTCCGGCGGGATGAATCTGGCGGTGCACCCGAGGGACAACCGAAAGAGCGCCTGACCCCACCGCCTTCCCACCTACCACGGCGGGGAGGCGAAGGCCCTGGCGCCGGCAGAGAGGTCTGCCGGCGCCAGGGCCTTCGCCGTCTCCGGCCTCGGCGTCTCCCGGGGCTCGGTGTCTCCCGGGCTCGCCGCCGTGGGGGGCGCCCAGCCGGGCGTAGGAGGCCTTGCCGCAGTCGGCGGGTGACCCGCCGGCCAGAAGGGCGCCCGGGCCCCGGAAGGTCTGCCGCAGACCGCAGCCACCCGCCCGGCCAGAAGGGCGCCGGGGCCTCAGAAACGGCCCTGCCGCAGTCCGCCGGATGACCAGCCCGGTGCAGGGGGCACTGGGGCCGCAGAAAGGGCCCGCCGCAGTGCGGCAGGGCCCTTGGCAGCCGGTGTGCCGCCCCGGTCCCCGCCGGGCGGCACACCGGCCGCGGGAAGTGTCAGCGGTTGTCGGGCGGCAGGATGCGGATGATCGTGGGGTGGCCGGCCTGCCCGCCGGGGTCGGCCGGGGCTGCGGGGTCGACGACCTCACCGGGGACGACCTTGCCGTCCGGGCGGTGGATACGCATCTGCTCATGGAGGCGCAGCGCCTCCCCGGCCCGTCCGCGGCGCATCGCCGCTCCGGCCAGCCGCGCGGGCAGCCGCCGCAGCAGCGCCCGGGTGGGCGGGAAGAGGCAGGCCAGACCGAGCAGGTCGGCGAGGAAGCCGGGGATGATCAGCAGGATGCCGCCGGTGATGGTGATGGCGGTGTGGGACTCCCCCGCGGTCGGCTCCTGTCCCTGCTCCACCGCGCGGGCCGCCGCGCGCAGCGCCCGCAGCCCGGCCCGCTTGACGATCCAGCCGCCGAGGACGGCACTCAGCACCAGCAGCGCCACCACGGCCGCGCCGCCCACCACCGAGGCCACCTGCAGGGCGACCCATATCTCCAGCACCAGCCAGGCCGCGGCCAGCAGGGGCAGCAGGGTGCGCAGCCGTCCGCCGGTGCGGGGTCGTGCCTCGGTCACGTGCGGTCCACTCCATCCGCTCGCCTGGGCGCTCCGCGGTGGAGCGCCGCCGGTCCGGGCACAGGGCCCGCCCCGGTGAGGGGCGGGCCTGCCAGGTCCGCGCGAGGGCGCCGGCCAGGCCGGCGGGACCGCCGCTTCCTACCGTGCGGTCCCGTTCGCCCCTGCGCCCGAGTCAACGTCCGAGGCGGCGGGGGTGTTCCGGGCGGCGTCGGCGTTGGGGGCCGGGAGCCGGCCCAGCCGGTTCTTGATGCCCCAGGTGGTGACCCTGGTCATCGCCTCGATGACGATGTTGCGGCTCATCTTGCTGGCGCCGAGCTCGCGCTCCACAAAGGTGATCGGGACCTCGACGACCTTGAAGCCGGCCCGTACGGCGCGCCAGGCCAGGTCGATCTGGAAGCAGTAGCCCTGCGAGGCCACCTCGTCCATCCCCAGACCCAGCAGGGTCTCCTTGCGGAACGCCCGGTAGCCGCCGGTGACATCGCGGATGTGCACGCCGAGCATCAGCCGGGAGTAGGTGCTGCCACCCCGGGAGATGAAGGCGCGGTGCTTGGGCCAGTTGACGGTGCTGCCGCCGGGCACCCAGCGGGAGCCCAGCACCAGGTCGGCGCCGGCGCCCAGCGCGGTCAGCAGACGGGGCAGCTGCTCGGGCTGGTGGGAGCCGTCGGCGTCCATCTCGACCAGGACGTCGTAACCGTTGTCGATGCCCCAGCGGAACCCGGCGAGGTAGGCCGCTCCGAGCCCCTCCTTGCCCTTGCGGTGCATCACATGGAGGTGGTCGTCGACGGCCGCCAGCTCGTCCGCCACCTTGCCCGTGCCGTCCGGGCTGTTGTCGTCCGCGACGAGGATGTGCGCCTCGGGCACCGCGGCACGGACACGGGCGGTGATACGGCTGACATTCTCGACCTCGTTGTAGGTCGGGATGATGACCAAGATTTTGCCGAGATCGGCAAAGCTTTGGGGCTCGTCGGCGCTTTTGTCGGTCACTGACCGGCCTTTCTCCATTGCATCGGGCATAGGTGCGACAGGAGGTCGCCGGAAGTTTCCCTGATGGTTACCCGGCACCGTCCCCCCGGACGACTGCCCTCCTGTCCGAGACGCCGGTCAGACACGGTCGTCGCGTACGTCCGCATCCGCCTGGCGCTTGGGACCACCGGTGATCGGCGACCCGGGTGCGGCGCCCCGGCGGAATCGGAATCGACTCCTCGGGATGCCTGCCGCGCAGGAGAGCAACCCCACAATAGCGATTGTCCACTCCGGCCATGCACCCAGGCGGTCGGCGAGAGTTCTGCCGTCGCGCAGTGGGATTTTGGCCGTCAGTTCCGCCGGGGTCAATTCGGCGGTGTGCTGCTGCACCGAGCCGTCCGGCCCGATGATCGCGCTGATGCCGCTGGTGGCAGCGATGAGCACCGCACGGCCGTGCTCGACCGCACGCAGCCTGGACATGGCCAGCTGCTGCTCGGGCTGTCCGCTGCGCGCATAGGTGGCGTTGTTGGTCTGCACGACCAGCACCCGGCCCCCCGCGTCCACGCTGTCGCGGACGATCTCGTCATAGGCGACCTCGAAGCAGATCACATCGCCGATCCGCACCGGCCCCAGCTGCATGACCCCGTTGGTGGTGCCGGGGTAGAAGTCGCGCGCCACCCGGTTCAGCCGGGTGATGAACTTCGACAGCACCGAGCGGAAGGGGACGTACTCACCGAACGGCACCGGGTGCTGCTTGGTGTACGAGGCCCCCGGGCCCTTGACCGGGTCCCAGACGATCCCTTCGTTGCGCACATGCTGGTTGTCGGGGCCGTCCACCAGGGTGCCGACCAGCACCGGGACACCGATGTCCCGCACCGCGCGGTCGATCGCCGCATAGGCGTCGAGGTTGGTGAAGGGGTCGAGGTCGGAGGAGTTCTCCGGCCAGATCACCACATCGGGCCTGGGCCGGCGGCCCGCCGCCACATCGGCGGCGAGGCGCTCGGTGGCAGCGACATGGTTGTTGAGCACCGCCATCGGGCGGCCGAGGAAGTCCATGCCCGGGTGCGGCACATTGCCCTGGATGACCGCCACCTCGGCGGTGTCGTCGCCCTTGGTCGGCACCGGCACCGCGAGCCCGGCCAGGGCCACCGCGACAGCCAGCGCCGCCGGGACGGCCACCAGCCGCCCCCTCAGCCCCGGGCGGCGCCCCGGCTCGGACCCTGATCCGGCCGTCCCGCTGCCGGAGGCCGGGCGCAGCCGCCGCAGCGCGGCGGTCGCGTACGGGAGCAGCGGAAGGGCCGCCGCGGCCAGCAGGGCCCCGCTCAGCGCCACCGCGAAGGTCACCAGCGGGGCGCCGGCCACCGCGGCGAGCGGGGTGAAGGGGCTGGCGGTGTTGGCGAACGCCAGCCGCCCCCACGGGAATCCGCCCAGCGGCAGGCGGTCGCGGGCCCACTCCTGGGCGACCCACAGGCAGGCCGTCCACAGCGGCCACCACCGCAGCCGGGAGGTGACGGCGAGCCCGGCACCCATCGCCGCCAGGAAGAGCGCCTCCACCACCGAGAGCACCGTCCAGGCGTCCGGCCCGATCACCCGCAGCCAGTCCAGCAGCCAGAGCAGGAAGGGGACACCGAAGGCGAAGCCGGTCCAGGCCCCCTGGCGGGCCGTGCGGCCCCTGGTGAGCAGGGCGAGGCCCGCGACGGCCACCAGCGAGAGCGGCCACAGGTCGTACGGGGGGAAGGAGACCGCCAGCAGCAGGCCGAGGACGGCGGCTGCCGCGGTCCGCGGCAGCCCGCGTCGTATCCGCTCCCCGCGCGAGGGCCGGGCGACGTCTGCGGCGGGCGCCGGAGCCGGGGTCCGGGCTGCCCCGGTGGTGGCGGGGCCGGCCGCCGCCGGCTCACCGAGCAGGGGGTCCACGGGCATGGCCACGCGCGCCGCCTCTCTCGTCGAACGGGTCTGGTGCGCCGACCTGACACGGCGACGTGCGACGACGGTACAACGACCGGCGGCACCGGCGGGAACCGGGACCGCACTGGTGATCGACACGGGGGCCCATGGCCCGCACGCGGCGGGTCAGGGACCGGACGCCCTTCGGTCCGACCTGGCGCCCGCCGGCTGCGGGGCGACCGAGAGCCGTGTCTACTGAGCGTCCGGCCCCCGCCCGGGTCGCACCTGCCCGGCCGGACCCGGTTGGCCTGCCGGCTCCCACGCTCCCCGCGCCACGACGCTGGACCTGGCTGCCTGTCGGCGGCGCCCCCGGGGGCGCTGCCCGTTGGCCCAGCTGCGGTCACGGGTTTTGGCGTGGAGGTGTTCCGGTCGGGCGACCTGCGGGGGGCAACCCCGGAGGTGGACGGCGTCGAACCTACTCGCAGCCGACCATCGTCTGTCAACTGCGGTCTGACCTGCGTGTACAGCAGAAAACAGCAGGTCATCGAGGCTCTGGGGACGCCGGGCCACCCGTACGCCACGCCCGAGGGAGGTATCCGGCACCACCCGATCGGCCGCAGGAGATCTTCGACGGCGGACCTCCCGCGACGGGGTCAGAGGGAGCCGTGCACCACCCTTCCGCGCACCACGGTGGCCAGGCACTCGGGCAGCGGGAGGCCCGGCGAGAGATCCGGCAGACCCGGCGTGCCGGACCGGGGGTCGGTGGACCAGCCGGCCACCCTGGAGTCCGGGGCCTGGACCACGAGTTCACCCGTCTGCCAGACCGCGAAGCCGGCCGGCGCACCGGGCACCAGGACCCCGGCGTCGTCCCGGCCCAGCGCCCGCCAGCCGCCGCGGGTGTGCGCCGTGAAGGCGGCACGGACCGAGATGCGGTGCTCCGGGGTGCGGTGGAAGGCGGCGGCCCGCACGGTGCCCCAGGGGTCCAGCGGGGTCACCGGTGCGTCGGAGCCGAAGGCCAGCGGCACACCGGCCCTCAGCAGCCGGGCGAAGGGGTTGAGCTGCCGCGCCCGCTCCGCCCCCAGCCGCTGGGCGTACATGCCGTCCTCGCCGCCCCAGGCCGCGTCGAAGGCCGGCTGCACCGAGGCCACCAGGCCCAGTTCGGCGAAGGCGGCCACCGCGGCGTCGTCCAGCAGCTCCGCATGCTCCACCCGGTGCCGCAGCGCCCGCACCCGCTCCAGGCCGACCTGCCGGGCGGCCGTGCGGACCCCCTCCAGGACCGCCGAGAGCGCAGCGTCGCCGATGGCGTGGAAGCCCGCCTGCAGCCCCGCCTCGGTGCAGGCCGCCACATGGCCGGCCACCTGCTCGGCGGTGAGGTAGGCGGCGCCGGTGTGCGGGGCGTCCAGGTAGGCCTGGTGCAGACAGGCCGTACGGGAGCCAAGTGCGCCGTCCACGAAGAGGTCGCCGCCGACGCCGACCGCGCCCAGCCTGCGCGCGGTCTCCACCGCGCCCAGCTCGCCCCAGTAGCCGAACACCTCCGGGCCGCCCCCCTCGGCGGCGAGCACCAGCAGCCCCGCCAGGTCGTCGGCGGAGGAGATGTCGGGGCCGGCGCACTCGTGCAGCGCGCCGATCCCCAGCGACGCCGCGCGGTGGAGGGTGGCCTGCTGGGCGTCGCGCCGCTGCTCGGGGGTGATACGGGCCAGCGCGGTACGGCGCACCGCGTGGTGCGCGTCGCGGCTGAGCGGCCCGTCGGGGTGGTGGCCGGCCAGCGAGCACAGGCCCGTGCTCCGCTCGGCCAGGGCCCGCAGCGCGGTGGAGGCGACGGCGGAGTGGACGTCGGTACGGGAGAGGTAGACGGGCGCGCCGTCGGCCGCGGCGTCCAGCTCCTGCCGGGTGGGCGGGCGGTTCTCCGGCCAGCCGGTCTCGTCCCAGCCGTGGCCGATCAGCACCCCCTCCTCGGGCGTGCCCAGACGGCCGTGGGCGCGCTCCTGCTTGACCTGCCGCTCCAGGCGGGCCAGGGCCTCGGCCAGCGAGGGGCAGCCGGTCAGGTCGAGCCCGGTGAGGGCCAGGCCGGTCGAGGTGGCGTGCACATGGGCGTCCACGAACGCGGGCGTGACCAGGGCCCCCGCCAGGTCGACCACCTCGTCGGCGCCGTCGACGTAGGCGTCCGCAGCGCCCTCCGAGCCGATCCAGGCGACGGTCTCCCCCTGCACCACCATGGCGGTGGCGAAAGGATCGGCGGGACTGTGGACATTGCCGCCGCGCAGCAGCACGGTACGGGTGGTGCGATCGGTCATGGCCCCAGTCTGCCGCTCGCCCGCCCGCTGGTCACAGCCGGGGCGCGCGGGCCTCGTACGGAGTGCTGAGCACCACAGTGGTGCGGGTGGAGACGCCGGCCTCGGTACGGATGCGGGCCAGCAACTGCTCCAGGTCCCCGGGGCCCGCCACCCGGACCTTCAGGATGTAGTTCTCGTCGCCGGCCACACTGTGGCAGGCCTCGATCTCCTCCACGCCGGCCAGGCGCTCGGGCACATCGTCGGGCGCACTGGGGTCGAACGGCTTCACCGAGATGAACGCGGTGAGCGGCAGGTCCACCGCGTCCGGGTCCACGATCGCGGCGTAGCCGCGGATCACCCCCCGCTGCTCGAGACGGCGCACCCGCTGGTGCACGGCCGAGGTGGAGAGGCCGGTGGCCTTCCCCAGGTCGGTGTAACTCATCCGCCCGTCCTGGACGAGCAACTGCACGATCTGACGGTCGAGATCCTCCACAAGGGGTCAACCTACTGGGCGGGGCACCCGGATGCCGACTCGGCGGGCAGACCCGGGGCGGGGAGCGGGCCGGCGGGCCGCCCCACGGGGCCTCCGGGGGCGTCGGCGGGGCATGCGACGGTCTTGTTCCGGGGCGTCGGCGGCAGGCCTGCGGCAGCCCCGTTCAGGGACTTGCGGGGGCGTTGTCAGTGCTGCTGTCTAGAGTCCCGGGCATGTCCGATTCGCAGCACAAGGCGCCGCCCGCGCACGGGGTCGCGGAGCTGGAGCGGCTGGTCGAGGGGCTGGTGCAGCGGCCGGAGGTGAGTGCCGCCCGGGCGCGGCAGCTGCGCTGGGTGGCGGGGGAGCTCGCCCGGGCGGCGGCGCGGGGGGCGCTTCCGGCCGGGGCGGGGCATTCGGTGGGCGGGCTGCTGGAGCCCCGTGCGGTGGCCGACTATCTGGAGTCGGCCGCCCGCGGCGAGCTGCGGCGCCGGGCGGTGCCCGATCCGGCGCGCTCCTCGGACGCCAGCATGCGGGTGCGGGCCGACTGTCTGGCGATCGTGGCGCGGGCCGCCGGGGTGCCGCTGGAGCTGCCGCAGCGGCCGGAGGTACCGGAGCCCAGACCGACCGTGGACGCCCGGCGGCGCAGCCTGCTGCTGCGCCATCTGGCGGACGGCGCGGGCCGGCACCGCGCCGACCCGGGGCGGCTGAGGCTGCTCGCCCTGGTGGGGGTGGTGCTCGACACCGGCGCCAGGGCCGGGGAGCTGTGCGCCCTGCGACTGGACGATCTGGGCGAGGACCTGGACCAGGTCCGGGTGGTCCGGCATCCGCAGGCCCGCTCGGTGAGCCCGCCGCGTACCGAGGTGCTGCCGCTGTCGGGCGGCACCCGGGCGGCGCTGCGCCAGTGGCTGCCCGCCCGCGGCGGGCTGGTCGCGGCCGCGCAGGGCCGGGTGGATGCCCTCTGGGTGTCGGTGCGGGGCAACCATGCGGGGGTGGTGGACGCCGAGGGGCATGCCCGGCGGCGGCCGCCGGGCATGCCGCTGATGCCGCGCGGACTGGCGCGGGCCTATACCCGGACGGTGGCCGACCTCAATGTGGAGCTGGCGGGGTCCCCCGGCTGGGAGCCGCTCCCCCGGCGGTTGGAGCAGTTGCGCCGGGCGGTGGCCGCCGAGCTGGCGCAGGGGGAGCACTGATCTGCCGGGTGACCCGCCGGGCCCGGCGGCCGGGGCGCCGCAGGGGCGGTCGGCGGCGCACGCCGGGCGCATATGCGCGAGCCGTGTGACCAAGGACACACCCGATGCATGATGGTGCGTCAACCTGCAGGATTATGTGGGTCACCAGCAGGGAAATGCTGGCTATGGTCATGACCGTGGTGGTCTGGCCCACCCAAGGGGGATGAACATGCCTGTACTGGACCGGCGTATCCGCGGTACCGAGGCGGAAGCACGCGCCGAGGAGCCGGAGCCCGGCGAAGATCCGATGCCGGGGCACACCGCCGACGGTCCCGGCTTGGAGATGTTCCGGGGTACCGACCCCGGCGAGGGCGACACCTGGGAGATCGTCCGGCTGCGCTGCCCCGAGTGCGACCGTCCGATCGCGCTGCTCGGCGACGAGGAGCGCTTCCCGCAGCACGCCGTGCTGCGCAGTGCATGGAACCCCTTCGCCTCCGTGGTCTGCCCGGGCTCCGACCGTCCGGTCGACGAGGCGCCCGAGCTGGAAGAGGACCCGGACTTCGACGCCGAGCCGGATCTGGAGGCCCTGCTGGCGCTGCCCGCGGAGCTCGACTGGCGGACCCAGCCGTTCTCGCACGTCGGTGGCCCCGGCTCACGTCCGGTGCGGGTGCCGGCCCAGACACACCCCGCAGCCCGGCGGCGCTGAGCCCGGCCCGCCCGCCCCGCGAACCACCGCCCCCGGGGGCGGCACCCTCTGCCGGTGCCGCCGTCCCGGTCCGCACCGCGCGCCACCGGGCGCCGGCGCGGCGCAGCGAGCAGCAGGGAGCCCCGCCGAGCACCGTGCCCGGCGGGGCTCCCCGTGTCCTGGACCGCCGGTCAGCGGCCGGTGCCGCCGGTGAGGCGGCGTCCTATGACCATGCGCTGGATCTGGTTGGTGCCCTCGACGATCTGCAGCACCTTGGCCTCGCGCATATAGCGCTCCACGGGGAAGTCCTGGGTGTAGCCGTAGCCCCCGAGGACCTGGACGGCGTCGGTGGTGACCCGCATCGCGGCGTCGGTGCAGAACAGCTTGGCCATCGCCGCCTGCTTGGTGAAGGCCAGCCCCGCGTCGCGGCGGCGCGCCGCGGCGACATAGAGGGCGCGGCCGGCCTCGACCTGGGTGGCCATGTCGGCCAGCAGGAAGGACAGTCCCTGGAATTCGGCGATCGGACGGCCGAACTGGCGCCGGTCCCTGGCGTACTCCACCGCCTGGTCCAGGGCGGCCTGCGCCAGCCCCACCGCGCAGGCCGCGATGCCCAGACGCCCGGAGTCCAGGGCGGAGAGCGCGATCGAGAACCCCTGCCCCTCCTCGCCGATCAGCCGGTCCGCGGGCACCTGGGCCCCGTCGAAGTGGATCTGCGCGGTGGGCGAGCTCTTCATGCCCATCTTGCGCTCCGGCGGCGCGGCGCTCAGTCCCGGCGTCCCCGCGTCGATCAACAGGGCGCTGATGCCCGCCGGACCGGGCTGCCCGGTGCGGACCAGGGTGCTGTAGAAGTCGGCGTGGCCGCCATGGGTGATCCAGGCCTTGGTGCCGTTGACCGTCCAGGTGTCCCCGCTGCGGACGGCGCTGGTGCGCAGCGCCGCCGCGTCGGAGCCGGACTGCGGCTCGGAGAGGCAGTACGCGCCGAGCAGTTCACCGCCGAGCATCCTCGGCAGCAGCCGCTGCTTCTGCTCCTCGCTGCCGAAGGTGGCCAGGGCATGGCAGGACAGGGTGTGCACGCTGACCCCGAGGCCCACCGCCAGCCAGCCGGCCGCCAGCTCCTCCAGGACCTGCAGATAGACCTCGTAGGGCTGCTCACCGCCGCCGTGGCTCTCGGGGTAGGGCAGGCCCAGCAGCCCGGCCTCCCCGAGGGTGCGGAAGACCTCACGGGGGAAGCGGCCCTCGTCCTCGTCGACGGCGGCGCGGGGCAGCAGCTCCCGCTCCACCAGCTCCCGGGTGAGGGCCAGCAGGTCACGGGCCTCCTCAGTGGGCAGCTGGCGCTCCACCGGCTTGGTCGGGGAGATGCTCATGGCGGGTCGCCTCCTCGGTCGCGCCCCGGGCCGTGGGTGGAGGCCCGAGGGGGTCGTCGCGCCTCGTCGGCGGCGGTCCCCTGGTTCGCAGTGAACGACCATTAACCAACGTGGCGAAGCGAGTATGCCCGATCCGGGGCCGTCCGTCACCGCGAGCGGGCACCCACCGCCCGCTCCGGCCCGGCGACCGCCCGCCGGACACAGCGAAGCGGCCGGTCCCCCCGGTACAGCAGCCCCCCGATGCTGCTGTACCGGGCGGACCGGCCGCCCCTCCCCCTGCTCCCCCTCATTCCCCCCGGCCCGCCTCCGCGCGCGGCGCGGAGGCGGCTCCCACCGTCCCCCCGGGCGGCGGAAGTGCACAGGCTATTTCTGAGTGGCTCCGTTCCCGGTCGGGGACTCGGTGCCGGGCGCCGGCCCCTCACCCGTCTCGGGGGTCTCCTCGGTCGGCTCCTCGGGCGTGCTCATATCTGTGCTCCTCTGGGTCGATCGCTCGGCATGTCCCCTGGTGTTCCGACGGCCCGATGGACGCTCCGGTACGGCCGGGACCCTGTGTCGGACGGCACCGGTGGGACAGCCATCGTCAGCATGGCGAAAGCCAATAAATATCTGATAAACAGCACCTGTGGAGTGCTGACTGCGGTGGAAAGCTGTCCCAAGCCGGTCAGGACGGCCCAGGCCAGGGGGAGACTCAGGATCGTGCAGAGCGGCAGCGACACAGCGGCATCGGAGCTGGAGTTCCGCGTACTGGGGCCACTGCAGGCATGGCGTTCCGCCGAGGAGGTCGCCATCGGCCCTCCGCAGCAGCGGGCGCTGCTGGCCGTCCTGCTCCGCCGGGCCGGGCGCCCCATCGGGCTGCAGGAGCTGGTCGAGGGGGTGTGGGGCGAGGAGCCGCCGCCCAACGCGGTCGCTGCGGTGCGCACCTACATCTCCCGGCTGCGTGCGGTCCTGGAGCCCGACCGGAAGTCCCGCTCGGTGTCCAGCCTGCTGGTCTCGGTGGCCGACGGCTATGCGCTCAAGGTGCCCTCACGGACCGTCGACGCCGTCCGCTTCGAGGAGGGCGTGGTCGAGGCGGGGCGCGCCTTCGCCGCGAGGAACGGCGACGGGTGCCACCGGGCGGCCGCCGCGGCCCTCGAGCTGTGGCAGGCCGGACCGCTGGCGGGGCTGCCCGGCCCCTCGGCCGACGCCTGGCGGCGACGGCTGGAGGAGCTGCACGCGGCGGCGCTGGAACTGCGGCTGGGCGCGGAGATCGACCTGCTGGGCCGGCACCGGGAGGCCATCGCGGAGCTCACGGACCTGGTGGCGGAGCAGCCGCTGCGGGAGCGGTTCCGGGCGCTGCTGATGCTGGCGCTGTACCGCAGCGGACGGCAGGCGGACGCCCTGGCCGCCTACGCGGACGCCCGCAGGCACCTGATCTCCGAACTCGGCGTGGAGCCCGGCCCGGAACTCACCGACCTCCATGCACGCATCCTGGCCTCGGACGCCTCGCTGATCCCCGCGGAGGCTGCGGCCGCGGCCCCGGCCCGGACGGGCAGCGTCCGGGTGCCCGCACAGCTGCCCGCTGACCCGACCGACTTCACCGGCCGGGCCGAGCTGACCGCGGAGCTGGAGTCGATGCTGTCCGGCAGCCAGGGCAACGCCCTGCGGCTCTGCGCCATCGCCGGTATCGGCGGCGTGGGCAAGACCGCGCTGGCGGTGCACGCCGCACACGCGGTGCGCGCCGAGTTCCCCGACGGCCAGCTCTATGTCGACCTGCGCGGAGCCGGCGACTCCCCGGCCGACCCCGAGGCGGTCCTGGGTGACTTCCTGGTCTCGCTGGGCGAGGACGCGGCGGGCATCCCCGACGGTGTGGAACGCAGATCGCTGCTCCTGCGCTCGCTGCTGGCCGGTCTGCGGGTGCTGGTCGTCCTCGACAACGCCAGGGACACCGCCCAGGTCCTCCCCCTGCTGCCCGGCGGGTCCGGCTGTGCGGTGCTGATCACCAGCCGGGCCAGGCTCACCGATCTGCCCGGCGCCCATCACATCGACCTGGATGTGCTGGAACCCCAGGAGGCGCTGCGCCTCTTCGAGGCCATCGCCGGCCGGGAGCGGGTGGGAGCCGAACGCGACGCCGCCCTCGATGTGGTGTCGGCCTGCAGTTTCCTGCCGCTGGCGGTACGGATCGTGGCCGCCCGGCTGGCCGCCCGGCGCTCCTGGACGGTCTCCACGCTCGCGGCGCGCCTCACCGACGAGCGGCGGCGGCTGGACGAGATGCAGACCGGGCAGCTCGCGGTGGAGGCCACCTTTGCGCTGGGCTACCGCCAGCTCCCCCGGGACCTCTCCCGGACCTTCCGCCTGCTCGCCCTGCCCGACAGCCCCGACCTGTCCCTGGCCTCCGCCGCGGCGGTGCTGGACCTCTCCGTGGAGTCGACCGAGGACCTGGTGGAAGGGCTGGTCGACACCGGCCTGCTGGAGGCCCCCGCGCCCGGCCGCTACCGCCACCACGACCTGCTGCGCCTCTTCGCCCGCAGGCAGTCCGAGCGCACCGACCCGGACGCGGACCGCGACCTGGCGGTGAACCGGCTGCTGGACTTCCTGTTCGCCACGGTGTCGGCGGCCTCCAGGCTGCTGGAGCCGGGTGATGTGCTCACCGACCACCTCCAGGCGCCGCAGGCCCAGAGCGCGCCCCTGGGCAGTACCGAGGCCGCCCGATCCTGGCTGCTCGCGGAGCAGACCACCCTGTTCACGGTGATCTCCCAGCAGGCCCGCGCCGCCCGGGAGGGGGCCGTACGGCCGCTGATCGACCTGCTGATGGCATGGGTCTGGCTCATCGACGGCGCGGTCCACCAGCGGCAGATCGAGCAGATCCTGCGCCCTGTGGTCGACGCTGCCCACGGTGCGGGCGACAGTGTCGCCGAGGCCCGCGCCCGCTGCGTACGAGGCCTGCTGCTGTACTCCTGCGACCGGTACGAGGAGGCCGAACCCGAACTGCGGGCCGCACTCGCCCTCGCCCGGTCCAACGGTGACCGGATCGCGCAGTTCACCGCGGCCAACCTGCTCGGAGTCGTCTTCGGCAGCACCGGACACCCCACCAAGGCCCTGCCGTATCTGTACGAGGCGCTGGAGCAGTGCGAGCTGCTGGGCAACTCCAGCGTCTCGGCACTGATCATGGGGAACACCTCGCGGTCGCTGATGTCCCTGGGCCGCCCCGTGGAGGCCCTCGCCATGGTGCAGTCGGCGCTGGCCACGGCCGACGCCTCGGGGAACGACTCCACGATCGCCGAGACCCGCTACTCGGCCAGCATCGTCTTCCGCCGGGCCGGTGACCCGGAGACCGCACTGGGCCATCTCCACCACGCCCTGCGCCTCTTCCGCGAACTGGGGCGGCGCGGCTGGGAGGGGCTGGCGCTGGCCCGGATGTCCGAGTGCCTGCTGGACCTCGAACGGGACGCCGACGCGGTGGTGACGGCGGAGCGGGCGCTGGTGGTGGCCCAGGAGGTGGGCGACGCCTTCTGCGAGGGGCTCGCCCATGCGACCCGCGGCCGGGCCCTCTCCCGGCTGGGCGAACACAGCCGGGGCAGGGCCAGCCTGGAGAGCGCCTACCAGGTCTTCAGCAGGCTCGGCGTCCCGGAGGCGCATGACATCCGCAAGCTGCTCGACCGGGAGAGCAGCCTGGGGACCGCGGCGACCGCGCCCTCCGACTGAGCCCGCCGCCTGAGCCCGCCGCCCGTTGCCCGCCTCCTGCCCACGGCTTGGGGTGCCGGGCCTGACTGCGGGTGCCGGGCCTGGCTGCGGGTTCCGGGCCTGACTGCGGTGCCGACGCGCCCCGGGGCACCCGCGTGACCACCGGCCCTGCGATTCCCCCGGCCCTGCCCCGGCCACCGGATGAGGCAGCGAGGCCGCCGGGTGAGCGGCCCCCGGCGGCCCCGGTCCGCATCCACCGGAAACACCGAGTAACCGGAACCCGCCCTACGAGGTGAAGAACAGCCGGGCGCACGGTTCCCGCCGCGCGTCCGCATCGCTGACGGACCGACAGTCCTCAGAGCGTGCCGGACACGGTTCGCCGGCCTCTCCGGCCCCTCGGAGGTGACGGATCGCAACCGCGGGAGCACGGCCCGCCGTGTGCGCACGGTGAGCGGCGACGGGTTCGAACCATCACTTGACCAGGGTTGATCCAGGACGTATGTTCTCCTCGTCGCGAGATGGTTTACCTCGCAACAACTAGCGCGAGGCCCCTCGGTTGTTCCCCCGTGACCGAGGGGCTTCGTCTTGCCCGCGTACGGAACCAGGGCGGCGCGGCACCCTTCCGGATCAGCGGGGCGCCGGTACCATGCGGGATGGAGAGGCCTACCGGAAGGGCACTGACCGGGGGGCGGGTGGTGACTTTCCGTCAATCCCGGAAACCCGGACGGTCCGCAGGGACGGCCGCATTCCGTGTCGGCCCCGGCGGGTTCATCATGGTGGCCGGTGCGGCGGTCGGCCCGCGGTGCGGCGGGTGGCGCGAGGGGGCGGGGCTCATGGGCGCGGGAGCAGCTGCAGGGGCTCGGGACGCACAGCGGGGGGCATGACGTGGGGACGGTCGAGGACTCCGGGGCGGCGGGTCCGGCAGGGCTCGCAGACCGGGCATGGCTACGGGCCATGGATGCGTACACCGCGGGGGCGTACTCCCGCGCCGAGGAGGAGTTCCGGACGGCCGTACGGCTGGACCCCGGTATGGCGGACGCCTGGCTCGGCCTGCACGCCCTGCGTTCCGACACCTCGGGCGCACTGCTGGCGATGCACCGCCACCGGGACCGCTTCGGTGAGCAGCGGCGCCGCCACCGCCGACCGCTGAGCTCCTGGTACTGGCTGGGCTGGTGGGTGCAGCCCGTGCTGGAGGACGGCCGCGATCTGGCGCTGGCCCATGCCTCGCACTGGCTGGACGGACGCCACCTCACCGAGCTGGACCGGGCGATAATCCTCTGCCCGCCCGCCGACGAGGACCCCTCGGTGCGTTTCCTGCAGGCCTGCCGCTCCTATCTGGTCAAGGACTGGGAGCAGCTGATCCGCGAGACCGACGGACTGCTGGACGACCCTCTGCTCGGCATAGAGGCCGGCCTCTTCAGCGGAATGGCCCGGGTGCGGCTGGACATGTGCGCCCAGGCAGAGGCCCCGCTGTCGGCCTCCCTGGCACGCTGCCGCTCCGAGCAGCCGCAGCGCAAGGAGCTGCGCTACTGGCTGGCCCGGGCCTATGAGGGCGCCGGACGCAGCGCGGCGGCACTGCCACTCTACCGGGCGGTGCACCGGGCCGACCCGGCTTTCATGGACACCGCGGCCAGGCTGGCCGCGATCATGTCCGAGGACGGCGTCGACCCGGAGCTGCTGCAGGCCGAACTGGAGGGTGTCCCGGGGTCCGCCGACGCCGGGACGCTGCTGCTTCCGGGCACCGAGGCACCCGGCGGCAGCGGCAGCGCCGGCCCGTCGGCCGCCTCGGGGACGGAGCCGCAGGAACCGGCCGCGGACCTCGAGCCGGCGGCCCCCGGAACCGCCGACCCGGTGGCGACGGCCGCCACCGACGGCGCGGAGCCGGCCGGAGGCCCGCCCGAGGGCTCGCTGCGGGACCGGGTGGTCCTGCCGGTCCAGCCGCTCCCGGCAGGGCCGCTCGGCCAGGCCTCGGGGCCCGACCGGGAACAGTTGGACGCGGCGCTGTCCGAACTCGACCGGATGGTCGGCATGGAGCCGGTGAAGCGGCAGGTGCTGGCGCTCTCCGCCCAGCTGCGGATGGCCCGGCTGCGCATCGGCCAGGGCCTGCCGGTGCAGCCGCCCAAGCGGCACTTCGTCTTCTCCGGCCCCTCGGGCACCGGCAAGACCACCGTGGCCAGAATCCTCGGCCGGGTCTTCTACGCCCTGGGGCTGCTCTCCGGGGACCATCTGGTGGAGGCCCAGCGGGCCGACCTGGTGGGCGAGTTCCTCGGCCAGACCGCGGTCAAGGCCAATGAGCTGATCGACTCCGCGCTGGACGGGGTGCTCTTCATCGACGAGGCGTACTCACTGGCCAACTCCGGCTACAGCAAGGGCGACGCCTACGGCGACGAGGCGCTGCAGGTGCTGCTGAAGCGGGCCGAGGACAACCGGGACCGGCTGGTGGTGATACTGGCCGGCTACCCGGAGGGGATGAACCGGCTGCTCGCCGCCAACCCCGGCCTCGCCTCCCGCTTCACCACCCGGGTCGACTTCCCCAGCTACCGCCCCGGTGAGCTGACCGCCATCGGTCAGGCACTGGCCGACCGGGACGGCGACGCCTGGGATGCGGACGCGCTGGAGGAGCTGCGCTCCATCTGCGCCCATGTGGTCGGCGAGGGCTGGATCGACGAACTGGGCAACGGACGCTTCATCCGCACCCTGTACGAGAAGTCCTGCGCCTACCGCGATCTGCGGCTCTCCGTCCTGTCCGTCCCGCCGACCCGGGAGGATCTGGCGACCCTGCGGCTGCCCGACCTGGTGCAGGCCTACGGCGAACTCATCGACGGCCGCAGCTGACACCGGGCATCGCTGCCCCGTCGCAACCGCAGGCCGCTTCTGGCACAGCCGGGGTGGGCGCCGCGACGGCTCGGGTTCCGCCTCGCCGAAAGGCCGTGAGGGCCTTTCCGGCCCGGTGCGGACAGCGACTTCCGCACCACCGGGCCGGAAGGCCCTCACCCACGTCACGATCACACCGCCGTGACCCCTGTGACCGGCCTCCGTGGTCAGTACACCTGGCCCCGGGCGGAGGCGGGGCGGCGGTGGTCGGGGTCGTGGACCTCGCCCACCAGTTCCTCCAGGACGTCCTCCAGGGTGACCAGGCCGAGGCTCCGGCCGTCCCGGTCGACCACGGCGGCCAGGTGCGCCGCGGCCCGCCGCATCGCGCCCAGTGCGTCGTCCAGCGGGGTCCGGTTCCGCACCGACGGTATCCGGCGCCAGATCTGCGGCGGCACGGGTGCGCGGCGGTCCTCCAGGTCCAGCACGTCCTTCACATGGAGGTAGCCCAGGAAGGCACCGTCGCCGCCGGTGATCGGGAACCGGGAGTAGCCGGTGGCCGCGGCCAGCTCCTCCACCCGCGCGGGGGTGACCGAGGCATCCACGGTGACCAGCTTCTGCGGAGTCAGCAGCACATCGGTGACCGGGCGGCGGCCCAGCTCCAGGGCGTCCTCCAGACGCTCCTGCTCGCCGGGCTCCAGCAGTCCGGCGTCCCGGGAGTCCTCCACCAGGTGGGCCAGCTGCTCGCTGGTGAACACCGACTCCACCTCGTCCTTGGGCTCCACCCGGAAGACCCGCAGCACCAGGTTGGCGAAGGTGTTGAGGAAGGCGATCACCGGGGCGAGCAGCCGGGCCAGCCGGTCCAGCGGCGGGCCGAGCCACAGGGCGGCCTTCTCGGGGCCTGCCAGCGCGATGTTCTTGGGCACCATCTCGCCGACCACCATGTGCAGGAAGACCACCAGGGCCAGCGCGATGACGTACGACGCCAGATGGGTCACCCCGGGCGGCACGCCCAGTGCGTGGAAGGGCCCGTGCAGCAGACCGGCCACGGTGGGCTCGGCGAGGGCGCCGAGCAGCAGCGAGCAGACGGTGATGCCGAGCTGGGCCGCGGCCAGCATCTCGGAGACGTTCTCCAGGGCGTGCAGGACCGTGCGGGCGCGGCGGTTGCCCGCCGCGGCGAGCGGTTCGATCTGGCTGCGGCGTACCGAGATCACCGCGAACTCGGCGCCGACGAAGAAGCCGTTGCCCAGGAGCAGCAGCAGTGCGGCGAGGATCTGCAGGACGGTCATCGGGTCCGCTCCCCGTGCCCGCGGGGGTCACCGGGCAGTCGCCCGGTGCGCTCCAGCCGCACCCGGGAGGTGCGGCGGCGGTCGGTGCCGAGCACCGTCAGCCGCCAGCCGGGGAGTTCGGCGGTGTCACCGGGGACCGGGATCCGCCCCAGCAGGTCGGCGACCAGGCCGCCCAGGGTCTCGTAGGGGCCGTCGGGCGCATGCAGCCCGATGGCCTCCAGCTGGTCGACGCGGGTGCGTCCGTCGGCCTCCCAGACCGGCATGGAGTCGGCCGGGGGCAGTGCCAGCAGATCGGGGTGTCGGCGGGGTCGTGCTCGTCGAGCACTTCGCCGACCATCTCCTCGATGATGTCCTCCAGCGTGACGACGCCCGCGGTGCCGCCGTACTCGTCCACGACCACGGCCATCGGCTGGCCGCGCCGCAGCAGTTCCAGCAGCCGCTCGGCGGGCAGCGTCTCGGGGACCAGCAGCGGCGGCACGGCGATCCCGGAGACCCCGGCGGCGGCGCGCCCGTCGGCGGGGACCGCGAGGGCCTCCTTGAGCGTGACGATGCCGGTGACCTCGTCGAGGCTGTCGGTGTAGACGGGGAAGCGGGACAGGCCGGTGGCGCGGGTCAGATTGAGCACATCCGCGGCGGTGGCGTCGCTCTGCAGGGCGGAGACGTCCACCCGGGGGGTCATCACGCTCTGCGCGGTGAGGCCGGCCAGGCCCAGCGTGCGGACGAACAGGTCCGCGGTGTCCTCCTCTATCGCTCCGGCCCTGGCCGAGTGCTGGGCGAGTGCCACCAGCTCGGCGGGGGTGCGGGCATGGGCGAGCTCCTCGGTGGGTTCGATGCCGAGCGCCCGCACGGCGCGGTCCGCCGAGCCGTTGAGGAAGCCGATCAGCGGCCCGCAGGCGACGGAGAAGGCTCGGTGGGGTCCGACCACGGCCCTGGCGACCCGCATCGGCTGGGCGATCGCCCAGTTCTTGGGCACCAGCTCACCGATGACCATCTGCAGCACGGTCGCCGCAACGATGCCCACGACCACGGCCACTCCGGTGGCGGCCGACTCGGGCACGCCGACGGCGGTGAGGACGGGGCGGAGCAGCACGGAGAGCGCGGGTTCGGCGAGCATGCCCACCACCAGGGAGGTGACGGTGATGCCGAGCTGGGCGCCGGAGAGTTCGAAGGAGAGTCTGCGCAGGGCCTTGGCGATGCCGGCCGCCTTGCGGTCGCCGGATGCCGCGGCGCGCTCTACGGCGCCGCGCTCGACGGTGACCAGGGAGAACTCGGCGGCCACAAAGAGGCCGTTGGCGATGATGAGGGCAATGGCGGCTGCCAGCAGCAGCCAGGCGGTGATCACCGTGCCGCCTCTTCGCGGAGTGCCGCGGCCGGGTCCGGGAGCTCCGGTGGGAGGGGATCCAGCGGATCCGGCGAGGGCGGGACGGCGTTCGTACTACCGGACGGATCGTCCATCGAGGGGAGGTGTCACTCCTCTGGTCGGGGTGGGGACGCGGCATCCCTGGCGGGTGGCACACCGGTGCCGGGCGCGTCCTGATGACTGATGGCAGGGGTTTGCCCTGCCTTTACCAGCGTAGACGACGCAGCGGCCAGGAAACGGCCGGTGGGCGGCTCAGCGGCGGTGCCGGGCGGTGGCGTGTGCGTCCACCAGGTCGCGCAGCGCCCGGGCGGCGGCGACGGCCTGCGTCCGGCCGGCCGCGGGCTGGATGCCCACCACGGCCAGGGTGGTGCCGTCGGCGAGGTCCAGTACCGCCCAGGGGTCGCCCTGGCGGAGGTTGACCCGGACGATCTCGGCCCAGTCCAGGCGGCGGGTGCGGACGAAGTTCACCACGGTGACGCCCTCGCTGCCGGCGGTGGCCCGGGGCCGGGCGAGCATCAGCAGTCCGGCGGCGAAGAGCAGTCCGGTGACGACCAGCGCCACCCGGTCGTTGGTGTGCCAGTTGTGCGGCATGGCACGGGCCAGGACGCAGAACACCGCCACCAGGAGTACCGCGACGGGCAGCAGCACTGCCCGGGTACGGGACGCCCGCCAGGTCACGGGCAGCTCGGGCAGGCCGGCTGCGGGCGGCGGCGTGGCTTCGGGCATGTCGGGCTCCCGGGTGGCAGAGCGGATGGCGGAGCGGGTCGCGGGGGGTGCGGTGAGGGGCGCGAGCACCGTGCGCACCGCTGGGCACCGCCGGGGGCGGTCCGCGCTGGGCGCGCGTCCCCGGCCGTACGGAGCGGAGCGGCGTGGTGCCGCGCCCCTGGGTGGGTGCCCTACCGGTTCAGAGCCGGCAGGCGTGGATGTTGGTGACCAGAATGGCCCGGCCGCCGATGGCCCACAGGTCGTCCATGATCCGCTGAGCCTCCTTGCGGAGCACCATGGAGCGCACGGCCACCCAGCCCTCGCTGTGCAGCGGGGAGACGGTCGGGGACTCCAGCCCGGGGGTGAGGGCGACCGCGTCGCTCACCCGCTCGGCGCGGATGTCGTAGTCCATTATCACGTAGCGCCGGGCCACCAGGACGCCCTGCAGTCGGCGCAGGAACTGCTCGACCCGGGTGTCGTCGCCGGCCCCCTTGGGGCGGATCACCACGGCGTCGGACTCCAGGATGGGTTCACCGAAGATCTCCAGGCCGGCGTTGCGCAGTGTGGTGCCGGTCTCCACGACATCGGCGATCACATCGGCGACGCCCAGCTGGATCGCGGTCTCCACCGCTCCGTCCAGGCGGGTCACCGCGGAGGCCTCCACGCCGTGCTCGGCGAGGTGGCGGCGGACCAGGCCCGGGTAGGAGGTCGCGATCCGCAGGCCCTTCAGGTCCTGGACGTCCTTGGCGGTGCCGACCGGCCCGGCGTAGCGGAAGGTGGACCCGGCGAAGCCCAGGGCCAGCACCTCCTCGGCCTCGGCGCCGGAGTCCAGCAGCAGGTCGCGACCGGTGACGCCGACATCCAGCCGGCCGGAGCCGACATAGATGGCGATGTCGCGCGGCCGGAGGAAGAAGAACTCGACCTGGTTCCCGGCGTCGACCAGGACCAGTTCCTTGGAGTCCTTGCGCTGCCGGTATCCGGCCTCATGCAGCATCTCCGCCGCGGGACCCGAGAGAGAACCCTTGTTGGGGACGGCAATGCGCAGCATGAGAGGCGGATCCTTCACTTTTCGCTGGGGTGTGGGTGTGTGCACGGTTGCGCAGGGGGCGCGGATGCGCCCCCTGCGGCTCACAGATGGGCGTAGACGTCCTCGAGGGTGAGGCCGCGGGCGACCATCATCACCTGGAGGTGGTAGAGGAGCTGTGAGATCTCCTCTGCGGTCCGGTCGTCCGACTCGTGCTCGGCGGCCATCCAGACCTCGGCTGCCTCCTCGACCACCTTCTTGCCGATCGCATGGACGCCCTGCTGGACGAGCTGCGCGGTACGGGAGGTTCCGGGGTCGCCGGAGGAGGCCTTCTGCTGGAGCTCGGTGAAGAGCTCTTCGAATGTCTTCAGCGCCATGATGTGCACACCTTACGGCCTGCGGGCGAAACCCCGCGGAACGGACCGCAGCGTGGACATGTCGTTTCAACCATCGGGACCGGAACCGTTCACCGCCAGGGCTCGGAGACCGAGCGCAGCGCGGCGGCGGTCGCGAGGGCGGCGGTGACCGCCTCGTGGCCCTTGTCCTCGCTGGACCCGGGCAGTCCGGCGCGGTCCAGCGCCTGCTCCTCGTTGTCGCAGGTGAGTACGCCGAAGCCGATCGGCACTCCGGTGGAGACCGCGACCTGGGTGAGGCCCATGGTGGCGGCCTGGCAGACGTAGTCGAAGTGCGGCGTACCGCCCCGGATGACCACACCCAGGGCGACCACGGCGTCATAGCCGCGGTCGGCCAGCTGCTTGGCCGCGACCGGCAGCTCGAAGGTGCCCGGCACCCGGAGCACGGTGGGCTCGTCGATGCCGAGCTCGTGCAGTGCGCGCAGCGCGCCGTCGCGCAGTCCCTGCATGATCTGCTCGTGCCACTGCGCCGACACCACAGCGACCCGCAGGTCGCGGCAGTTCTTGGCGGTCAGTGTCAGCTCGGGGGTCCCTTGCCGCTCACGGGGGCCTTCCTTTCGTTCGGACTTCTCGGTGGTCGTTCGGACTTCTCGGTGGTGGGGGTGGTTCAGGCCGCGCCGTCGGCGACGCGGGGCTCGACCACGGGTGTGGTCAGTGAGGCGGGGGACTCGACGTCCAGCCATGGCAGGTCGTGGCCCATCCGGTCCCGCTTGGTGAGCAGGTAGCGGAGGTTGTGCTCGCCCGCCTGGACGGGAAGCGGCTCACGGCCGGCGACCCTGAGGCCGTGGCCCCTCAGCGCGGAGATCTTCTCCGGGTTGTTGGTGAGCAGCCGCAGCGAGTGCACCCCGAGGTCGGCCAGCATCAGCGCGGCGGTGCCGTACTCCCGGGCATCGGCGGGCAGGCCGAGGTCCAGGTTGGCGTCGACGGTGTCCCGGCCGGACTCCTGGAGCTGGTATGCGCGCAGCTTGTGCACCAGGCCGATGCCGCGGCCCTCGTGGCCGCGCAGATAGAGCACCACGCCCCGGCCGGCGGCGGCGATCCGGTCCAGGGAGGCCTGCAGCTGGGGGCCGCAGTCGCAGCGCAGCGAGCCGAAGACATCGCCGGTGAGGCACTCCGAGTGCACCCGCACCAGGACCTCCTCGCCATCGGGCAGCCGTCCGTCGGCGCCCAGGCCGCCGGCCACCAGCGCGATGTGCTCGGCGCCGTCCAGCGCACTGCGGTAGCCGACGGCGGTGAAGGTGCCGTGCTCGGTGGGCAGGCCGGTGACGGCGGCACGCTCGACCTGGCCCTCGGCCAGGTTCTCGGCCGGGCCCTCGGCCAGGTTCTCGGCCAGGCGCTCGGCCTGGCGCTCGAGGCGGACGCGATGGGCGATCAGCTGCTCGATGGAGATGATCGGGAAGCCGTGGCGGCGGGCGAAGGGCACCAGGTCGGGCAGCCGGGCCATGGTGCCGTCGGGCCGGGCGATCTCGCAGATCACCGCGGCCGGGCTGAGACCGGCCAGCTCGCACAGGTCGGGTCCGGCCTCGGTGTGGCCGGGGCGGGTGAGCACACCGCCCTCGCGGGCGCGCAGCGGGAAGACATGGCCGGGGCGGGCGAAGTCGCCCGGCACCGAGGACCGGTCGGCCAGCAGCCTGATGGTGCGGGCCCGGTCGGCGGCGGAGATGCCGGTGGTGATGCCCTCCATGGCGTCGACCGAGACGGTGAACGCGGTGCCGTGGCTCTCGCTGTTCTGCTCGACCATCTGCCCGAGCTCCAGGCGGTCCAGGTCGGGGCCGCGCATCGGCACGCAGATCAGGCCGCGGCACTCGGTCATCATGAAGGCGACCAGTTCCGGGGTGGCCAGCTCGGCGGCGAAGACCAGATCGCCCTCGTTCTCGCGGTTCTCGTCGTCCACCACGACGACCGGGCGGCCGGCCGCGATGTCGGCGATGGCACGCTCCACCGGGTCCAGCGTGAGGTCGTCCTCCTCGACGGAGGCGAGCAGGCGGGTGTGCGCGAACTCCTGCAGGGCGGTCATGCCACGGCTCCTTCCAGAACGGTCGGCGTCTGCTGCCGGGGGGTGCGGGTGCTCATCCACCAGGCGCGCAGGCCCAGGATCACCAGGACGAAGTAGACGATGTAGACGAGGGCGGAGAAGGTGTAGCCGCTGCGGAAGGCCAACGGCACTCCGACGACGTCCACCGCGATCCAGGCGAACCAGAACTCCACCAGGCCGCGGGCCTGGGCGACCATCGCGACCAGGGTGCCGACGAAGATGTAGGCGTCCTGCCAGGGGCTCCAGGACAGCGAGGGGTAGGCGGTGAACAGGCCGCCGACCGCGAGGGTGCCCAGCGCGGCGCCGGCGACCAGCCCCAGGCGCTCCCAGGTGCTGCCGAACCGGACCGCGATCTCACCGGTCGCCCGGCGACCGCGCAGCCACTGGAACCAGCCCCAGGCGGAGACCACGATGACGATCAGCTGCTTGCCGACCATCCCGCTGACATGGGCGGGAAGGAACGCCGCGACCAGGACCGCGCCGGACAGCAGCTGGACCGGCCAGCTGATCACCGAGCGGCGCCAGCCGAGCGCCAGGGCGGCCAGGCCGAGCAGGTTGCCGATCATGTCGGACCACAGGACGCCCTGTCCGAAGACGGTGAAGGCGGTGCTGTTGAGCCCGCTCACGGCCGGCTCTCCTGAGGCTGCGGGACGGGCAGGCCGGTCGTCGGCAGGGCGCGGGCGTCGAGCAGCCGCTCGACGTACTTGGCGAGCACGTCCACCTCGAGGTTCACCGGTTCGCCGGGCTGCTTGCGCCCGAGCGTGGTGAGGGCGAGCGTGGCGGGGATCAGGCTCACGGTGAAGAAGTCGGCGCCGGCCTCGACCACGGTGAGGGAGACCCCGTCGACCGTGATGGAGCCCTTGTCGACCAGGTAGCGGGCGATCCCGGCGGGGAGGGAGAAGCGCAGCACCTCCCACTGCGGCCGCCCGTCGGCGCCGGGCTCCCCCGGGCTGCGGGACAGCAGGGTGGCGGTGCCGTCGACATGGCCCTGCACCAGGTGTCCGCCGAGGCGGTCGCCGAGTGCCATGGCCCGCTCCAGATTGACCCGGGAGCCGGCGGCGAGGGCGCCGAGGCTGGAGCGGTTGAGCGTCTCGGCCATCACGTCGGCGGAGAACTCGCCGCTGTCGGCGGCCAGTTGCTCGGGGGTGTCCACCACGGTCAGGCAGACGCCGTTGACGGCGATGGAGTCGCCGTGGCGGGCGCCCCGGGTGACGGCGGGGCCGCGCAGGCGGATCCGGGAGGAGTCCCCGAGGTCCTCGACGGAGACGACCTCTCCGAGCTCTTCGACGATTCCGGTGAACACCAGTCAGCTCTCCTCGGTGGAAGGCGCGTTGACGAAACGGGGAGCAGCGGCGGCGGTGCTCCGGGGGTAGGCGGTCAGGCGCAGGTCGGCGCCGATCCTGGCGATGTCGTGGACGTCGAGTCGCAACGCCTCGGCGATGGTGCCGATTCCCGCGCCCAGCAGGGCGGCCGGACCGGCCCCGAGCAGGGCGGGGGCCAGATAGCCCACGGCCTTGTCGACGAGTCCGGCGGCCCAGAAGGCGCCGGCCAGGGTGGGGCCGCCCTCCAGCAGCACCGAGCGAACCCCTCGGCTGTGCAGCGCGGCGAGCAGCGCGTGCGGGTCCAGCCCGCGGCCGCCGGCGGCGGCGCGGGGCACCTCGGCGATCTCGGCGCGGCCGTCGGCGACGGCGGCGGCCAGATGGCCGGTGTCGGCGCCGGGGGCGACGGCGATCAGGGTGGCTGCGGTGCCGTCCAGCACCCGCGCGGTCGCGGGGACGGTGGCGGCGGTGTCGGCGACCACCCGCAGCGGCTGGCGGCCGGCGTCGGCGCCGTGGCGTACGGCGAGATGCGGGTCGTCGGCGCGCAGGGTGCCGGAGCCGACCAGTACGGCGTCCACCTCGGCGCGCAGCCGGTGGACGTCGGCGCGGGCCTCCGGACCGGTGATCCAGCGGCTGGTGCCGTCGGCCGCGGCGGTGCGGCCGTCGAGGGTGGATGCGTACTTCCAGAGCACAAAGGGGCGGCCCAGGCGCATGGCGGTGAGCCAGGCCTCGTTGCCGCGGGCGGCCTCCTCGGCGAGCAGTCCGCCGTGGGTCTCGATGCCGGCGGCGCGCAGCGCGGCGGCGCCTCCGGAGGCCTGGTCGGTGGGGTCGGCCACGGCATGGAACACCCGGGTGATCCCGGCGTCGATCAGTGCCTGGGCGCAGGGGCCGGTGCGGCCGGTGTGGTTGCAGGGTTCCAGGGTGACCACGGCGGTGCCGCCGCGGGCCCGGTCGCCGGCCGCACGCAGGGCGTGGACCTCGGCGTGCGGGCCGCCGGCCTGCTGGTGGTAGCCCTCGCCTGCGATCTCACCCTGGGCGTCGAGGACGACACACCCGACGACGGGGTTGGGGCTGGTGCGGCCGAGGCCGAGCGCGGCGAGCGCGACGGCGCGGTGCATCGCCTCGGCGATGCGGCTGTCGGCCTGGTGGGGGGCCACCGGAGTCCTCCTCGCGCTTGGGGCGCGGACTCCGGGGCTCGGGAAGAGAACACGGACGTATGACAGGCCGGGGCACGGCCGGGAGGGTCCCGCAGGGGGACGCACCGACGGCGCGAGTACCGGCCGGACGTCCGCCGCGCACTGCCTCCCATCCGGACTTTAACCGTCGGTCCAGGAATTTCACCTGGTCAACCGACCGCTGGCGGCGGACGGGTCGCGGACTGTAACCGCCGGTTCGGACTTTCACCGA
Source organism: Peterkaempfera podocarpi (assembly GCF_042466665.1). Classification (GTDB taxonomy): domain Bacteria; phylum Actinomycetota; class Actinomycetes; order Streptomycetales; family Streptomycetaceae; genus Peterkaempfera; species Peterkaempfera podocarpi. The sequence continues at coordinate 1,718,268 of NZ_CP162102.1, forward strand.
CCCCGGAGTGCGCAAACGTCACTGGTACTTCGCACAGTGTGCCATGGCGTGTGCGGCTCCGGGGAGTGCCCTTGGTTGTGCGCTGGCTCACGCAGGGATGGGCTTCTGCTCGTCCTTGAGTATCCCGCGCAGCTGTTCCCGCAGCTCAGGGCTGTCGGTGTGGCCGTGGACGGAGCAGGCGTGCTCGGTCGCGGCCCGCAGGACCTCGTCCTCCTCGCCCGAAATGGTGAGTGTGCAGCCGGACTCGCTGGGGTGCAGCCGGCAGTCGGCGACCTTGCGCATGACGGCCTCCTGGAGGTGCGGATGTCATGGCCGACACCTCCACTCTGCTCCTCTTCACGGGGGCCCGGAAGGTTCGCGGAAGGTGGGGGCGGCCATGTATTTTACGAGTGAAACATATGTTAATCTTTTCCTATGCGCCATGCCCGCCCCTCCGCCACCGCACGCCGCCTCCCACTGAAGGGGGTCCTCCGTCTCGGCCCCGCCTCCGACCTGTGGCACAAGCCCGCGCTCAGCGTGGTGGTCGCGGTCGGCATCCCCGAGCTGGCGCTGCTGGCGGCCGGTCGCCTGGACCTCGCGTACTACACCTCGCTCGGCGCCATGTGCGCCCTCTACACCCACGGCCTGCCCTACGCCCGGCGCGCCAGGACGCTGGCCCTGCTGGTACTGGGCATGCTGGCGGGCGCGGGCATCGCACTCACCACCTCCGCCCTCACCGACTCCACCGCGATCCGGGTCGCGGTGGCCGCATTGCTGGCCGCCGTCCACAAGACGGCCTGCGACGCCACCCGGCTGGGCCCGCCGGGACCGGTGGTGCTCACCTTCATGGCGGCCACCGGCGCCTTCCTCCCGCAGCGGCTCGGCGACATCCCCGGACACCTGACGCTCGGCCTTGCCGCGGGCGCCTTCGCCTGGGCCGTGGGGATGGCCCCCGCCCTGCTGCGCCCGCACGGACCGGAGCGGATCGCGGTGGCCCGCGCCCTGGAGAGCACGGCCCGGCTGCTGCGCACCGCACAGTCGGGCGCACCCGACCGCGAGGTGCAGCGAGGGCGCCACGAGGCCACCGCGACCGCCACCGCGGCATGGCGCACGCTCTTCCTGGTCCCGGCCGACCGGCCCCATCTGGACGCCCTGGAACGGCTGCTGGTCCGTGCGGAGTCCGCCGCGGCCGCCCCCGGCCGCCATGGCGCGGAAGCCGGCCGGCTGGCCGAGTGGGCACACGACCTGCGGCGCGGCCGGGCACTCCCGGACCCGGGACGCGCCGTCGCCGGGGAGGCCGACGAGCTGGCCGGGATCGCCGCCGAGCGTTCGGCTGTCGCCGCCGCCCAGCGCCCGCACCGCGCCACCGGGGCGCAGACCGGCCGGGGCGCACTGCGGCAGGCGCTGCACGGACGCTCCCCGCTGCTGCCGATCGGTGTCCGGGTGGCCGTCGGCACCGCACTGGCCGGCTGGCTGTCGATGGCGGCCGGGGTCGGGCGCCCGTACTGGGCCGTGGTGACCGCGGCATCGCTCTTCCAGGCGAACAGCCTGCTCTCCTGGCGGCGCGGCCTTCAGCGGGTGACCGGCAGCCTGCTCGGGCTGCTGCTGTTCACCGCGCTGGTACCGCTGTTGCACACCGGACCGGCGGCGGTGGTGCTGGTGGCACTGCTCTGCCAGTTCGCCACCGAGGCGACCGTGGCCCGCAACTACTGGCTGGGGAATGTCTTCCTCACCCCGATGGCGCTGCTGATGACGGAGTTCGCCGGGCTGCAGCCCGCCGGACAGCTGATCGCCGACCGCTGGCTGGACACCGTACTGGGCGCCGCCGCGGGACTGCTGGCCTGCGCGCTGGTGGTCAACCGGCGGCTCGGCGGCCAGGTGGAGTCCGCACTGCAGCGGGTGGCGGGCGCCCTGTCCGGCGCCGAGGAGGTGCTGGCGGCGGGCAGCCCGGCGGCTGCCGCCGTCTCGGCCCGCGACCAGCTGGGCGCCGCCCTGGTCGACCTCAGGGAGGCGGTCGACACCGCCGCCGGCGAATGGTGGACGGGGGCTCTGCCGCTGCAGCGGATCGCCGACGCCGAACGGCAGGGGCACCAGCTGCTGGCCGAGCTGCTCCGCCACCCCCGCAGCGCCGACCGCGACCGCATCGCACCGCTCCACGGCGGCGGCGTCCACTGAGTGGGCCGTCGCTGTCGTGGGCCCGGGGTGTCGCACAAGGATCCGGGTACCATCGTCGCCCAGCGTGCCGCGGCGGCTCGCGGAGCAGCACGGAGAGGGGAGAGCCCACGTGGAGGACGCCGTCGCGGTGGTGCTGCGCCAGTGGCAGTCGCTCTACCCGGGCCTCGATCTGACCCCGGTCGCGGTCATCGGGCGGCTCAACCGCTGCGCCGCGCTGCTCCAGCAGGTGGCCGACGCCCCGCTGGGCCGCGAGAGCCTCAGCCGCCCCGAGTACGAGATCCTCAATGCGCTGCGCCGGGTGGGCGGTGAGCTCACCCCCGGCCGGCTGGCCCGGGAGACCTTCGCCTCCGGGGCCGCCGTCACCAAGCGGGTCAGGTTGTTGGAGGAGCGCGGACTGGTGGCACGGCGCGCCGACGCGCGCGACCGCCGGGTCGCCCATCTCTCCCTGACCGACCGGGGCCGGGAGTTGGTGGACCGGCTGCTGCCGGCCCAGATCGACTACGAGAACGCCCTGCTCGAAGGGCTGCCGGAGGGCCGCAGGGCCGAACTCGCCGATGTGCTGGGCGAGTTCCTGGTTCTGCTGGAGGGCCGTCTCGGCGGGCTTCCCGGCTGATCGGCGGGGTCCGCCCGTCATCTTCACTGTCTAGCATGTCGCCCCGAGCCGCGGTGCCTGCCGCGGGGAACGGGGTGGATGCCATGGCGGACGCGCTGGACTGGATGAGGCCCGACGGGGGGACGCAGGCCGGGCCCCCGGTCGATCTGCGCACCGACACACCGCACTCGGCGCGGATCTACGACTATCTGCTGGGCGGCAAGGACCACTTCCCGGTCGACCGGGAGGCCGCCGAGCGGATGCTGCTGGACTGGCCCAGTCTGCGCACCTCCGCCGTGCAGAGCCGGGCCTTTATGCACCGGGCGGCCCGGTATCTCGCCGCCGAGCAGGGAGTGCGGCAGTTCCTGGACATCGGGACCGGCATCCCCACCGAGCCCAATCTGCACCAGATCGTGCAGTCGGTGGCCCCCGAGTCGAGGGTCGTCTATGTGGACAACGACCCCATGGTGCTGGTGCACGCCAGGGCGCTGTTCGCCTCGGCGCCGGAGGGCAGGACCGTCTATGTCCATGCCGACATGCGCGACCCGGCAGGGATTCTGAAGGATCGTCAGCTGGCCGGCGCGCTCGATCTCGACCGCCCGGTCGCCCTGTCGGTGATCGCGGTGATGCAGTTCGTCACCGACGACGCCGAGGCCCGGCACATCGTGGAGCAGCTGACGGAGCCGCTGGCGCCCGGCAGTTTCCTGGCGATGTCCATGGTGACCGCGGATCCCGATCCGGAGCCCATCCTGCGGGTGGTGCGTGAGTACAACGCCCGCGGCATCCCGGTCAGGGCCCGCGACCGGGCCCGGGTCGAGCAGCTCTTCGGCGGCCTGCAGCTGCTGGATCCCGGCGTGGTCCCGGTCCACCACTGGCGCCCGGACGGCTCCGCGCCGGACGCGGCCGACGCCGAGGTGGCCATGTACTGCGGCATCGCCCGCAAGCGGTAGACCTCGTCCGGGACACCTCCCGCCCGGCCTGGCGCCGGGGGGTCAGCCGGAACCCCGGGCCCTTCGGTCCGGCCGGGCCACGGAGGCCAGCATGGTGCGCAGGATCCGGTCCAGTTGCGCGGCGTCCTCCATGCCCAGACAGGAGGCAAGCCGGGTCAGATTGGCGGCATGGTCGGTGACGGCGGCGTCGGCGAGCTGCAGCCCCTGGCCGGTGAGGGTGATCCGGAAGCTCCGGCGGTCGGCCGGATCGAGCGCCCGCTCGACCAGGCCGGCCGCCTCCAGCCGGTCCAGCCGGTTGGTCATGCCGGCCCGGGAGAGCATCAGGGTCTCCGCCAGCTCCGAGGGGATCAGGGTGTACGGCGGTCCGGAGCGGCGGAGCGCGGCGAGCACGTCGAACTCGCCCCGCCGCAGGCCGTGGCGGGTGAAGACCTGCTCCACCTGCGGCTCCAGCAGCAGCATCAGCCGGCCCATGCGTCCGAAGAGGCCCATCGCGGGGAGGTCCAGATCGGGCCGCTCCTGCCGCCACTGCCCGACTATGGCGTCGATCTCGTCGCTGTCCACATCCGGATTCTATTGGACGCAAGATAGTTAGACGCAGTACTGTTTGACGGGCAATCAATTCTCTTGCCTTGGAACGCTCACGGGGAGCCATCGATGACGATCATCCTGCCGAACGGGTCCGACGCCGACGGCCGCGCCGTCCTGGTGCGGTCCGACGAGGCCGAGGTCCTGGGCGACGCCGACACACCGGCGGCCATCCGCCTGCTGGCGGACGCCGGCGCCACCGGCGGCGCACTCAGCACCCAGCGCATCACCCTGGCCCGCGGCGCCGACGGGGCCACACCGCACCACCACAACGGCTCCAGCGAGCTGTTCTTCGTCATCGACGGCTCGGTGCAGATCCTCAGCGGCAACGAGGTGGTGACGGCCCATCAGGGCGACCTGGCCGTAGTGCCGCCACGGATGGACCATGCCTTCGCCGCGCCCCCCGGCTCGACCTGCGATCTGCTGATCGTCATCACACCGGGGGTCGAACGGTTCGAGTACTTCCGGCTGCTGGCCCGGCTCCGCACCGGCGAGGCCACCGTGGAGGACCTGCTGGCGGCCCAGGAGCGGTTCGACAACCACTTCGTCGACAGCCCCTCCTGGCGCGCCGCCCGCGAGGGGTCCGGCTCGGCCGGCTGACCCGCACCACGACGGGTACCGGCCGGCCGCCGCCATCGGCGTCGGCCGGCCGGTACCCCCGGTGCAGCCCCCGACACGGGAACCGCGCCGGGTGGAGACGGCTCAGAAGGCGCCAGAGGGCGCCCGGGCCGCTTCAAAGGTGAGCTCGCCTGCGTCGACGCCCACCCGGACCCGGTCCCCGGCCGTCAGCTTGCCGTCCAGCAGCAGCCTCGAGAGCCGGTTGTCGATCTCCCGCTGGATGGTCCGGCGCAGCGGCCGTGCGCCGTACTCCGGCTGGTGCCCGCGCCGGGCCAGCCAGTCGACTGCCTCCGGGGCGAACTCGATGGCCACGTCCTGGGCGCGCAGCCGGCGGCGGGTCTCCTCCAGCAGCAGGTCGGTGATCTGCCGCAACTGGTCCTCGGCGAGCCGCTGGAAGATGACGATCTCATCGATCCGGTTGAGGAACTCCGGGCGGAAGTGGTCGCGCAGCGGACGCAGCACCCGCTCCCGCCTGGCCTCCTCGTCGAACGACGCATCGGTGGCACCGAAGCCCAGCACCGAGCCGCGGCCCGCGATCGCATCGGAGCCGAGGTTGCTGGTCATCACGATCACCGTGTTCTTGAAGTCCACGGTGCGGCCCTGGGAGTCGGTGAGCCGGCCGTCGTCCAGGACCTGCAGCAGCACGTTGAAGACATCGGGGTGCGCCTTCTCCACCTCGTCCAGCAGCAGCAGCGAGTACGGGTGGCGGCGGACCGCCTCGGTGAGCTGCCCGGCTTCCTCGTGTCCGACATAGCCGGGCGGCGCCCCGACCAGCCGGCTGACGGTGTGCTTCTCCTGGAACTCGCTCATGTCCAGCCGGACCATCCGGTCGTCGCTGCCGAACAGCGCCTCGGCCAGGGCCCGCGCCAGCTCGGTCTTGCCGACACCGGTCGGGCCGAGGAACAGGAAGGAGCCGATCGGCCGATGGGGGTCGGCCATACCCGCCCGGGAGCGCAGCACCGCTTCGGAGACGGCGGTGACCGCCTCGTCCTGGCCGATGACCCGCTGGTGCAGATGCGCCTCCAGGCCCAGCAGGCGCTCCTTCTCCTCCTGGGTGAGGCTGCTGACCGGGATCCCGGTCTGCTTGGAGACGATGTCCGCGATGTCCTCGCCGGTGACCTTGGAGACCCGGTCGTGGACCTGGCTCTCCTTGGGCCTGTTGCGGATCCCGTCGATCCGCGCGGTGAGCTGGCTGACGCGGTCCCTCAGCTCGGTGGCGCGCTCGTACTGCTCGGCGGCGACCGCCTGGTCCTTGTCCCGGGTCAGCTGCTCGCACTCGCGCTCCAGCGCCCGCACATCGGTGGTCTTGGTGCAGGACCGCAGCCGTACCCGGGCACCGGCCTGGTCCATCAGGTCGATGGCCTTGTCCGGCAGGAAGCGCTCGGTGATGTAGCGGTCGGAGAGCTCCACCGCGGCCAGCAGCGCCTCGTCGGTGTAGCGGACCTGGTGGTGGGCCTCGTAGCGGTCGCGCAGGCCGCGCAGGATCTGCAGGGCGTCCTCGGGGGTCGGCTCGGGGACGAGCACCGGCTGGAACCGGCGGGCGAGGGCGGCGTCCTTCTCGATGTAGCGGCGGTACTCCTCCAGCGTGGTGGCTCCGATGACATGGAGCTCCCCCCGGGCCAGCGCGGGCTTGAGCATATTGCCCGCGTCCATGCCGCCGCCCTCGGCACCGCTGCCGGCGCCGACCACGGTGTGCAGCTCGTCGATGAAGACCACCAGCTCGTCCGAGTGGCTGCGGATCTCGTCGATGATGCCGTTCATCCGCTCCTCGAAGTCGCCGCGGAAACGGGTGCCCGCGACCACTCCGGGGATGTCCAGCTGGATCACCCGCCGCCCCAGCAGGGTGTCGGGGACCTCACCGTCGGCGATCCGCTGGGCGAGGCCCTCCACGATGGCCGTCTTGCCGACGCCCGCGTCTCCGATCAGCACCGGGTTGTTCTTGCCCCGCCGGGAGAGGACCTCCACGGTCTGCTCGATCTCCTGGTCGCGCCCGATCACCGGGTCGATCCGGTCCTCGCGGGCCAGTTCGGTGAGGTCGCGGCCGAACTTGTCCAGGTTGGGCGTGCTGCTCTGGGGCGGGGGCCGGTGCTCGGTGCCGGGCGGCGCCGGACGGGGCTGGCTCTGCGACATCGCGTTGGGGTCGAAGTGGGCCGCACTGAGGATGTGGCCGGCCGCGGAGTCGCCGTTGGCGGCCAGGGCCGCCAGGACGTGCTCGGGGCCGATGTAGGAGGCGCCCGTCGCCCGCGCCAGCTCATGGGCGTCCAGCAGTGCCCGCTTCACGGCCGGGGTCACGGCCAGTGAGTTCAGCTGGGGCCGGTCGGCCTCCTGGAGCAGGGTGTCCCCTGCCTGCTGGTCGATCTGCGCCGCCAGCGCATCCGGGTCGGCGCCGGCCTGCGCCACCATGTTCCGCGTCGGCTCCACGGCCAGGGCCGCCCGCAGCAGATGCTCGGTGTCCAGGTCGGTACTGCCGTGCTCGGCGGCGTACGCGGCCGCACCCGCCACCAGGTTGCGGGTCGGCTCGCTCATCAGCCGGCCGATGTCGATCCGCCGCGGACCGGCCTGGGACGAGCCGGTCCCACCGCCGAAGAAGCGTGCGAGGAACTCTCCGAACGGGTCCGGACCGAAGCCCTCCGGACCCATGAACCCGCTGCTCATAGCCGTCCGTTCCGGCGTCCCGGGGGCCGGGACACGCTGTGCTGGTAGGCATGGTCGTTCCAGGGCGCGGATGCCCGACGTGGGCTCGATTACACCTGCGCCGGACCTCTCGGCCGAAACTACCTGAAATGCCCGCATAGCGCCGCCCGCGCATTCCACCCCGCACCGCACCCCCACGGGGTGCACCGTCCCTCGGCGCCCCCGGCCCCGGCCCCCGCAGCACCGGGAGATGTCCGGCGCACACGGGTCCCTGCGGGTGAGCAGCGGCCGCGGAGGCTGCGTGGCGGCGGCCCGCCGCGGGACGGGGGCGGGAGGCTGTGACGGTGACGGAGCAGGTCGACGAGGTGCTGGAGCGGCTGCGGGCGCTGGAGCTGCGGCTGCCGCCCCGGGACGGGGTGGCGGTCTTCACCACCGCGTACCTGGCGGTCACCGAGGAGATCAGCGGGCGGCTGGCCGGCCCCTGCTTCGGCGACCCGGAGGCGGTGGCCGAGCTGGACACGGTCTTCGCGGGCCGCTACCTCGCCGCGGTCGACGCGGACCTGGCGGGGCGGCGCGTCCCTGCGTGCTGGCGCCCGCTGTTCGCCCGGCGCCGCGACCCGGGCGTCCATCCGCTGCAGTTCGCCCTGGCCGGAATGGCTGCCCACATCGAGCACGATCTGCCGCTGGCGGTGGTGGAGACCTGCCGCCGCCGGGGCCTTGCGCCCCAGGCCCTGGCATCCGACTACGACCGGGTCGACGGGGTGCTCGCGGATGCCGAGGCCACCGTCCGGGAACAGCTGCTGCCCGGCCCGGACCTGCTGGACGCCGCCGATCCGCTGGTCCACCTGGCGGCGACATGGAGCGTCGCCCGGGCCCGTGCCGCCGCCTGGGCGAGCGTGCTGGCGTTGTGGGCGGTCCATCCGCTGCACCCGGCCTACCAGGCGCTGGCGGCGACCCTGGACGAGTCGGCGGGGGCGGTCGCCGGGCTGCTGCTGGCGCCGCTGCGGGGCGGCGGCACGGGCGGTCCTCCCGCCCTGCCGCCCGCCCCGGCGGGCGGCCGTCAGACCCAGCTGGAGTGCAGCGGCTTGCCCTCGGCGTAGCCGGCCGCGCTCTGGATGCCCACGATGGCCTTCTGGTGGAACTCCTCCAGCGAGGCCGCACCCGCGTAGGTGCAGGAGGAGCGGATGCCCGCGACGATGGAGTCGATGAGGTCCTCGACTCCGGGGCGGGCCGGGTCGATGAACATCCGCGAGGTGGAGATGCCCTCCTCGAACAGCGCCTTGCGCGCCCGGTCGTAGGCGGACTCCTCGCTGGTGCGGTTGCGTACGGCACGGGCCGAGGCCATGCCGAAGCTCTCCTTGTACAGCCGCCCGTCCGCGGCGGTCTGCAGGTCGCCGGGCGACTCATGGGTGCCGGCGAACCAGGAGCCGATCATCACATTGGAGGCTCCCGCGGCGAGAGCCATGGCGACGTCCCGCGGGTGGCGCACCCCGCCGTCGGCCCAGACGTGCCGGCCCAGCCGGCGGGCCTCGGCGGCGCACTCCAGCACCGCGGAGAACTGCGGCCGGCCGACCCCGGTCATCATCCGGGTGGTGCACATGGCACCGGGGCCCACCCCGACCTTGAGGATGTCGGCGCCGGCCTCCACCAGGTCCCGCACGCCCGCGGCGGAGACCACGTTGCCCGCCACCACGGGGACCTGCGGGTCCAGGCCGCGGACCGCGCGCAGGGCGGTGATCATCGACTCCTGGTGGCCGTGCGCGGTGTCCACCACCAGCACATCGGCACCGGCCTCAAGCAGCGCCTTGGCACGGCCGGCGACATCGCCGTTGATACCGACGGTGGCGGCGATCCGCAGCCGCCCGGAGTCGTCCAGGGCGGGGGTGTAGAGGGTGGCACGCAGCGCGTTGCGGCGGGTCAGCAGACCCACCAGGCGGCCGTCGGGGCCGACGACGGGGGCCAGCTTGCGGTGGGCGTCGCTGAGCCGGTCGAAGGCGGCGCGCGCGTCGATGCCGTCCTCCAGCAGCAGCAGATCGCGGGACATCACCTCGGCGACCTGGGTGAAGCGGTCGACCCCCTGGCAGTCGGAGTCGGCGACCACACCGACCGGACGGCCGTCCTGGACCACGACCAGGGCGCCGTGGGCACGCTTGGGCAGCAGCGACAGCGCTTCGGCCACGGTCGCGGTGGGCGGCAGGGTGAGAGCGGTGTCATAGACGAGGTGGCGCTGCTTGACCCAGGCGATGACCTCGGAGACCACCTCGATGGGGATGTCCTGCGGGATGGCGACCAGCCCGCCGCGGCGGGCGACGGTCTCGGCCATCCGGCGGCCGGCGACGGCGGTCATATTGGCGACGACCAGCGGAATGGTCGTCCCGGTGCCGTCGTGGCTGGACAGGTCGACGCCCTGCCGGGAACCCACAGCCGAGCGGCTGGGGACCATGAACACGTCATCGTACGTGAGGTCGTAGGCCGGCTTGATGTCGTTCAGGAAGCGCATGGAAAGGAGCTCTCCGGCTGGGTTGGGGGTACACCTCGGGCGCGGCGCGGCGCACTCGGGCGCCCCGCACCCGACCATCCATCTTCCGGTACGACAGCGGGCGGCGCCAATCCCCCGGCCATGTCCGGACGAAGCACAGAGCGGCCGCCCGCAGGGCGGGCGGCCGCTTGTGCGATCCTCCTAACCGCCCGCCGTCAGTGGGCACAGGCGGCGGTGGCCTGCTTGCGCAGCGCGCGGACGGCCTCGGCCGGATCCGCGGCCCCGTAGACCGCGGAGCCGGCCACGAAGACATCGGCGCCGGCCTCGGCGCAGCGCTCGATGGTCGCGGTGGAGACGCCCCCGTCGACCTGGAGCCACATCTGCAGTCCATGGCGGTCGATCAGCTTCCGGGTACGGCGGATCTTGGGCAGCATGACGTCCAGGAACGCCTGGCCGCCGAAGCCGGGCTCCACGGTCATGATGAGGATCATGTCCAGTTCGGGGAGCAGGTCCTCATAGGGCTCGATCGGGGTGGCCGGCCTGAGCGCCATGGAGGCACGGGCGCCCTTGGCGCGGATCTCCCGGGCGAGCCGTACGGGCGCGGCGGCAGCCTCGACATGGAAGGTGACCGAGCCGGCGCCGGCCTCCACGTACTGCGGGGCCCAGCGGTCGGGGTCCTCGATCATCAGATGGCAGTCGAGGGGGATGTCGGTCGCCTTGCGCAGGGACTCCACCACCGGGACGCCCAGGGTGAGGTTGGGCACGAAGTGGTTGTCCATGACGTCGACATGGAGCCAGTCGGCGCCGCGGACCGCCTCCGCCTCGTCGGCGAGGCGGGCGAAGTCTGCGGAGAGGATGCTCGGGTTGATCTGCACGGCCATGGGTTCAGTATGTCGTGCCGCATCCGGGGCCCGTCCGGCAGGCGGTCGGCCTGCCGGACGGGCCCTGGCGGTGCAGCGGGCGGTGCGGACGCCGGCGCACCGGCGGTGCGCGGCCGCCCGCCCGGCGGAACTACCAGGCGTAGTCCTCCGGGGCGGTGCGGCGGCCGGGGAAGATCTCGTCCAGCCGGTCCAGGGTCTTGGCGTCGAGTTCGACGTCCAGGGCGCGCAGGGCCGCGTGGAACTGGTCCAGCGTGCGGGGGCCGACGATGGGCGCGGTGACGGCGGGTCGGCTGAGCAGCCAGGCCAGGGCGACGTCGCCGGGCTCGTGGCCCAGTTCGGCGCAGAGGTCCTCATAGGCCTCGATCTGGTCGCGGTGCTTCTCCAGGGTCTCCTTGGCCCGTCCCTCGGTGCGGCGGCGGCCCTCCCGCTCCTTGCGCAGCACTCCGCCGAGGAGGCCGCCGTGCAGCGGCGACCAGGGGATGACGCCGAGCCCGTAGTGCTGGGCGGCGGGGACGACCTCCAGCTCGATGGAACGCTCCATCAGGTTGTACAGGGACTGCTCGCTGACCAGTCCCAGGTAGTTGCGGGCGGCCGCGGCCTCCTGGGCGCGGGCGATGTGCCAGCCGGCGAAGTTGCTGCTGCCGCTGTAGATGATCTTGCCCTGGGCGGTGAGCACCTCCATCGCCTGCCAGATCTCCTCCCAGGGGGCGGAGCGGTCGATGTGGTGCATCTGGTACAGGTCGATGTGGTCGGTCTGCAGGCGCTTCAGGCTGGCGTCGCAGGCGCGGCGGATGTTGAGCGCGGAGAGCTTGCCGTCGTTGGGCCACTCCCCCATGTCGCCGTAGAGCTTGGTGGCGATGACGGTGCGTTCGCGGCGGCCCCCGCCCTGGGCGAACCAGTTGCCGATGATCTCCTCGGTGCGGCCCTTGTTCTCGCCCCATCCGTAGACATTGGCGGTGTCGAAGAAGTTGACGCCGTGTTCATGGGCGGCGTCCATGATGCGGTGGGCGTCCGGCTCCTCGGTGAGCGGGCCGAAGTTCATGGTGCCCAGGCAGAGACGGGAGACGGACAGTCCGGTACGGCCGAGATGCGTGTACTCCATGGGTCCACCCTTGATCAACGGGGCGGGTGTTGTCCAGGGCGGCACCGGCCGGTTCCGGCCGTACGTCGCGCGCGCCCCCGGTGTGACGGTCGTCCGTCCCGGACGGCGGCCCCGGCGCGGCCACCGGTCCCCGGGGCGGGCCGGGCACGCATGGAACACCCGGCCGCACCGGAATATCATGTACATGACCACGACGCACTCCCGCACCCCGGCCGTGCCCTGGCGGACCTGCACACTGACCGGCTGCATCGGGGCGAGGGCCGCACCCCACGAACGGTGCCTGGCCCATCTGCCGTCCGCCGAACGCCGCTGCCTGCTGGCCGGACTGCGGCCGGGCAGCCCGGTGGACGCCCGCGGAGTGGTCTTCGACGCGGCGCTGCTCGGGGAACTGCTGGGCGCCCTGGCGGACGACGAGGGCAGGCCGGTGCTCGGGGACTGCCGCTTCACCCGGGCCCGGTTCGCCTCCGCGGTCCGGCTGGACGGGGCGCGCTTCCGGGGGAGGCGGTCTTCGAGGCGGCCAGGTTCTACGCGGGCGCACGGTTCGACGGGGCACTCTTCGACGGGCCGGTGGACTTCTCGGGGGCGCGCTTCGCGGGCGGACCCGCCCGGTTCGAGCAGGCCTGCTTCCACGGCGGTGCGGCATGGTTCGCCGGCACCCGGTTCGGCGGCGGCGACGCGGTCTTCGACGGGGCCCGGTTCAGCGGCGGGCCCGCCTGGTTCGTCCGGGCGGACTTCTGCGGCGGATACGCCTGGTTCTGCGAGGTGCGCTTCGAGGGCGGTCCGGCCTGGTTCTCCGACGCCCGGTTCGGCGGTGGTCCTGCGGACTTCAAGGGGGCCCGGTTCAGCGGCGGCCCCGCGTGGTTCGCGGCCGCGTCCTTCACGGGCGGGCACGCGGAGTTCGACGGGGCCCGGTTCCTGGCGGACGCGCACTTCCTGGGCACCCGGTTCACCCGTGCGGCGATCTTCACGGACACCCTCTTTGAGGCCGGGGCCGAGTTCGCCGGGGCCGAGTTCGACGGACCGTTCAGCGGCCCGCTGCGCTGCGCGGGCACCCTGTCGCTGGACAGCGCGGTGCTGCGCCACCCGGTACGGCTGCGGGCCGCCGCGGCACGGATGAGCCTGCGCTGCACCCGGCTGGAGGCCACCGCGGTGCTGGAACTGCGCTGCACCCGGGTGGACCTGGGCGACGCCGTCCTCAGCCGGCCGGTCTCGGTCACCACCCACGACGCCCCCTTCGAGCAGCCCGCGCCATGGCCGCGCCATGACCTGCCGTACGAACGGCCCGACCCCGACCCCGACCTCGAACCGCCGCCCCCGGACCTCCCCGACGGCTCGGGACGGCGGCCGGCCATCCGCGCAGCGGAGTGCACCTCGCCCCCAGTCCGGGTCACCAGCCTGCGCGGGGTGGACACGGCGCTGCTGGTCCTCACCGATGTGGACCTGCGGGAGTGCTCCTTCGCCGGCGCCTACCACCTGGACCAGCTGCGGCTGGAGGGGCGCTGCCGGTTCGCCGCGCCGCCGCCGGGCTGGCACTGGGGCCGCGCCCTGATGCCCGTACGCCGCTGGACCCGGCGGCGGGTGCTGGCCGAGGAGTGCCGCTGGCGGGCCCGCCGGGGACGGCCGCTGGACCGCTCGGGCTGGAAGGAGGCCGCGGACCCGGACCCCGCACCGCTGACCGGCCCCGGACCGGAGGGCCTGACCGGTATCTACCGGCAGCTGCGCAAGGCCCTGGAGGACGGCAAGGACGTACCCGGAGCCGCCGACTTCTACTACGGCGAGATGGAGGCCCGGCGGCACGACCCGGGGACACCCAGGGGCGAGCGCTGGCTGCTCCATCTCTACTGGGCGTTCTCCGGCTACGGCCTGCGCGCCTCGCGGGCGCTGGCGGCGCTGGCGGTCGGGGCGTGTGTCTCCGTGCTGCTGCTGATGATGTGGGGCGTACCCGTTGAGCCGGTGGACGAGGTGGTGACCGGCACCGCCGCGCCGGCCGGCGGGCGGCTGACCCTGGAGGTGGGCCCGCCGGACCTGCGGCTGCCGACGCGGCTCGGCGACCGATGGACGGCCGGGCGGGCGGGCACGGCCGGCCGGGTGGTGCTGGACTCGGTGGCCTTCCGGGCGAGCAGCGAGCAGCTCACCGACGCCGGCGGGTGGATCGAGCGGGTCTCGCGCTGCGTCGAGCCCGCGCTGCTCACCGTCGCGGCGCTGGCCGCGCGCCGCCGGGTCAAACGGTGACCCGGCGGCACGTCGGCGCTACGACAGGCCGACCGACTTCAGCCACTCGGTGGCGACGTCCAGCGGGTCCTTCTTGTCGGCCTGGACCTTGGTGTCCAGGTCCAGCAGGGTGGTCGTGTCCAGCTTGGCGGAGACCGCGTTGAGCGCGTCCACGCCCTCCGTGGACAGGTCGTCCTTGCGCACCAGGGGGACGACGTTCTGGAACCCGAAGAGGTTCTTGGGGTCCTTGAGGGTGAGGAACTTCTCCTTGGCGATGGTGAAGTCGGTGGTGAAGAGGTCCGCCGCCTGGACGTCGTCGTTCTTCAGCGCCGACTGGGACAGCGGGCCGCCGGCGTCGAGCGCCTTGAAGGACTTGAAGTCCAGTCCGTAGACCGACTTCAGACCGACCACGCCCTGCTGCCTGGTCTGGAACTCCGGCGAGCCGCCGAGCACCAGCTCATGGGCGGCGGAGGCCAGGTCCGCGATCGAGGAGTCGGCGGTCAGGTGGTACTTGGCCGCCGTGCCCTGGTTGATGACCAGGGCGTCCTTGTCCTCCGCGGCGGAGTGCCGGAGCAGTTGCAGCGAGGGGTCCAGCTTGGCGGCGGCGGCGGAGTCGGTCGCGTCCGCCGACGCGGGAGTGGCCTTGGGGTCCAGATAGGCGAGCAGGGCCCCGTTGTACTCGGGGATCACCGTCAGCGAACCGTTCTTGATCAGACCGTAGGTGGTCTCACGGCTGCCGATGTTGGGCTTGTAGGAGACGGTGAGGCCCTTGGCCTTGAGCGCCTCGCCGTAGATGTCGGCGAGCAGGGTGGACTCGGGGAAGTTGTTGGACCCGACGACGACCTTGCCGGCAGCCGCCTTGCCGGGGGCGAGCGGGTTGCCGTCGCCCTTGCCACCGGAGGAGCCGCAGCCCCCCACCAGGGCGACGGCGGCGGTGGTGGCGAGAAGAGCGGCGGCCACGCGGGGGCGGTGGCTCTGAATTCTGCTGTCAGTCACGGTTCCCATTTCCGGGCGTAGTCGAGATGGTCGACGATCTTGATGTCTCTTGTCCGTCCGATCCTGATCGGTGGCCGCAGCCCGGCGACAGTTCATACCCAGGCTTGTCACGAAGTTTTGACAAATCGTCCGGTCGCCGGTGGCCGCGCGTTCAGCGGCGGCGGACCCCGGGCGACACGGCGAGCCGGCCCGCCAGCCAGAAGATGCCCAGGGTGGCCAGGGCGAGTGCGGCCACCAGCGTCGCCCCGCCGACCACCTTCTCGTAGTCCAGCTGGTAGAGGCCGTCGATGATGTACCGGCCGAGCCCGCCGAAGCTGACATATGCGGCGATGGTGGCCGTGGAGACGATCTGGATGGCCGCGGAACGCAGCCCGCTGAGGATCAGCGGCAGCGCGACCGGCACCTCCACCTGGGCCAGGATCCGCAGCGGGCCCATCCCCATACCACGTGCGGCGTCGACCGGCGCCGGGTCCACCGAGCGCACGGCCTCATAGGTGGTGACCAGGATCGGCGGGACCGCCAGCACCACCAGCGGGATCATCACCGGCAGCAGGCCCAGACCCATGATCACGAACAGCAGCACCAGGAGACCGAAGCTGGGCAGCGCCCGGCCCGCGGTCGCCAGCAGCCCCAGGGCGTTGCCGCCGCGTCCGGTGTGACCGGTGACCAGGCCGATCGGAAGGGCGATCGCGGCAGCCACCACCATGGCGAGCACCGAGTACTGGATGTGCTCCCACAGCCGCTGCGGAATCCCGTCGTAGCCGTGCCAGTCGGCGCTCTGGCTGTAGAAGTCGCTGATGAAGTGGACGATGTTCACCGGGCCTCCTCCGGGACAGCGGCGGCGGGCAGCGGCGCACCCCGGCCCTGCGACCGCGACGGGGTCCAGGGAGTCAGCAGCCGGCGGCAGAGCACCAGGACCGCATCCGCCGCGATGGCCAGCACGGCGATGCCGCCCACCGAGCTGACCGTCAGAAGCGGGAGGTGGTAGTGCATGGAGTAGTCCAGCAGATTGCCCAGCGCACCCTGATTGCCGATCAGTACGCCGATGCTCACCAGGCTGATACTGGAGACCGTGGCGACCCTCAGCCCCGCGAAGATCGCCGGCACCGCGATCGGCAGCTCCACCTGCAGATAGCGGCGGACCGGGCCGAATCCCATGGCGGTGGCGGCCGCATGGGTGTCCTCCGGCACCGAGCGGACGCCGTCGACGATCGCCGGGATCAGCACCACCAGCGAGTACAGGGTGAGCGGGATCATCACGGTGATCTCACTCTGCCCGGTCCAGTTGATCAGCACCACGAAGAAGGCCAGCGAAGGAATCGCATAGAGCACCGTGGCACCCCAGAGCACCGGGGGATAGAGCCAGCGCAGCCGCGCACAGAGCTGCGCGATGGGCAGTGCCAGCAGCAGACCGGCCAGCACCGGGATCAGCGCCTCCTCCAGATGCCAGCCGACCAGCCCGAGATAGCTGTGCTGCAGGGCACTGGGGACGTGGAAGAACCGGTCCATCACCGCACCCCGGCCGGCTCGGCGTCCTCGGGTGCGCCGCCCTGCCCGGCGTGGGCCGCGCGGATGGCGGCGGCGACCGCCTCCTGCGAGACCACGCCGACCGCCCGGCCGTCCCCGTCCACGGCGATCGCCCAGCCGGTGGGAGAGAGCACCGCGCTGTCCAGCGCCTCGCGCAGCGTGCCGTGCTCGGCCTGGAACGGTCGGCCGTACGGGATGAGCGTCCGGTCCCCGGCGGCCCGCCGCTTGGGGTCGGCCCAGCCCAGCGGGCGCCGGTCGCCGTCGACGACCAGCAGATACGGCGCAGCGGGCGGGTCAGGGAGCGCGTCGTCCGCACCGACCACGGGTGCGGCGCTGAGCTCCAGGCCCGCCGAGGTGAAGAAGGACAGCCGCCGGATACCCCGGTCGGCGCCCAGGAAGTCCTCCACAAAGGCATCCGCCGGAGCGGACAGCAGCTGGTCCGGCGGCGCGAACTGGGCAAGGCGGCCGCCGGTGCGCAGCACCGCGATCATGTCGCCGAGGCGGATGGCCTCGTCGATGTCATGGGTGACAAAGACGATGGTCTTGCCGAGTTCCTGCTGGATCCGCAGCAGCTCCTCCTGGAGGCCCTTGCGGACGATCGGGTCCACTGCGGAGAAGGGCTCGTCCATCAGCAGCACCGGTGGATCGGCGGCCAGTGCCCTGGCGACGCCGACGCGCTGCTGCTGACCGCCGGAGAGCTGGTACGGGTAGCGCTTGGCCAGTGCGGTGTCCAGACCCACCCGCTCCATCAGCTCCATGGCCCGGGAGCGGGCACGCCCGCGGTCCCAGCCCAGCAGCCGGGGCACGGTGGCGATGTTGTCGGCGACCGTGCGGTGCGGGAACAGTCCCGCGTGCTGGATGACATAGCCCATGGAGCGGCGCAGCGTGTGGACCGGCTGCTGCTGCAGGTCCTGGCCGTCCAGCAGGATCCGGCCGCCCGTGGGCTCGATCATGCGGTTGACCATCCGCAGCGAGGTGGTCTTGCCGCAGCCGGAGGGCCCGACCAGGACGGTGATCGAGCGGTCCGGGATCTCCAGCGACAGTCCGTCCACCGCGACCGTGCCGTCGGGATAGCGCTTGGTGACCGATTCAAAACGTATCAAAGCGTCAGGTGTCCTCACGGATCGCGGGCGTGCACGGCCTCTGGTCCTCCGGGCGGGCAGGCCGATCGGAAGTGGCCGAGTGTAGACCTGCCCGCTGACACCGAAATGGAACGCCACGGCGGAGTGAGCAGCGCCTCAGTGCACGCGCCGCTGTCCGCTCCCGGTCCGCGCGTCGGGTGGCCCGCCGGGCCCGGCTTCCGGGCTGCCGCGGTCGCGGCGTTCACCGCAGCCTCCCCTGCTGCCGGCGGCCCGCCGTCGGGGGGCCGACCGGAACCGTGAAAAGGCCTCCCGGAACATCGCCGACGCCCGCGATGTCGCACTCTCCCACCCGCGCCGCCCGCGCCGCCGCGCTCGGCGGCCGGTCCGCCCCGCCGTCACCGGCGGGGCGGGCACCGGGTCAGGCGGTCCGGCGCAGCAGGGCCAGATACATCGCGTCCGTGCCGTGGATGTGCGGCCAGAGCTGGATGTCGGGACCGTCCCCGAGGCCGGGGAGGCCGGGCAGCAGCGGACGTGCGTCAATCCACTCCACATCGGCGCGCTCCCGCAGCACGTCGTCGACCACAGCACGGGTCTCGGCCAGATGCGGGGAGCAGGTGGCATAGCCGACGACCCCGCCGGGGCGGGTCGCGGCCAGGGCGGAGCGCAGCAGCCCCCGCTGGAGCGGGCCGAAGGCCGCCAGGTCGTCGGGGCGGCGGCGCCAGCGGGCCTCGGGCCTGCGGCGCAGCGCGCCGAGGCCGGAGCAGGGCACGTCCACCAGTACCCGGTCGAAGGCGGCGTGCTGCCAGGCGGGGCGGGTGCCGTCGGCCGCGATCACGGTGTAAGGGCCGGGGTTGCCGTCCAGGGCGCGGGCGACCAGCCGGGCGCGGTGCGGCTGCTTCTCGGAGGCGACCAGGGCGGCGCCGCGCTCGGCGGCCAGGGCGGCCAGCAGCGCGGCCTTGCCGCCGGGGCCGGCGCAGCCGTCCAGCCAGAGCCGGTCGCGGCCGTCGAGCGGGGCCGCGGCCAGGGCGGCGGCGACCAGCTGGCTGCCCTCGTCCTGGACGCCGGCCCGGTTCTCCCGTACAGCGTCGACCCCGGCAGGGTCACCGCCCTCGGTGAGGCGGACCGCATAGGGGGACCAGCGGCCGGGCTCGGTGGCCTCCTCGGGGAGGGAGCTGCGGAGCTCCTCCGCGGTGGCGCGGCCGGGGCGGGCCACCAGGGTCACCTCGGGGCGGGCGTTGTCGGCGTCGAGCAGCTCCTCGATACCCGCCCGGTCGGCCTGCTGCGGCTGCCACCGGCCGAGGGAGTCCCAGAGCGCGGAGACCACCCAGCGCGGGTGGGAGTGGACCACCGCGAGATGGTCCTCCGCATCCTGGTCGAAGGGCGGGGCCACCTCGTCCAGCCAGCCCTCCAGGTCGCGGGCGGCGATCCGGCGCAGCACCGCGTTGACGAACTTGGCGCGCCCGTCGCCGAGCACCACCCGGGCCAGCTCCACCGTGGCGGAGACCGCGGCGTGCGGCGGGATCCGGGTGCCCAGCAGCTGATGGGCGCCGAGGACCAGCACATCGAGCACCGGTGGGTCGACCTCGCGCAGCGGGCGGTCGACGCAGGCCGCGATGACCGCGTCATAGGTGCCCTGGCGGCGCAGCGCCCCGTACACCAGCTCGGTGGCCAGGGCGGCGTCACGGCGTTCCAGGCCGTTCTTCTGCTCGGCCTCGCGCAGCAGCGCGGGCAGCACCAGGTTGGCGTAGGCGTCGCGTTCGTCCACGGCGCGCAGCGCCTCGAAGGCGACCATGCGGGCCGGGTCCTTCTTGGGGCGGCGGTAGGGGCGCGAGCCGCGGCGGCCGCGGGCGGGAGGGGGGGTGGTCATGCGGGGCCTCGCGGGAAGGTACGTCGGATCATGGAGTGGAGCGGGGTGGGCGGCTTCGGGCGGGCGGTCTCAGCCGCCCAGGGTCTCGCCGGACTCGATGCGCACGCCCCGGGCCCAGTCTCCCGCGGCCATCCGCTTCTTGCCCTGCGGCTGGACGTCGCCCAGCTCCACCTCATGGCTGCCGGTGCCGACCCGGACGCTGTTCTTGGCCACCGCGAGCTCACCGGGGGCCAGTTCGGAACGGTCGGTGAGCAGCCGGACCGGGCCGGCGAGCTTCAGCCGCTCGCCCCGGAAGACGGTCCAGGCACCGGGGGCGGGCGCGCAGCCGCGTACCACCCGGTCGACCCGCAGCGCGGGGGCGGCCCAGTCGATCCGGGCGTCCTCCACGGTGATCTTCGGGGCGAGGGTGATGCCGTCCGCGGGCTGCGGAACGGCCTGCAGGGCGCCGTCCTCGATGCCGTCCATGGTGGCGGCCAGCAGCCGGGCGCCGGAGTGGGAGAGTCTGGTCAGCAGCTCACCGCTGGTGTCGGCGTGGCGGATCTCCTCGGTGATCACGCCGAAGACGGGGCCGGAGTCCAGCCCCTCCTCGATGCGGAAGGTGGAGGCGCCGGTGACCTCGTCGCCCGCCATCACGGCGTGCTGCACCGGGGCGGCACCACGCCAAGCCGGCAGCAGCGAGAAGTGCAGATTGACCCAGCCAAGCCGGGGGACGTCCAGTGCCGCCTTGGGCAGCAGCGCCCCGTAGGCGACCACCGGGCAGCAGTCCGGGGCGATGGCGGCCAGCCGCTCCAGGAAGTCCGGGTCGCGCGGCCTGGCCGGCTTGAGCACCTCGATGCCCGCCTCCTCGGCGCGCTGCGCCACCGGGCTCGCCACCAGGTGGCGGCCGCGTCCGGCGGGTGCGTCGGGCCGGGTGACCACGGCGGCCACCTGGTGCCGGTCGGAGGCGAGCAGCGCCTCCAGCGCGGGGACGGCGACCTCGGGGGTGCCGGCGAAGACGAGCCTCATGCGGGGGAAGGGCCTTCCTGAGGGGCGGAGGCGGCGGCCGGAGTCAGCGGGCGCTGCCGAAGGTGCTGTGCGGGGAGACCTTCACCTGGGGGGCGGGTGCCCCCGACCACTCCGCCTCGCGGATGGCGCGGAGCGCGGCCTTGCGCTGCTCGCGGTCCAGGCGGTCGATGAAGATGATGCCATCGAGGTGGTCGGTCTCGTGCTGGATGCAGCGGGCGAGCAGCTGCGTCCCCTCGATGGTCACCGGGTCGCCGTGCATATTGAAGCCGCGGGCCACCACGCCGTGGGCGCGACGGGTGTCGAACCGCAGGCCGGGGAGTGAGAGGCAGCCCTCGGGGCCGTCCTGCTCCTCCTCGCTGAGCGAGAGGTCCGGGTTGACCAGGTGCCCGACCTCGCCGTCGACGCAGTAGGTGAACACCCGCAGGGAGACGCCGAGTTGAGGAGCCGCCAGGCCGGCGCCGGGGGCGTCCAGCATGGTGTCGGTCAGATCCTTCACCAGGACCCGCAGCTCCTTGTCGAAGGTGGTCACCGGCCTGGCCTGGGTGCGCAGCACCGGATCGCCGAAGATGCGGATCGGCTGTATCGCCACCTTGCTGCGCTCCCGTCGGATCAGGTCCGGGGGACCGGCGTCCCGCGGTACGACGTCCCAGTCTACGGGCCCCCTGGGGACCACCCCACCGCACGGCCCGCCCATCCGGGTTGCTCCGCAAGCGTGACCCGGGGTACCGGTCGGACGTTGGTCAAGGAGAGATTGACCGCGCACCCCGAGACCTCGGGGCCCGCGGCGCCCCGCTCCCCCTGCCGTCTCGGAGAGGCTCCGGTTCATGGCCGACCACACGACTCACGACGCCCGGGCACGGGCCAGCCTGCACCTGCTCGTCCGCGACATCGAGAGAGTACGGCGACAGGCGGACGCACTGCGCACGCTCACCGCCCAGCTGGGCAACGTCTACCGCCCGCGCCGGCCCAGCACCTCGGCGGGGTTCGTGGTGTACGGCCGGGCGCCCGCGCCGACGGTCCGGCTGGCCCAGGAACTGCGTGACAGCGTGGAGTCGCTGGTGGCGGCGGCGGTGGAGTTCGACCGCTCGCTGGGCTTCTCCTGGGACTCGGTCGGGTCCGCGCTGGGGGTCACCAAGCAGGCGGTGCACCGCCGGTACGGGATGCGCCGTCCGGCCGTCGGCGCGGGAGCCGCGACCGGGGCGCTGCCGTCGCCGACGCAGCCTGTGGACGAGCAGTCGGACCGGGCGGCGTCCGCCCCGTCCGCCCCGCAGCCCGGCCCGGCGCAGGCCCCGGCGATCCCGGTCGCCCGTCAGGGCGGCGTGGCTCGGCCCCTTCAGCGCCCTGTGGGCTGACCCGGACACCGGCCCCTCGGCGGGCAGCGCGGCACCCGGCCCGGCGCCGCCCCCCGGGTGCGGGAACCGGTGGCGTACCGCCCTGCGCCGGGGCGGGCAGGACCGCTCAGCCGTGCCGGGGGCGCGGGCGGCCGCACCTCGGGCGCGCCGCGGGGGCGGGCCGGAGGCGCGGCTCCCGGCGCCGGCGCGGGGCGGCCCGTCCGCCGGAGCCCCCGGTCATCCGATGTCCGGCGGGTCGATACGGACCCGCACGGGGTCGGACTGCTTGCGGGCGAACCGGATTGCCTGGGCCGCCTTGAGTGCGGTGGCCAGGGCCGCCCCCTGGCCCGGCGGGACGCGGACCAGCGCCCGCTGCTGGGGCTCCCCCGGTCCCGGCACCGGGACCGGCCCCAGCACATCGGCGCCCGGGGGCAGCCGGGTGAGCGCCAGCAGGTCGGCGACAGCCGCCGGTGAGCCGGTCAGCGCGGCCATCCGGGAGACCGGCGGGAGCCCCAGCTGGGCCCGCTCCTGGAGCTCGGTGGCGGCGTGCCCGGCGGGGTCCCACCGCACCAGGGCCTGCACGGGCCGCAGGGTCGGCTCGGCGACCACCACCACCGTGCCGCCCTCGGCGTGCGGGCGGACCAGCGCGGCCGCGGCGAGCCAGCGGCGCAGCGCCTCCTCCCCCGCGCGCAGATCGGGCCGGGTGAGCAGCGCCCATCCGTCCAGCAGCAGCGCGGCGGCGTAACCGCCGTCGGCGACGGGTTCGGCACCCGGGGTGGCGACGACCAGGGCGGGGGCGCCGGGCACGGTGGCGAGGACCGCATCCCGGCCGGAGGTCCGCACCGGGATCGCGGGGAAGGCGCGGCCGAGTTCGTCGGCCGTCCGCCGGGCGCCCACCACCTGGGCCCGCAGCCGGAAGGAGCCGCACTCGGGGCAGTGCCAGTCGGCCTCCGGACGGCCGCACCAGACGCAGTGCAGCAGACTGTCACTGCCCCGGGCCTCCAGCGGGCCCACGCAGTGTGCGCAGCGGGCCTGTTCGCGGCAGCGGGCGCAGGCCAGTCGCGGGACATAGCCCCGGCGCGGAACCTGGACCAGGACCGGTCCCCGGGCGAGCGCCTCCCTGGCGGTCTGCCAGGCGACGGTGGGCAGTCGCGCGGCGCGGGCGGCCTCGTCCCTGGCCAGGTCGAGGTCGCCGACCGTACGCACCAGCGGCGCGGCTCGGCGCAGGCCCTCACGGTCCGGGACCAGGGGGCGGGCCCAGCCGGTGGCGACCAACCGGGCGGCCTCCACAGTGACGGCGAGACCGCCGATCAGCACCCCGGCGCCCTCCTCGGCGGCGCGCAGCAGGGCGACGTCCCGGGCGTGGGGGTGGGGGGCGTGCAGATCGCTGTGGCTGCCGTCGCCGTCGTCCCAGACGACCAGCAGCCCCAGGTCGCGCACCGGGGCGAACATGGCCGCCCGGGTGCCGGCGACGGCGCGCACCGAGCCCCGGCTGACGGCGAGCCAGCGGCGGTAGCGCTCCTCCTGCCCGAGCTCGGCGGTGAGCGCGGTGTGGTGGCCCGGGCCCAGGAGGGCGGTGAGGGCGGCGTCCACCCGGGCGGTGGTGCGCCCGTCGGGGAGCACCACCAGCGCGCCGCGGCCGGAGGCGAGGGTGGCGGCGACGGCGCGGGCGATCTCCTCGGGCCAGCCGGGGCCGGGCAGCGCCGTCCACACCGCGCGGGGGGACTCCCCTCCGGCGAGGGCGGAGAGGAACCCGGCGCCGCTGGGGTAGCGGTCCCAGCCGCCCGGGTCGGGGGCGGGTGGGGCGGGCAGCGGCGGCGGCGAGGGGTCGGCCTCGGCGCGGGCATGCCGCGGCGGCACGGCGAGGCTGAGCACATCGGCGAGGGTCCCGGCGTAGCGGTCCGCGACGGCCCGGCAGAGCCGCAGCAGTGCGGGGGTGAGGACCTGCTCCGGGGAGAGCACCAGGGAGAGCGGTGCCAGCGGGCCCGGGTAGTCGGAGGCGGCGAGCCGTGCCACCACGAAGCCGTCGACCAGTCCGCCGCCGGACCGGCGCCCCTCCACCACCCGGGCGCCGAAGCGGACCCTGACCCGCACCCCGGGCTGCGCGGTCTCGGCCATCTTCGCCGGGACCGCGTAGTCGTAGTACTGGTCGAGGTGGGCGAGCCCCTTGTCGACCAGCACCCGGGCGACCGGCAGCTCGGCAGCGGCCGGCTGGGGTGCGCGGGCGCGCGGCCGGGCCCTGCGGACCGTCTCCCGGAGCAGGGCCAGCTGCTCCGGCGCGGCGTCCGGGGCTGCGTCAGGAGCGGCTGTGCTGGGCTGCTGCGGGTCGGTGCTGGTCATCACCCCCAGTGGTACCAGACGGTGCGGACAGCCGTGATCCGGGTGACCAGCCGGAATCAGTGGATCCGTTGGTGAATGTCACTGCACGGGCTCTTTGCGCAATCACCGTGTCGTGCTGTCATTCAGTCAGCGTGCATATGTCATGCACACGCCAATCCCTGGGAAAGGGGCTCCCATGTACCGTGCGCTGGCTGCGGGGGCAGCGATCATCTCGCTGTTCACCGGCGGCTCCCCCTGGCACGGCTCCGACGGGCCGGCACCCACCGACCATGTGGTGATCGATGTGGCCACCGTGAACGGCTCGGGTTGCCCGTCCGGGACCGCAGCCGTGGCGGTGGCGCCCGACAACACCGCCTTCACCGTGACCTACAGCGCCTATCTGGCCCAGGTCGGGGTGGGCGCACAGCCCACCGACCTGCGCAAGAACTGCCAGCTCAACCTGTGGGTGCACGTCCCCCAGGGGTTCACCTACGCGATCGCCTCGGCGGACTACCGCGGCTACGCCCACCTGGAGGCCGGCGCCACCGCACAGGAGCGGGCCAACTACTACTTCCAGGGGCAGTCGGCCACCACCTACACGGTCCACCCGTTCAAGGGCCCGCTGGACACCGACTGGCAGGCCACCGACACCGCCGACATCGCCTCGCTGGTCTACGCCCCGTGCGGAGAGGAGCGACTCTTCAACATCAACACCGAACTGCGGGTGGGTGCGGGCAGCTCCGACACCGCGCACACCACCAGCTTCATGACGATGGACTCCACCGACGGCGACATCAGCACCACGTACCACTTCGCCTGGGAGCACTGCCCCTGACCGGGCCCGCAACACGGCGGCGGCCCCGCGACGATGTCGCGGGGCCGCCTGATGCACGGGTGGATCAGGCCTCGACGGCCTTCCTGAGCTCCTCGGCCCGGTCCGTGCGCTCCCAGGTGAAGTCCGGGATGTCACGGCCGAAGTGGCCATAGGCGGCAGTCTGCGAGTAGATCGGCCGCAGCAGGTCCAGATCGCGGATGATGGCGGCCGGGCGCAGGTCGAAGACCCGGGTCACCGCGGACTGGATGTCCGCGACCGGGACGGTCTCGGTGCCGAAGGTCTCCACGAACAGGCCGACCGGCTCGGCCTTGCCGATCGCATAGGCGACCTGGACCTCGGCGCGGCGGGCGAGGCCCGCGGCGACGATGTTCTTGGCCACCCAGCGCATGGCGTAGGCCGCCGAGCGGTCCACCTTGGACGGGTCCTTGCCCGAGAAGGCACCGCCACCGTGGCGGGCCATACCGCCGTAGGTGTCGATGATGATCTTGCGGCCGGTCAGGCCGGCGTCGCCCATCGGGCCGCCGATCTCGAACCGCCCCGTGGGGTTGACCAGCAGCCGGTAGCCCTCGGTGGCCAGCTCGATGCCGTCGGCGGCCAGCTTGGCCAGCTCGGGCTCCACCACGAACTCCCGGATGTCCGGGGCCAGCAGCGAGTCCAGGTCGATGTCGCTGGCGTGCTGCGAGGAGACCACGACGGTGTCCAGCCGGACCGGCCGGTCGCCGTCGTACTCGATGGTGACCTGGGTCTTGCCGTCCGGACGCAGGTAGGGGATGGTCCCGTTCTTGCGCACCTCGGACAGCCGGCGGGCCAGCCGGTGCGCCAGGGTGATCGGCAGCGGCATCAGCTCAGGCGTGTCGTCGCACGCGTAGCCGAACATCAGGCCCTGGTCGCCCGCGCCCTGGCGGTCCAGCTCGTCGTCGTCGCCCTCGACCCGGTTCTCGTAGGCGGTGTCGACGCCCTGGGCGATGTCCGGCGACTGGGAGCCGATGGACACCGAGACCCCGCAGGAGGCGCCGTCGAAGCCCTTCTTGGAGCTGTCGTAGCCGATCTCCAGGATCTTGTCCCGGACCAGCGTGGCGATCGGCGCATACGCCTTGGTGACCTCGCCGGCCACATGGACCTGGCCGGTGGTGATCATCGTCTCCACGGCCACCCGGGAGCCCGGGTCGTCCTTCAGGAGGGCGTCGAGGATGGTGTCGCTGATCTGGTCAGCGATCTTGTCGGGGTGTCCCTCGGTGACAGACTCCGAGGTGAACAGGCGGCGAGACACAGCGCTCCCTGGGGTTGCAGCGGCTGCTGACTGAACGCCCCCGGCGGGCCGGGGGCGTCCGGAAAGACTTCTGCGCCGAGTCTAACGGGGATGACCTGGCGAGGGGCAGGCAGTCTCGGGTGGTGGATAGCACAATCGGACGAATAAATAACCGGACGTAGGCATTCCGGCCCTGTCGCCCCTCCCACCCGGGATCACGCCAGACGCACCGCGACCAGATCCCAGACCACCTCGGCCAGAGCCTCCTTGGGCCCGTACGGCACCGGCGTGTCGCTGCCGTCCGCCCCGAGGACCACCGCCTCGTTGGTGTCCCCGCCGAACACCTTGCGCTCCCCCACCTCATTGACCACCAGCAGGTCGCAACCCTTGCGGGCGAGTTTGGCCCGGCCGTTGGCCAGCACGTCGTCGGTCTCCGCCGCAAAGCCGACCACCAGCTGGCCGGGCGCGGCCCGCCGCTCGGAGAGCTCGGCGAGGATGTCCGGGTTGCGCACCAGGGCCACCGGGGCGGGCTCATGGCCCTCCACCTTCTTGATCTTCCCGGTGGCGTACTGCGCCGGGCGGAAGTCGGCCACCGCGGCCGCCATCACCACCGCGTCCGCGTCGGCCGCGGCCTTGAGCGCCGCCTCGCGCAGCTCCACCGCGGTGGAGACCCGGACCACGTCCACCCCCGCGGGATCGGGCAGCTCGGTGTTGGCGGCCAGCAGGGTGACCCTGGCCCCCCGGGCGGCGGCGACGGCGGCCAGCGCATAGCCCTGCTTGCCCGAGGAACGGTTGCCGAGGAAGCGGACCGGATCCAGCGGCTCACGGGTGCCGCCGGCCGACACCACCACATGGCGGCCGGCCAGGTCGGCGACGGTGGCCCGGTCCCCGCGGGCCAGCACCCGGCGGCAGGTCTCGAAGATGGCCGCCGGGTCCGGCAGCCGGCCCTTTCCGGTGTCCACACCGGTCAGCCGGCCCACCGCGGGCTCGATCACGATCGCGCCGCGCCGGCGCAGCGTGGCGACGTTCTCCTGGGTGGCGGGGTGCTCCCACATCTCGGTGTGCATCGCCGGGGCGAAGACCACCGGACAGCGCGCGGTGAGCAGGGTGTTGGTGAGCAGGTCGTCGGCCATCCCATGGGCGGCCTTGGCCAGCAGGTCCGCGGTGGCGGGTGCCACCACGACCAGATCGGCGTGCTGCCCGATCCGCACATGGGGGACCTGGTGGACGCTCTCCCAGACCTCGGTCGCCACCGGCTGCCCGGAGAGCGCCGCCCAGGTCGCCTCGCCCACGAAGTGCAGGGCGGACGCGGTGGGCACCACGGTGGTCCGGTGGCCCGACTCGGTGAACCGGCGCAGCAGCTCGCAGGCCTTGTAGGCGGCGATGCCGCCGCTGACACCGAGGACAACACGCGGGGGCCCCGCCGTGTCCGCGGTGTCGCGCCGCTCCGGCTGTGCGTGCTCCTCCTGCTGCGCGTGCTCCTCCTGCTGCTCGGGGCGCCCGTTCATGCTGCTCAGCTCCGGCCTCTGGTGGGTCTGCAGGTCAGGCCACACTGTACGCGCGCGCACCGGCGGGGCAGCGGTCAGGCCGACCGGCCCCGGACATGCGGACGCCGCGGGCCGCCGGCGCTCCGGCAGCCCGCGGCGGACGTCCGCGGGGACGGCTGACTACTGGGCAGCCTCGATGGCCTCGGCGGTCAGCATGCCGGCGTTGATCTCGCGCAGCGCGATCGACAGCGGCTTCTCATGCACATGGGTGTCGACCAGCGGTCCGACGTACTCCAGCAGGCCCTCGCCGAGCTGGGAGTAGTAGGCGTTGATCTGCCGCGCGCGCTTCGCCGCGTAGATCACCAGGCTGTACTTCGAGTCGGTGGCCTCGAGCAGCTCGTCGATCGGCGGGTTGATGATGCCCTCGGGCGCGGTCATGGAAGAGGACACGCGAAAACCTTCCGAAAGGGTGGAGAACAGTCAGACTACGTTCATCAAGGCTAGCAGTTCGGCCGCGACCTGCTCGACGGAGGTGTTGACCAGGGTGACATCGAACTCCGACTCCGCCGCGAGCTCCACCCGGGCCGCCGCCAGCCGCTCCTCGATGACATCCTGCGGTTCGGTGCCGCGGCCGGTGAGCCTGCGCACCAGCTCGTCCCAGGACGGCGGGGCGAGGAAGACCAGCTGGGCGTCGGCCATGGACTCGCGGACCTGCCGGGCGCCCTGGAGGTCGATCTCCAGCAGCACCGGCTCGCCGCGCTCCAGGCGCTCCATGACCGGTCCGCGCGGGGTGCCGTAGCGGTTGCCCGCGAAGACGGCCCACTCCAGCAGCTCGCCGTTGGCCACCAGCTTGTCGAACTCGTCCTCGCCGGTGAAGAAGTACTGGACGCCGTGGCGCTCCCCCGGCCGCGGCCGACGCGTCGTCGCGGAGACGGAGAGCCAGACCTCCGGATATGCCTTGCGCAGATGAGCGACGACCGTGCTCTTGCCGACCCCTGAGGGGCCGGAGAGCACGGTCAGCCGCGGACGTTCACTCATGCACCGATTATCCCGGACGTCGGGCACTGCCCGACACCGGGACGGCTGCGGAGCCTCAGGAAGCGGCAGCGCCGCCGAACTCGCGCTCCAGGGAGGCGATCTGGTTCGAGCCGAGGCCGCGGACCCGGCGCGACTCGGAAATCCCGAGCCGCTCCATGATCTGCTTGGCGCGGACCTTGCCGACGCCCGGGAGGGACTCGAGCAGGGCGGAGACCTTCATCTTGCCGATGACGTCGTTCTCCTGGCCCTGCTTGATGACCTCGCTCAGCGAAGCACCGCTGTGCTTCAGCCGGTTCTTCACCTCGGCGCGCTCCCGGCGAGCCTCAGCGGCCTTGGCGAGCGCAGCAGCGCGCTGTTCAGGGGTAAGGGGCGGAAGTGCCACGCCGTTCACCTCAGGGTTCGAACGAATGGGATGCCTTGCATGTCGACCGCAGAGGAACCTAGCTGCTCTGACCTGCAGGAGCAACGAGAAACGCGCTCCTCTTACGACCTACCGCCGGAGACTACCCGTCCCAGAGGCCCACGTCAGGAGAAGAGAACGAAAAGTCCAGGTCAGCCGAGGCTGAGCGGAATATTTCCGGGCATATCAGCCCTACGGGGACCCTGGGTGTGACCACCCTCACTCCCTGTGAGGCCTCAGACCGACAGTGCCGCGGCGATGGCAGCGGCCGCCGCACCGGGGTCCGCGGCGCCCGTCAGGGGGCGGCCGATCACCAGCAGGTCGGCGCCGTCCGCGAGCGCCTGCTCGGGTGTGGCCACCCGGGTCTGGTCGCCCAGCGCCGCCCCGGCCGGACGGACACCGGGGGTGATCAGACGGATGTCGGGGCCCACCTCGGCCCGCACCGCGGCGACCTCGTGCGGCGAGCACACCAGCGCCCGGGCGCCGGCGGCCACCGAGAGCACCGAGAGCCTGCGCACCGCGTCCAGCGCCGGCCCGGCCAGGCCGATGTCACCCAGGTCCTGCTCGGACATCGAGGTGAGCACGGTGACCGCGGTGATCCGGGTCTGCGGCAGCGCCTCGGCGGCGGCGCGGATCATCGCGGTGCCACCCGTGGCGTGCACGGTGAGATAGGCCGGAGCCAGGCCGGCGACCGAACGGGCCGCTCCGGCCACGGTGTTGGGGATGTCGTGCAGCTTGAGGTCGAGGAAGAGGTCACGGCCGCCGCCGGCGCCCCGCACCCTGCGCACCGCGTCATGGCCGTGGGCCAGGTAGAGCTCCAGGCCGACCTTGAGGGTGGAGACATGCGGGCCGACCGCCTCGGCCCAGTGCAGGGCCGTGTCGAGGTCGGGGGCGTCCAGGGCGACGGCGATCGGAGCGGGGGCGATCGGAGCGGGGGCGATGGTCATCGGAGTCCTTGCTGGTCGTCTCGGAGGGAAGCGGTGGCACCCACGGCGTCGGCCAGGGTCGCGTGACCGCTGGCCCGCAGCCGGGCCGCGAGACCGCGGTGGATGTGCCGTGCCCAGAAGGGGCCCTGGTAGATGAAGCCGCTGTAGCCCTGCACCAGAGTCGCGCCGGCCAGGACGCGCTCCCAGGCGTCGTCGGCGGTCTCGACACCGCCGACGGCGACCAGGGTGAGCCGGCCGCCGGTCCGGACGTGCAGCCGGCGCAGCACCTCCAGCGAGCGCTGCTTCAGCGGGGCGCCGGAGAGGCCGCCCGCGCCCGCGGCCTCCACCACTGCCGGGTCGGTGCGCAGCCCGGTGCGGCCGATGGTGGTGTTGGTGGCGATGATTCCGTCCAGGCCCAGCTCCAGGGCCAGGTCGGCGACGGCGTCCACATCGGCGTCGGCCAGATCGGGGGCGATCTTGACCAGCAGCGGGACCCGGCGCTCGGTGGAGCGGTCGGCGGCCTCGCGGACAGCGGTCAGCAGCGGGCGGAGCTGGTCCACCGCCTGGAGGTTGCGCAGTCCGGGTGTGTTGGGCGAGCTCACATTGACGACGAGGTAGTCGGCGTGGCGGGCGAGTCGCTCGGTCGAGGTGACGTAGTCGGCCGCGGCTTCACTCTCCGGGACGACCTTGGTCTTGCCGATGTTGACGCCGACCAGGGTGGTGGAGCTGCGCGGACGGGCGGCGAGGCGGGCGGCGACCGCCGCGGAGCCCTCGTTGTTGAAGCCCATCCGGTTCACCAGGGCGCGGTCCTCGACCAGCCGGAAGAGCCGGGGAGCGGGGTTGCCGGGCTGTGCCTGGCCGGTGACGGTGCCGATCTCGACATGGTCGAAGCCGACCATGGCCAGCCCGTCGATGCCCACGGCGTTCTTGTCGAACCCGGCGGCCAGCCCGAACGGCCCGGGCATGTCCAGGCCGAGGGCCCTGGTCCGCAGGGCCGGGTCCTGCGGCGCCAGTACCCGGCGCACCAGGGCGCGCAGTCCGGGTACGGCGGAGACGGCGCGGATCCAGCCGAAGGCCAGATGGTGGGCCTTCTCCGGGTCCAGTCGGCGGAAGAGGAGGTCGAACAGCAGGCGGTACACGGAGGGCTCTCCTGAACTGGATGTGGCTTCGGGGTGACAGCCTCCACCGAGCACACCGGCACGGACCTGAGGCTGCGCCGTAAGAGCGCCCCCGTAAGGACCCGGGACGCGGGGAACCACCAGGACAGCCCTGCCCCTCCCCGGAGGGCCGGGCGCGCGGCACCCCGCCCGCCCGGGGGCGCGGCTGGGCGCCGCCGCCCCCGGGCGTGGCTGTCCGCGCGGTTCCCCGCGCCGACGGGTTACTGGCTGCTGCGCGCCGCGGTCAGCAGCGCGGCGTGCTCCTGGAGCGACATCACACCCACGTCGCCGCGGGTCAGCGCGTCGATGCCCTGGACCGCGGCACCCATCGCCTGCACGGTGGTCAGGCAGGGCACCCCGCGGGCGATGGCGGCGGTGCGGATCTCATAGCCGTCCAGCCGGCCCCCGGTGCCGAACGGGGTGTTGATGATGAGGTCCACCGCACCGTCGTGGATCAGCTGCACGATGGTCCGCTCGCCGCCTGGCCCCTCGCCCTCGCTGTGCTTGCGCACGATCGCGGAGGGGATGCCGTTGCGCCGCAGCACCTCGGCGGTGCCGGAGGTGGCGAGCAGCTCGAAGCCCAGCTCCACCAGCGCCCTGGCCGGGAAGACCAGGCTGCGCTTGTCACGGTTGGCGACCGAGACGAAGACCCGGCCCTTGAGCGGCAGCGCACCGTACGCACCGGCCTGGGACTTGGCGTAGGCCGTCCCGAAGACCGAGTCGATGCCCATGACCTCGCCGGTGGAGCGCATCTCGGGGCCGAGGACGGTGTCCACGCCGCGGCCGGAGGCGTCCCGGAAGCGGCTCCAGGGCATCACGGCCTCCTTGACCGCGACCGGGCACTCCAGCGGCAGGGTGCCGCCGTCGCCCTCGGCCGGCAGCAGGCCCTCGGCGCGCAGCTCGGCGATGGTGGCGCCGAGCGAGACCCGGGCGGCGGCCTTGGCCAGCGGTACCGCGGTGGCCTTGGAGGTGAAGGGCACCGTGCGCGAGGCGCGGGGGTTGGCCTCCAGGACGTAGAGGATGTCCCCGGCCAGCGCGAACTGGATGTTGATCAGACCGCGCACCCCGACACCGCGCGCGATGGCCTCGGTGGAGGCGCGCAGCCGCTTGATGTCATGGCCGCCGAGGGTGATCGGGGGCAGGGCGCAGGCGGAGTCGCCGGAGTGGATACCGGCCTCCTCGATGTGCTCCATGACGCCGCCGAGGTAGAGCTCGCTGCCGTCGTAGAGGGCGTCGACGTCGATCTCCACGGCGTCGTCGAGGAAGCGGTCCACCAGCACGGGGTGCTCGGAGATGAGGCCTGCGTGGCGCTCCAGGTACCCGGCGAGCGAGGGCTCGTCATAGACGATCTCCATGCCGCGGCCGCCCAGCACATAGGACGGCCGGACCAGCACCGGGTAGCCGATCTCGTCCGCGATGGCCTTGGCCTCGGCGAAGGAGAAGGCGGTGCCGTGCTTGGGCGCGGGCAGGCCGGCCTCGGTGAGGACCCGGCCGAAGGCGCCGCGCTCCTCCGCAAGGTGGATGGCCTCCGGCGGGGTGCCGACGATGGGCACGCCGTTGTCCTTGAGCGCCTGGGCGAGGCCCAGCGGGGTCTGGCCGCCGAGCTGGACCAGCACGCCCGCCACCGGTCCCGCCTGGGTCTCCGCATGGACGATCTCCAGGACGTCCTCCAGGGTGAGCGGCTCGAAGTACAGCCGGTCGGAGGTGTCGTAGTCGGTGGAGACGGTCTCGGGGTTGCAATTGACCATCACGGTCTCGTAGCCCGCGGCCGACAGTGCGAAGGAGGCGTGGACGCAGGAGTAGTCGAACTCGATGCCCTGGCCGATGCGGTTGGGGCCCGAGCCGAGGATGATCACGGCGGGCTTGGTCCGCGGCGCGACCTCGGTCTCCTCGTCGTAGGAGGAGTAGAAGTACGGCGTGCGTGCGGCGAACTCGGCGGCGCAGGTGTCGACGGTCTTGTACACCGGCCGGATGCCGAGGGCGTGCCGGACCTCGCGGATCACATCGGGTCCCAGCCCGCGGATCTCGCCGATCTGCAGGTCGGAGAAGCCGTGCCGCTTGGCGTGGCGCAGCAGCTCCGGGGTGAGCTCCTCGGCCTCGGCCAGCTCGGCGGCGATCTCGTCGAGCAGGAAGAGCTGGTCCACGAACCAGGGGTCGATCTTTGTGGCGTCGAAGACCTCCTCCGGGGTGGCCCCGGCGCGGATGGCCTGCATCACCGTGTTGATCCGGCCGTCGGTGGGGGTCTCCGCGATCCTCAGCAGCTCCTCCTTGGAGTCGCCGGGCTCACCCACCCAGGTGAACTGGGAGCCCTTCTTCTCCAGGGAGCGCAGCGCCTTGTTGAGCGCCTCGGGGAAGTTGCGGCCCAGCGCCATGGCCTCGCCGACCGACTTCATGGTGGTGGTGAGGGTGGCGTCGGCGGAGGGGAACTTCTCGAAGGCGAAGCGGGGCACCTTGACCACGACGTAGTCGAGCGTGGGCTCGAAGGAGGCCGGGGTCTGCTCGGTGATGTCGTTGGGGATCTCGTCCAGGGTGTAGCCGACGGCCAGCTTGGCGGCGATCTTGGCGATCGGGAATCCGGTCGCCTTGGAGGCCAGCGCCGAGGATCGGGAGACCCGGGGGTTCATCTCGATGACGATGACCCGGCCGTCCACGGGGTCGACGGCGAACTGGATGTTGCAGCCACCGGTGTCCACGCCGACCTCGCGGATCACCGCGATGCCGATGTCGCGCAGCACCTGGTACTCGCGGTCGGTGAGGGTCATCGCCGGGGCGACGGTGATGGAGTCGCCGGTGTGGACGCCCATCGGGTCGAAGTTCTCGATGGAGCAGACGACCACGACGTTGTCGTGCTTGTCGCGCATCAGCTCCAGCTCGTACTCCTTCCAGCCGAGGATGGACTCCTCCAGGAGCACCTCGGTGGTCGGCGAGAGGGCCAGGCCCTGGCCGGCGATGCGGCGCAGCTCCTCCTCGTCGTGGGCGAAGCCGGAGCCGGCGCCGCCCATGGTGAAGGAGGGGCGCACGACCACGGGGTAGCCGCCGAGGGTGTCCACCCCGGCGAGGATCTCGTCCATGGTGTGGCAGATGACCGAGCGGGCCGACTCACCATGGCCGATCTTCGCCTTGACGGCCTCCACCACGCCCTTGAAGCGGTCGCGGTCCTCGCCCTTCTCGATGGCGTCGATGTTGGCGCCGATCAGCTCGACGCCGTAGCGCTCCAGGACACCGTTCTTGGCGAGCGCCACGGCGGCGTTCAGTGCGGTCTGGCCGCCGAGGGTGGGCAGGAGGGCGTCGGGGCGCTCCTTGGCGATGATCTTCTCGACGAACTCCGGGGTGATCGGCTCGACATAGGTGGCGTCGGCGATCTCCGGGTCGGTCATGATGGTCGCGGGGTTGGAGTTCACCAGGACCACGCGCAGGCCCTCGGCCTTGAGCACCCGGCAGGCCTGGGTGCCCGAGTAGTCGAACTCGGCCGCCTGGCCGATGACGATCGGGCCGGAGCCGATGACCAGGACGGACTGGATGTCGGTGCGCTTAGGCACGCTGGCCCTCCATGAGCTTCACGAAGCGGTCGAACAGGTAGGCGGCGTCGTGCGGGCCGGCTGCCGCTTCGGGGTGGTACTGGACGCTGAAGGCGGGTGTGTCGAGCAGGTTCAGGCCCTCGACCACATCGTCGTTGAGGCAGACGTGGGAGACCTCGACGCGGCCGTAGGGGGTGTCGCTCACCCGGTCGAGCGGTGCGTCCACGGCGAAGCCGTGGTTGTGCGCGGTGACCTCCACCTTGCCGGTGGCGCGGTCCTGCACCGGCTGGTTGATCCCGCGGTGGCCGTACTTCAGCTTGTAGGTGCCGAAGCCCACCGCACGGCCCAGGAGCTGGTTGCCGAAGCAGATGCCGAAGAGCGGGGTCTTCCGCTCCAGGACGCCGCGGACCACGGTGAGGTCGGCGGTGGCCGGGTCGCCCGGCCCGTTGGACAGGAAGACGCCGTCCGGGTTCACCGCGTAGACGTCGTCCAGGGTGGCGGTGGCGGGCAGCACATGGACCTCGATGCCGCGCTCGGCCATCCGCTGCGGCGTCATCGCCTTGATGCCCAGGTCCAGGGCGGCGACGGTGAAGCGCTTGGTGCCCACCGCGGGGACCACATAGGCGGCGGTGGTGGCGACCTCCGAGGAGAGGTCGGCGCCGGTCATCTCGGGTGCCTGCTGCACCCTGGCCAGCAGTGCGGCCTCGTCGGCCAGCGCCTCACCGGAGAAGATCCCGACCCGCATCGCCCCGCGCTCGCGCAGGTGGCGGGTGAGGGCCCGGGTGTCGATGCCGCTGATGCCCACGATGCCCTGGGCGGTCAGCTCCTCGTCCAGCGACCGCACCGAGCGCCAGTTGGAGGGCACCCGGGCGGGGTCGCGCACCACATAGCCGGCCACCCAGATCCGGGCGGACTCCGGGTCGTCGTCATTGACACCGGTGTTGCCGATGTGCGGCGAGGTCATCACCACCACCTGGCGGTGGTAGGAGGGGTCGGTGAGGGTCTCCTGGTAGCCGGTCATACCGGTGTTGAAGACCGCCT
Source organism: Peterkaempfera podocarpi (assembly GCF_042466665.1). Lineage (GTDB taxonomy): Bacteria > Actinomycetota > Actinomycetes > Streptomycetales > Streptomycetaceae > Peterkaempfera > Peterkaempfera podocarpi. Next base: position 1,754,252 of record NZ_CP162102.1, read on the forward strand.
CGCCGAAGGTCTCGCCGACGGCGCCGTACGCCTGGCCCCGGAAGGTACGCCCGTCCTCGAGGACCAGGACGGCGGGAACGCGTTCCCGGCGGGCGGCCCTGGGCCGCGTCGTCGTGGTGGGGGCGGGTGCGGTCATGACGTGCCTTCCGTGGGGTTGTTGCGTGCTGCGGCGGGGCCTGCGGCGATCCGTTCGATCGCCGCGACCCACGCGGGGTGCTGATCGGGGTGGTCGGCGCGGAAACCGGAGTCCAGCTCCTGGTCGCCGTGGCGCCAGGTGACCACCAGCAGTCCCGAGGGGACGACCTTCCCGGCGATGCCCGAGTCGGTGCGGGCACCGGCCAGGGCGCCGGCGGGGATCCACAGGTCGCCGACGCCGGGGCGGCGGGCGAGCAGGCCGTGCTCGGTGAGGGTGAGCTCCGCGAGGCTGCGGGCACCCAGGCCGTGGGCGACGATCCGGTCGAGCCAGTGGCCCGCGGTGGTGGTGCCGTGGTAGCGCCCGGTGGCGCTGAGCAGGACGGGTCCGGGGTCGGCCGGCGGCTCGGGCAGCGGCGGCAGGTCGGACTGGAGGGTGGCCCGCCACTTCCAGCCCTGCCGCATCAGCCAGTAGACCAGGACCACCAGCAGGATCAGCCCGACGGACCAGCCGATGTAGTCACCCCAGTGCTGGACCGGCGCGGAGTGCGGCTGCTCGGCCAGCAGAGCGAGCGGTGCGCCGGTCACGCGACGGCTCCGGCGACCGTCTCCGGTGCCACCGGCTCCCCGTCGAGCACCGTGGGCACCCCTCGCAGGAAGGTGGCACGGACCTGTCCGGGCAGGTCCAGGCCCCGGTAGGGGGTGTTGCGGCTGCGGGTGGCGAAGGACTCGGGGATCACGGTTCCACGGTACGCGGGATCGACCAGCACCAGATTGGCCGGCTCACCCGGCGAGACGGGCCTGCCGTGGCCGGTCAGCCTGCCGATCCGGGCCGGGCGGAAGGACATCCGGTCGGCCACGCCCTGCCAGTCCATCAGCCCGGTGTCGACCATGGTGTGCTGGACCACCGAGAGGGCGGTCTCCAGGCCGACCATGCCCATGGCCGCGACGGCCCACTCGCAGTCCTTGTCCTCGGCCGGGTGCGGGGCGTGGTCGGTGGCGACGGCGTCGATGGTGCCGTCGGCCAGCGCCTCGCGCAGCGCCATCACATCGGCCTCGGTGCGCAGCGGCGGGTTGACCTTGTAGACGGGGTCGTAGGAGCGGACCAGCTCGTCGGTGAGCAGCAGATGGTGCGGGGTGACCTCGGCGGTGACGTCCCAGCCCTTGGCCTTGGCCCAGCGGATGATCTCCACGGAGCCGGCCGTGGAGACATGGCAGACGTGCAGCCGGGAGCCGACGTGGGCGGCCAGCAGCACATCGCGGGCGATGATCGCCTCCTCGGCGACGGCGGGCCAGCCGGCCAGGCCGATCTCTCCGGAGACGGTGCCCTCGTTCATCTGGGCGCCCTCGGTGAGGCGGGGCTCCTGGGCGTGCTGGGCGATGACGCCGTCGAAGGCCTTCACATACTCCAGGGCGCGGCGCATGATCACCGCGTCGTCCACGCACTTGCCGTCGTCGGAGAAGACCCGCACGCCGGCGGCGGAGTCGTGCATGGCGCCCAGCTCGGCGAGCTTCTTGCCCTCCAGGCCGATGGTGACGGCGCCGACCGGCTGCACATCGCAGTAGCCGGAGGCGCGGCCGAGCCGCCAGACCTGCTCGACGACGCCGGCGGTGTCGGCGACCGGGAAGGTGTTGGCCATGGCGTGGACGGCGGTGTAGCCGCCGCGGGCCGCGGCGCGGGTGCCGGTGTGGACGGTCTCGGCGTCCTCCCGGCCGGGCTCGCGCAGGTGGGTGTGGAGGTCGACCAGGCCGGGCAGCAGGACCAGTCCGGTGGCGTCCAGCTCCACGGCGCCCTCGGCGCTCAGGCCGGTGCCGATCTCCCGGACGACGCCGTCGGCGATCAGCACATCCTGGGGGTCTCCGCCGAGGAGGCTTGCGTTCCTGATGAGGCGGGTGGTCACTTGGTGCTCTCCTCGGCGTCGGTGCGGGTGGGGTGGTCGGCAAGGGTGGCGCCGCCGAGCAGCAGGTAGAGGACGGCCATCCGTACGGAGACGCCGTTGGCGACCTGCTCGACCACGGTGCAGCGGGGCGAGTCGGCGACCTCCGCGGTGATCTCCATACCGCGCACCATCGGGCCGGGGTGCATCACGATGGCGTGCTCCGGCAGGGCGCCCATCCGCAGCGCGTCCAGGCCGTAGCGGCGGGAGTACGCGCTCGGTGGGGAAGAAGGCGGCGTTCATCCGCTCGCGCTGGACCCGCAGCATCATCAGGGCGTCGGTCTTGGCCAGAACCGAGTCCAGGTCGTAGGAGACCTCGCAGGGCCAGCTCTCCACGCCGATGGGCACCAGGGTCGGCGGGGCGACCAGGGTGACCTGGGCGCCGAGGGTGGCCAGCAGCAGCACATTGGAACGGGCGACCCTGCTGTGCAGAATGTCGCCGACGATGGTGACCCGCCGGCCGGACAGGTCGCGGCCGAGGCCGGGGGCCAGATGGCGGCGCATGGTGAAGGCGTCGAGCAGCGCCTGGGTGGGGTGCTCATGGGTGCCGTCACCGGCGTTGATCACGGAGCCGTGCAGCCAGTCGGACTCGGCGAGCCGCAGCGGGGCGCCGGAGGCGCTGTGCCGGATGACCACGGCGTCGGCGCCCATGGCCTGCAGGGTCAGGGCGGTGTCCTTGAGGGACTCGCCCTTGGAGACCGAGGAGCCCTTGGCCGAGAAGTTGATGACGTCCGCGGAGAGCCGCTTCTCCGCGACCTCGAAGGAGGTGCGGGTGCGGGTGGAGTCCTCGAAGAAGAGGTTGACGACGGTGCGGCCGCGCAGTGTCGGGAGCTTCTTGACGGCGCGGGCGGAGACCTGGGCCATCTCCTCGGCGGTGTCGAGGATGAGCAGCGCGTCGTCGTGGGAGAGGTCGGCGGCGGAGACGAGGTGACGCTTCACGCGGGGTTCACTCCGGGAGGTGCGGTTCGGACGGCTGCTCGGCATCGGCGGACTGCTCCTCGGCGGCGAGCGCCTGGGAGGAGCGGGCGGCGTAGTCGCGGTCGCCGACCAGGACGGCGTCGCCGCCGTCGATCTCGGCGAGCTGGACCTTGACGGCCTCGCGCAGCGAGGTGGGCAGGTTCTTGCCCACGTAGTCGGCGCGGATCGGCAGCTCCCGGTGGCCGCGGTCGACCAGTACGGCGAGCTGCACGGCGCGCGGCCGTCCGATGTCGTTGAGTGCGTCCAGGGCGGCGCGGATGGTCCGGCCGGAGAAGAGCACGTCGTCGACGAGGACGACGAGGCGGCCGTCGATGCCGCCGGGCGGGATCTCGGTGTGCTCCAGCGCCCTGGCGGGCTTCAGGCGCAGATCGTCCCGGTACATGGTGATGTCGAGAGCGCCCAGCGGGATGTCCCGGCCGGTGATGGCCGTGAGCCTGGCGCGGAGCCGGCGGGCGAGGTGGACACCGCGGGTGTGGATGCCGAGCAGGACGACGTCCTCCGCGCCCTTGGCGCGCTCGACGATCTCATGGGCGATGCGGGTGACCACCCGCGCGATGTCGGACTGGTCGAGCACCTGGTGGGGGGCGCGCGGAGCGACGCCCTCGTCATATGCGGTCATGCCGAAGCGGACCTCCTTCCCCGCCTCACAGGACGGGCCTTAAAGGATGTCTGGTTATGGCCTTCCCCTTGCGCGGACAGGCCGTGTCCCACCTTACCAGGGGGATGATCCAGGCCCCGGACCGGCGCCCTCCGGTCGGCGAAACCCGCAGCTCAGACCGGAGCGGCGGGGCACGTCACCGCCACCTTCCAGCACATTCGCACGGGTGCCCCATTCGGCTTGACGAACGCACATTACTCTGCGTAACCTCACAGTGAGTTACGGACCGGGCGTTGAACGGGCCAGCCGTACCGGTCAGTCACATCTCGCTAATCTCGTCCGGGGAGACCAATGTCCAGCGACTACGCGAAACAGCTCGGGGGCAAGCTCCGCGCGATCCGCACCCAGCAGGGCCTCTCACTGCACGGTGTCGAGGAGAAGTCCCAGGGGCGCTGGAAGGCCGTGGTGGTCGGGTCGTACGAGCGCGGCGACCGCGCCGTGACCGTGCAGCGCCTGGCCGAACTCGCCGAGTTCTACGGTGTGCCGGTGCAGGAGCTGCTCCCCGGCAGCACCCCCGGCGGCGCCGCCGAGCCGCCGCCGCGCCTGGTGCTCGACCTGGAGCGCCTGGCCCAGGTGCCGTCGGAGAAGGCCGGTCCGCTGCAGCGCTATGCGGCGACCATCCAGAGCCAGCGCGGCGACTACAACGGCAAGGTGCTGTCGATCCGGCAGGACGACCTGCGCACCCTCGCGGTGATCTACGACCAGTCGCCGTCGATCCTCACCGAGCAGCTGATCAGCTGGGGAGTGCTCAACCCCGACGCACGGCGCGCCGTGCGCGAGGACGACTCCGTCTGACCACGGCGCTCGACCGCAGCCCGACCTCGGCGGCCGGGGCGGCACCGCAGTACCACTGCGGGCCGCCCCGGCCGTTCCGCTTCTCCGTGACACCAGCTCCGGCGACACCAGCTCCGGCGACACCAGCACCGGCGGCACCAGCTCCGGCGACACCGCTTCGGCGACACCTCTCCGGGGGCCGGTCCGCCGGGGACGGGAGGTCTCACGCCCCACCAGCCCGAAGGCCCGGGACGGCACCCTCGCGGGGTGCCGTCCCGGGCCTTCGGTGCCCCTCGGCCGCTCTCAGCGGCGAAGGGACGGCTTGAGCTCCTTGAGCCGGCCCAGCAGACCGTTGACGAACGCCGGGGACTCGTCGGTGGAGAACTCCTTGGCGATCTCGACCGCCTCGTCCAGGACGACGGCGTCGGGGACGTCGTCCTCCCAGATCAGCTCATAGGCGCCGAGCCGCAGGATGTTGCGGTCCGCGATCGGCATCCGGTCCAGCGTCCAGCCGACCGCATAGCCGGCGATGAGCTCGTCGATCCGCACAGCGTGCTGCGCGTACCCCTCGACCAGCTGCATCGTGTACTCGCCCACCTGAGGGACGCCCTCGTCAGGCTTGGGCTCCCTCGCGCGGCGCACCCAGTCGGCGAGGACGCCCTGCGGGTCGACGCCCCGGTGGTCGGCCTCGAAGAGGATCTGGAAGGCGCGCTTGCGGGCCTTGCTGCGTGCTGCGGACACGGTTAGCTGTTCACCCGGCCGAGGTAGCCGCCGTCGCGAGTGTCGACCTTGACCTTCTCACCGGTGGTGATGAAGAGCGGCACAGCGATCTCGTAGCCGGTCTCCAGGCGGGCCGGCTTGGTGCCGCCGGTCGAGCGGTCGCCCTGGACGCCCGGCTCGGTGTACTCGATGACCAGCTCGACGGAGGCGGGGAGCTCCACATAGAGCGCCGAGCCCTCGTAGATCGCCACGACGGCCTCGAAGCCCTCGAGGAGGTAGTTGGCGGCGTCGCCGACCACCTCGGGCGTGATCGGCATCTGCTCGTAGGTGTCCGTGTCCATGAACACGAAGTCCGAGCCGTCCTTGTAGGAGAACTGCATGCCGCGCTTGTCCACGGTGGCGGTCTCCACCTTGGTGCCGGCGTTGAAGGTCTTGTCGACGACCTTGCCGGAGAGCACGTGCTTGAGCTTGGTGCGGACGAAGGCGCCGCCCTTGCCGGGCTTGACGTGCTGGAACTCGACGACGGACCAGAGCTGGCCATTGTCGAGCTTGAGCACCATGCCGTTCTTGAGGTCGTTCGTGGTCGCCACGGTCGCACTAACTCCTGCATATAGCTGTCAAGGAACCAAGGGCGTGTGACCTGCGGACCCCGGGGGGTCACAGGGCGAGGAGCTCCTTGGTGGTGATGGTGAGCAACTCGGGACCGCCCTCCCCAAGGGGGCGGACGACGAGTGTGTCCTCGATCCGGACACCGCCCCGGCCCGGGAGGTGAACCCCTGGACCGACGGTGACCGGCACACGAGCCTCCAGTTTACCCATGTCTCCCGGCCCGAGTCGCGGCTCCTCCGCGATCTCCAGCCCTGTGCCGTGCCCGACCGGCCTCGGCGTGGCCTCCGTATGGCCTGCGGCCTGGAGGACCTCCCGTACCGCGCGGTCCGCCTCCTGGCACAGGGTGCCCGGCTGCAGCGCCTCCCGGCCGGCCCGCTGCGCGGCGAAGACCACCGCGTGCAGATCGATCTGCCACTGGGCCGGCGCGGTGCCGATCACAAAGGTACGGGCGGCCGAGGCGCCGTAGCCGCGGTAGCGGGCGCCCAGGGCGACGGTGAGGAAGTCGCCCTCCTCCACCCGGCGGTCTGTGGGCCGGTGCCCGGCGATCCCCGCATGGGTGCCGGTGCCGATGGAGACGGGGAAGGCCGCCCGGTCCGCGCCGTGGTCCACCATCCGCCGTTCCAGCTCCATCGCCAGATGTCGCTCGGTACGGCCCACCAGGATGGACTCCAGCAGTTCGCCCAGCGCCTGGTCGGCGATCTCGGCGGAGATCCGCAGCGCGGTGATCTCGTCCTCGTCCTTGACCAGCCGCAGCTGCTCCACCGCCCGGTCGAGGTCGATCACGCGCGCCGGAACCGCGGCCCCGGTGACCAGACGATGCCGGGCCACCGTCAGATCGTGCTCCTCGACGCCCAGGGTCCCGGCCCGGTACCGGGCCGCCGCCGCGGCGGCGGCGGCCGCCGGATCGGTGCCGGGCGGCACCTCCAGCCGCTGTATCTCGTCCGGCGGCGGGAACTGCTGGTCCGGATCGCGTGGGCTGTCCTCCGGTAGGGCGAGCACCGCCCGGTCACGGGTGAGCAGCAGGGCTGCCCCGTCCGGTTCGACACCCGTCAGATACCGCACATTCGCCGGGCGGGTCACCAGCACGGCGTCGGCGGCCAGGGCCCCGCACCGCTCCCGGAGGCGCTCACGGCGGGCTGCGTGCACATCGGCCATGCTCGCAGCGTACGTGTGTTCGGCAGGCTCGGCCTGTTGTGCGAGTGCACCCCGGTGCGCCCCGCGGGGCCACCCGCCGGCCGCGTCCCCGACCCCACGGATGAGTACCCCGACCTCACGGGTCAGTACGGGTGGCCGGCGAGCCGGGCCGCGACCACCCGGTCGAGCTCGGCGGCGGTGGCCGGGACGTCCAGCCGGCTGTTGTCGATGATGGGCAGCCCCGAGTTGTACCAGCCGGCCATCCGGCCGTGGATACGGGCCACCTCCTCGTCGGCGAGCCTGCGGGTCCCGCTGCGCCGGGCGTTGCGGGCCAGCACCGACTCCAGACCGGGGAGCAGCACCACGGGGATCATCCCCGGGCCGATGTGCCGCTTCCAGCCGCCCAGGCCGATGGCCGGGCGGTCGGGGAAGACCGCGTCGTCGATGATGCAGGAGATGCCGTTGGCCAGGTAGTTGCGGCAGGCGAAGCCGCAGGTCCGGCGGGCCAGCCGGTACTGCGCCTCGGAGGCGTCGTTCCAGCCGGACTGGGGGTTGGCGAAGCCCGAGCGCACCCACTCGCGTACGTCGTCCAGGCTGATGTGCGCGGTCGGCGCGGGGCGCAGCTCGGCCCAGTGCCGGGCGACGGTGGTCTTGCCCGCGCCCGCCGGGCCGATCAGCAGGACTGCGAGCGGCCCCTGGTGGGTCTGCGGATGCTGCCGGCCGACCGGGGCGGGGAGCTGTGCCCGGGTGCCCGGCGGCAGCGGGAAGTGTCCGGTGGCGCCCGTCGGCGCGGGGGCGTGCGGGGGCGGCGGCTGGACCATCGGGGGCGGCGGCGGATGCTGGGGCCCCGGCCAGCCGGCACCGGGCGGCCCCGGCGGATAGGGCGGCCGGCCCGGCGGCGGTACCGCCCCGTAGGGCGAGGGCGGATGGGGGGGCGGTGGCGCTCCCTGGGCGTGCTGCGTCACATACACCTCCAGGCGCGGACAATACACGTCGGCCCGGCGGCGGGCACAGTCCGCCACCGGGCCTTGGGACGCATGTCCCCTGACGGTGGTTCAGCCGTTGGTGAGCTGCTCGGCGAGGGCGCGCAGCGCCAGCTCGTAGGAGCCGATGCCGAAGCCGGCGATGGTGCCGGAGGCGATCTGGGCGACCACCGAGGTGTGGCGGAACTCCTCCCGGGTGTACGGGTTGGAGATGTGCACCTCGATCAGCGGCGCGGTGCGCTGCGCCGCCGCGTCCCGCATCCCGTACGAGTAGTGGGTGAAGGCACCGGGGTTGAGCACCACCGGGGTCCGTCCGTCGGCGGCCTCGTGCAGCCAGCGGATCAGCTCGCCCTCGTCGTTGGTCTCCCGGACCTCGACCTCCAGGCCCAGCTCCTTGCCGAGCGCGGTGCAGCGCTCGACCAGCCCCGCGTAGGAGGTGGAGCCGTAGACATCCGGCTCCCGGCTGCCCAGCCGCCCGAGGTTGGGGCCGTTGATCACGAGCACCGCGGTCACTGCGCCACCTCCGCGTAGGCGGCGACCAGCAGCGACGGGTCGGGGGCCTCCAGCACGGCGGGCTTGGCGAGGCCGTCCAGCACGATGAAGCGCAGCAGATCGGCGCGCGACTTCTTGTCGATCTTCATCGCGTCCAGCAGCCGCGGCCAGGCGTCCGCGCGATAGGTCAGCGGCAGGCCCACGGAGGCGAGCACGCTGCGGTGGCGGTCGGCGGTGGCGTCGTCCAGCCGTCCGGCCAGCCGGCCCAGCTCCGCCGCGAAGACCATGCCCACCGAGACCGCCGCGCCGTGCCGCCACTTGTAGCGCTCATTGCGCTCGATGGCATGGCCCAGGGTGTGGCCGTAGTTGAGGATCTCCCGGCGCCCCGACTCCCTGAGGTCGCCGGAGACCACCTCGGCCTTGACCCTGATGGAGCGCTCGATCAGCTCCAGGGTGTGCGGGCCGGCCGGGGTGGTGGCGCCCTGCGGGTCGGCCTCCACCAGGTCCAGGATCACCGGGTCGGCGATGAAGCCGGTCTTGATCACCTCGGCGAGGCCGCCGATGTAGTCGTTGCGCGGCACCGTCTCCAGGGTCGCCAGGTCGGCGAGCACCCCGGCCGGCGGATGGAAGGCCCCGACCAGGTTCTTGCCCTCGGCGATGTTGATGCCGGTCTTGCCGCCGACCGCCGCGTCCACCATGCCCAGCAGGGTGGTGGGCATGGAGATCCAGCGCACTCCGCGCAGCCAGGTGGCGGCGACGAAGCCGGCCAGGTCGGTGGTGGCGCCGCCGCCGACACCCACCACCGCGTCGCTGCGGGTGAAGCCGGTCTGGCCGAGCACCGACCAGCAGTACGCGGCCACCTCGGCGCTCTTGGCGTCCTCCGCATTGGGGACCTGGAGCGCGATGGCCTCGTAGCCCTGCGCCGCCAGGTCCTCGCGGATGGCGTCCCCGGTGGCGGAGAGCGCCTCCGGGTGGATCACGGCGACCCGCCGGGCCCGGTCGCCGATCAGCCCGGGAAGCTCGCCCAGCAGCTGGTGGCCGACCAGGACGTCGTAGGGGTCGTCGCCGCCGACAGGGATACGGGCGGACGGTTCGGTGGTCATACGGTCTTCAGCTCCAGAGCCTCGAGGACGGCGTCGGCCACCTCGTCGGGGGTGCGGCCGTCGGTGGCGACCACGGCGCGGGCCACCTCCAGGTACAGCGGGCGGCGGGCCTCCATCAGCTCCCGCCAGCGGGCACGGGGGTTGACCGCCAGCAGCGGGCGGGGGGCGTCCAGGCCGACCCGTCTGATGCCGTCGTGCACGCCGACGTCCAGAAAGGCCACCGGGTGGGCGGCGAGCAGGGCCCGGGTCCGCGGGTCGAGGATCGCTCCGCCGCCGAGGGCCAGGACACCCGGGTGGGCGGCGAGGGCCGCCCGTACGGCTGCGGCCTCCAGCGCGCGGAAGTGCTCCTCGCCCTCGTCGACGAAGATCTCGGAGATGGGCTTGCCCGCGGCCTGCTCGATGTCCTCGTCGGTGTCGCGGAAGGTACCGCCGAGGCGGTCGGCGAGCAGCCGGCCCACGGTGGTCTTGCCTGCCCCCATGGGGCCGACCAGCACCACCAGGGGAGTGCCGGAGGTGGGGTTCTCAGTCATGACCGCCCCTACCGGATGACCAGGTTGTCCAGGTAGCCCCGGACGTTGCGACGGGTCTCGGCGACCGAGTCGCCGCCGAACTTCTCCGCCACCGCATCGGCCAGCACCAGGGCCACCATGGCCTCGGCGACGATGCCGGCGGCCGGCACCGCGCAGACGTCCGAACGCTGATGGTGGGCCTGGGCGGGCTCACCGGTGCGCACATCCAGGGTGGCCAGCGCGCGGGGCACGGTGGCGATGGGCTTCATGGCGGCCCGCACCCGCAGCAGCTCACCGGTGCTCAGCCCGCCCTCGGTGCCGCCGGAGCGGCCGGAGCGGCGGCGGATGCCCTCGGGAGTGGGCTCGATCTCGTCATGGGCCTGCGAGCCCGGGACACGGGCCAGGTCGAAGCCGTCGCCGAGCTCCACGCCCTTGATCGCCTGGATGCCCATCAGCGCGGCGGCCAGCCGCGCGTCCAGCCGGCGGTCCCAGTGGACATGGGAGCCCAGGCCCGGCGGCACGTCGTACGCCAGCACCTCGACCACGCCGCCGAGGGTGTCGCCGTCCCGGTGGGCCTGGTCGATCTCGGCGACCATCCGCTTGGAGGCGTCCGCGTCCAGGCAGCGGACCGGGTCCTCGTCCAGCCGGGCCTCGTCGGAGGGCAGCGGCAGCACTCCGGCGGGAGCCTTGGCCGCGCCCAGCTCCACCACATGGGAGACCAGCTCGATACCGGTGGTCGCCCGCAGGTAGGAGCGGGCCACCGTGCCGATGGCGACCCTGGCCGCGGTCTCCCGGGCGCTGGCGCGCTCCAGGATCGGCCGGGCCTCGTCGAAGCCGTACTTCTGCATACCGGCCAGGTCGGCGTGGCCGGGCCGGGGGCGGGTCAGCGGCTCATTGCGGGCCAGGCCGGCCAGGATCTCGGGGTCCACCGGATCGGCCGACATCACCTGCTCCCACTTGGGCCACTCGGTGTTGCCCACCATGATCGCCACAGGGCTGCCGAGGGTGCTGCCGTGCCGCACCCCGCCGAGGAAGGTCACCTCGTCGCGCTCGAACTTCATCCGCGCCCCGCGGCCATAGCCCAGCCGGCGCCTGGCCAGCGCGTCCGCCACCATCTCGGTGGTGACCGGCACTCCGGAGGGCAGCCCCTCCAGGGTCGCGACGAGTGCGGGGCCGTGCGACTCCCCCGCCGTCAGCCAGCGCAACCTGCTCAACGGTGCTCCTTCGTCATCGGCCCGCCCCGGGCCGTCGTACCGCGTTCCTCTCCCCCGATCCTTTCACGTCGGTACGCCACGGCGGGCGCACGGTCCGCTGTACGGACATGTCGCGACCGGCGTGCGGGCGGCGGCGTCCCCGCGGGACAAGCTCCCCGCTCCGGCCGTGAGCGGGGACCGCCGCGATACCCGTAATCCGGAGGAACACGCGGGCGCGGGACGGGGAGCGGGCTGTCCGCCGGGTTCGCCGCCCGCCCCGCCGCTTCGGCCCCGGGACCGCCCGCCCAGGACAACGCGCACCGCAGAGGGGGCTGTCCGGCCTGCGGCCGGGCAGCCCCCTCTGCGGAACCATCCGTCAGCCTCTCAGCTGCACGTCAGGGTCGGCAGTGCCCAGTCGCCGTGGTCGTTGCCATTGCCGTCGGCCGCGTCCCCGGTGTGCAGATCGACCACCTGCGCGCCGCTGACGTCGACGTCGATCGGCACCGCGGCCTGCCTGCCCCGGATCGTGGGAGTGGTGACCAGGGTCCTGCCGTCAGCGATCACGCTGAAGGCCACCGTCCCGGAACCGCCCGTCTCGTCGTCGACACCCACGTCGGCGGTCAGCCGTGAGCACCTGCCGCCGAGGTACACCTCGACATCGCTGTCCGAGTTGGTGCCCAGACCCTTCGGGTAGGCGACGCCGGCAACGGTGATCTCCCGGCCGTCCCCGGCTGCCCGCTCGCCGTTGCTGCTGTCGCGTTCCACCGGGCCCCAGCCGTTCGTGGCCGACAGGAAGGGCAGGTCGCTGACGGCGATCCGGCCCGCCTGGGGCGGCGCCGGTATCCCGTCGACGATGCGTTCGTCGCTGTTGACGGCCGGTCTTCCGCGCTGCAGGTAGTCCACGGTCGCGGTGAGAGCCGAGGCCGTGGGCAGCGTCCCGGCCGGTGGCTGCACCTGCCAGGTGAAGGCGGCCGAGCTGCCGGGAAGCACCCGGTCCGCCGATGCCGGACCGGCAGCGCTCGCGGTCCAGCCGTCGGGCAGGGCGAGCGAGGGCGTCAACCGGGTGGCCGGCGGCTGGTCCTCGGGCACCCGGACCGTCGCCTCTGCGGTGAAGGCCTGTCCCGACTGCACGGTGTCCGGAACGTCCAGGGTGACAGCGGTTCCCGGCCGCTTCGGCATCGCGTAGGTCCGCGCGTCGTAGCGGGGGCTGTCGTTCTGGGCGACCCGGAGCGACGAGGCATAACTGCCGTAGTCCGTGAGCGACACCTTGCCGAGCCCGCCGGTGCTGCCGTCGAGGTTCCACACGGCGACGGCGATGCTGTTCACCCCGTCGGGGTTCAGGATCCCGTCGGGAACCGGGAACGTGTGCTGCGGGCCGAGGTAGTTGACGTAGTTCCCGACCTGCCAGCCGTTGACGTACAGGGTGGCGCGGTACTTGCGGGACGGGTCGTCGTCGATCGTGAGCCCGAGCGAGGTGTCCTGCCCGTGCGGGAGGTTCAGCGCCACATCGGTGCGGTACCAGGAGACCCCGGGCCGGGTGTCGCTCGTCGGCAGGGAGGCCCGGCTCCAGCCCTGGTCCGGGAAGCCCGGCAGCGACCAGCCGGCGCGCTCGCCGTACAGGCCTCCCGTCGCGAGCGGGCCGCGCACCGGGTCCTGCAGGTCCTCACCGCCGCGCACGCCCTGCAGCCGCCAGGTGGTGGTGGTCAGCGGCGCACCGGTGAGGGAGGCCGCGGTCAGACCGCGGGCGGTCCTGTTGCCGTTGCTCGAGTTGTAGTCCTCCTCGTGCCCCATGTTCACGGTGAGCACCGAGATGACGTTGTCGCCGCTCGCCCTCACCGACCCGGCCGGGAAGGTGAAGTCGGCGCTGCCGGTCGTGGAGCTGCCCAGGAAGGTGCCGTTGAGCCAGGCGGAGAACGCCTGCGCCCCGCCGCCGGAGTCCGAGGCGAGGTGGATGCCCGTCTCCTTGCCACTGCTGCGGAAGCGGCCGCGGTACCAGGTGTTGCCGGTGTGGAACCCGTAGTCGTCGGCGTAGAGCACCGGCAGTGAGTTGACGCCCGACGCGCTGTTGGTGCTCGTCCTGTCGGCCACCTGCCAGCCGGAGTCGTCGAACCCGGGCGCCGCCTCGGGGGACTCCTCGGCGTGCTTCCAGCCGGTCAGCTCCGGCAGCGTGACCGGGGCCGCGACCGGGATCGTGCCGGTACGGCTGCCGGCCGCGCCGGTCCGGGTGCGCACCGGTACGCCGTTCCAGGTGATGTGCTCGGCGGAGGTGAACACCTCGATGTCCTTGTCATCGGCGTTGTCGCCGGTGAGCGCGACGGTGCGGCCACCGTCCAGGCTGGTCGCCCCGCGCAGCAGATGGGTGCCGCGGACGAGCACCGGACCGGTCGCCGTGTCCTGGCGCCAGAAGGTCTCCGCCGTCGCCTTGTCGCCGACGAGCAGCAGCAGCGGGCGGGATCCCGCACCGCTGATGCCGATGCGGACCAGGCCGTTGTGCCGGTAGTTGAGACGCAGGTCGCCGGTGGTCGCGTCCCAGGTGGTCGTGACCGCACCCCCGCTGCTCACACCGTCGGCTTGGACGCGTAGCGCAGCACCGTCTCGCCGTCGCTGCCCGGATCGCCGTAGACCACCGCGACGTCGCGGTTCCCGATGGTGGCGTTGGTCATGATCTCCGATGTGGAGTACTGCAGTTGCGAGTCCCCGAGCCGGTAGTTCGCCGTGATGATGTGCGAGTCCCGTCCGTCGAGGGTGATCGCGGTACCCGGTTGCTGCGGCACCACCGGGTAGGTCGGCGCCGAGGCGCCGGCCGTCGGCACGTCCACGGCGTCGACGGACACATAGTCGTCCGACGATCCCGAACTGTGGCGGCCGTCGACGACGATCTCCAGTGTGTGGGCTCCATCGGACAGACCGGACTTCTGGAACAGCACCGCCTGGCTCTGGCTGCCGGAGTCGTCGACCGTCGCCTCCTTGACACCGTCGAGGTAGACGTCGGCATAGCCGTGGTTGTTGGTCTTCGATCCGATCCAACGGACCGCGCTGCCGGTGAACGGGATGGTGACCGAGTCGCCGGCGTGGTTGGAGAACGACTCGGTCTTCTTGTAGTCGCCGCCGGTGTAGCTCTGGTCAGCCACGTGCGACCACGAGCCGGCGTACTGGAGCGCGGGGTCGGTGTCGTCGTAGGTGTAGCTGGTGTCCGCCGCGGGCTGGGCGTTGAAGTCGACGGAGACATGGGTCCTGTCGACCGATGTCGACGCCGAGTCCGCGTGCCGCAGGACGTGGAACTGGGTTCTGGTGTCCGGGTTCATCCGGACGGTGTCGACGACTGCGGAGTTGTCGGGCTGCGCGGCATTGACCGGCAGGGTCTTGGTCAGCGGTGCGACCGCCTGTGTGAAGTACCCGATCAGCTTGTCCTCGTAGTACTTGGGGTCGAGCTGGCGGGTCTCGCGGATCGCGGCACCGTAGTCGTAGGACGTGTAGTTCTCGGGCATGCCCAGCCAGCCCCAGTTGGTGCCGCCGTAGGTCATGTAGAAGCTCTGCGCGGTCGCGCCGACCGCGATGTTCTGCTTGTAGAAGACGTCAGCGAACTGATCGTTTATCAGCTCTGCGCACTTGTCGTACCCGGGTCCGCCCCAGGGGTCGAATGCGCCGCCCTGGAACTCCGGCGAGTACAGGGGCTTGCCGGCCGGGTGGTCATAGCTGATGTCGGGGACGCCGTTCCACTTCGTGGGTGTGGAGCAGTTGAACCCCTGCGGGTAGGAGTCGGGGCCGTCGACATCCAGGGCACCGGTGCCGGTGTTGAAGGTCCCGTTGTTGTTGCCGGTCAGCGGCACCGTGATGCCGTCGGAGCGTGCCTTGTCCTCCAGATGCTGCATATACGCCCGGCTGGCAGCGGAGCCGTTGTAGTACTCGTTCTCCACCTGGTAGGCGATGACCGACCCGGTGCCGTTGGTCAGCTGGTGGCGTGCGATGATCCGGTCGATCTGGGTCATCCACTCGTCCGCGTACTTCAGGAACTGCGGGTCGTCGCTGCGGTTGTTCCCGGGCTTGGTCGTCAGCCAGCCGGGCAGGCCGCCGCCGTCCACCTCCGCGTTGATGTACGGCGCCGGGCGTGCGATGACATAGAGCCCGGCCTCCTGGGCCATGTCCAGCAGCCTGTCGACGTCACGCACCCCGGTGAAGTCGTACACGCCCGGCTTCGGGGAGTGGTAGCCCCAGTCGAAGTACAGTGAGGTGGAGTTGAATCCGGCGGCTTTCATCTTCTGGAAGATGTCGCGCCACAGATCGGGGCTGGGCAGCCGGAAGTAGTGGAACTCGCCGGACCACAGATAGGTGCGGTCGCCGTCGACGAGGAACGAATAGCCGTCATAGCTCACCGTGTGCGTCGCACGGCTCTCCGTGGCTGCGACGGATTCCGTTCCGCCGGCCGTCCCCGCTGCAGCAGGCCGGATCATGCTGCACAGAGAGACTGTCAGAGCCGTCGCGAGGAGCGCGGCCCGCCATCGCCGGCGCCCCGGCCTCGCGGCCACGGCACCGACCCGGTTCTTTCGCACGTTGCCCTCCAAACCACCGTCGTCGATCACCATCGAACTGATCCGGGCGTTCAGCGGCACCGAACGCCCCTGAGCCGGTGTGCGGCGGACCGGGTCCGCCGCACACCGCGGTGCTGCAAGGGGGTCAGGAGCAGGTGATCGCGGCGTCCGCCCAGTCGGCGTGGTCGCTGTCGTTGCCGTCGCCGCCGTCGGTGACGATCAGCTGGACGGTCTGGCTTCCGGTGACGTCGGCCGTGATCGGCTGTCCGCCCATGGCGTTGGTGAGGACGCCGCTGTCGGCGACCTGCTTGCCGTCGGCCTGGATCTGGAAGTCGACGCTGCCCTTGCCGCTCTTCTCGTCGTCCACCCCGACGGTGGCGGTCACCGTGGAGCAGTGGCCGCCCAGGTAGTACTCCACCGCGCTGGGGGCGTGGACACCGAGTCCCTTGGTGTAAGCGGTCCCGCCCAGGGTGATCGGGTGGCCGTCACCGGCCTTGCTCTCACCGTTGCTGGTGTCCAGCTCGACCGGGGGCCAGCCGTTGCTCACGGACGTCCACTTCAGGTCGCTGAGGTAGGAGGTGCCGGCGGGCGGCGGAACCGCCACGTTGAGCTGACCGGTGAGCGGGACGGTCACGGTGCGGTTGTGCCGGGGGTCCCAGGAGGTGACGGTGCCGGAGAGCGGGTAGCTGCCGACCTCCGCGTCCGCCGGGGCGGTGATCCGCCAGGTGCTGCTGAGGGTCCGTCCGGTGCTCAGGACGGCGCGGCGGGTGGCGCTCTGCGCCTGGACGGTCCAGCCGTCGGGCGCCGTGAGCTGCACATCGACCGCCAGAGACGGTACGAGGCCGAGGTTGGTGGCGGTGGTGGTGACCGTGGTGCTCCGGCCCGGCTGGAGGCGGTTCTCGGTGCCGGTGGTGGCGGTGTCCAGCAGCGGCAGATCGGCGAGGGCACCCTTGGCGGTGCTCACTCGCAGCAGGATGGTGCCGTGGGCGGGAACGGTGGCCGCCAGGGTGCCCCTCGACTGGTAGTCGGCGTGCTGCCACAGGTCGCGCACCTGGTAGGCGCCCTTCACGGCCGGCAGCCCGAGCGCGGCCGCGGTGGTGGAGATGTGCTGCGGCTGGTTGGTCTCGTTGAACAGGGCCACAGCCCGGTCGCCGTTGGCGAGCTCCTTGGTGATCACCCATCGGCCGCCGTCGGAGGACAGGACAGCGGCCTGCTTCCCGAGGGAGTCCTGGTCCAGCGCGATGACGTCCTTGTTGAGCAGGATGGACATCGTCTGGGGACTGGCCTTGCGCAGGTCGGTGCCGATGAGCAGGGGCGCGTCCATCATCGACCACAGGGAGAAGTGGCTGCGGTACTCCGTGTCGGTCATACCGCCGTTGCCGACCTCCAGCATGTCCGGGTCGTTCCAGTGGCCCGGGCCGGCGTACTGCGCGAGGGACACATTGCTCTTCAGGATGGAGAGCATGCTCGCCCAGTTGTCGCTGATGTCACCGGTGGTGCGCCAGGAGTTCCCGATGTCGGAGGCCCACTCCCAGGGCTGCTGCTGGCCCCATTCGCACAGGGAGTAGACGATGGGGCGGCCGGTCGCCTGCAGGGCGTCGCGCATCGCGGTGTAGCGGTTCACGAAATCCTGGCGGGTGCCGTCGCTCTTGTTGTTGCAGTTGTCGTACTTGAGGTAGTCCACACCCCAGTCGGCGAAGGTCTGCGCGTCGGTCGTCTCGTGGCCCAGGCTGCCGGGGTAGCCGGCGCACGTGGCGGTTCCGGCGTCCTCGTAGATGCCCAGCTTGAGGCCCAGGCCGTGGACGTAGTCGGCGGTGCCCTTGATCCCGTCGGGGAACTTCACCGCGTCGGGCACCAGGCGGCCGTCGGCGTCTCGCTCGTGGGTCATCCAGCAGTCGTCGATGTTGACGTACTGGTAGCCGGCGTCCTTCAGCCCGGAGCTGACGAAGTAGTCGGCGGTCTGCTTGATCAGCTGCTCGCTGACGTCGCAGCCGAAGGCGTTCCAGTCATTGAAGCCCATCTGCGGAGTGAGGCGAGGCCGTTGTCGAGCGCGGCAGCGGGGGGAGCTGTGGCTATGCCGGTGGTGACGGCTGCCAGACCGAGTGCGCCGGTCCAGACGGCACCCGCGGTCAGACACGTCAGGATCCTGCGGGACAGCGATGGCATGGGTGGGGTGGTCCCTTCTTTCGCAAGCAGGGCGGACGGAACACACAACCAAACGCAACTGAACGGAACCGAACAAGTCCCCTATCATGCCCTCCGCCAACGAACTGTCAAGGCATCAGATCAAAGAGGCCGGGATCGGACGTCCGCCGACGGTGAGTCAACTCCCGCTCCACGCAGCGGTGTGGGCAGGTCCGACGGTGCGACCTCCGCGAGGGGATGACGTCCCGGCCGGACCGCGGCGGACAGGAGCCGGATCACACAGCAGGCAGCAGAGTGCCGCTGTTCACGCCTTTTGTGCAGTGCCCGCCGGCAGCCGCGCCGGTGCGGCCCGGAATCGGGCCCCCGGCGCGGCAGGGGCTCCCAGGCAAGGCCTCCCGGGGGCACGGGTGCACCGCCACCGTCACCGGGCTCCCGGGACACCTCATGCAGGTCGCACCCCGGGGCCGGGAGGCCGCCCCGGGCCGGTGGCCTGCTCAACGATTGCGGCCCCAGCATTGGGACAAGATCTCACCAATTCTCTCATGAATGAACACGAACGCTCTTGACGCTGCGGCAGATGTTCGCTCTCATACTTTCGTCGCTTCCGTCACGGCCTGAGTGCCCCTCAGGTCACACGCCGAACGAGACGGTCCGCCACCCGCCTCGTGGCTGCCCCGCAGCTTCGTACCGGCGGTTCCGCACGCCCCTCGGGGTGTGCGGGCACGGGCGTGAACAGGGAGCAGGCAGCCTTCCGCACACGCGGGGGCCATTGGCCGGCGGCCTCGGCAACGTCGCGCCCGCGTGGAGCGGCACCCCGCGGCTGCCGCCCCCACGCGCCTGCTCCCCGGCGGACGCATCCCCTCTGCAGGCACCGCACACCCCTTGGAGAACGCATGCTCCCCACCTCCGCCGACGGCCGCCGATCGCCATCGTCAGGCAGCGGACACGCCGTGGGCCGGCGAGCCGTTCTGCGTGGCGCGCTGCTCGGCGTCGGCGCGCTGAGCGTGGCGCCCCTTCTCTCCGCCTGTGGCAGCAACGGTTCGAGCACCAGCACGGGCGACGCCTCAGGAACCGTCACCTTCGGCTCGAACGCGGCGGTTCCGGAGCCCAAGGGCGCCTACGAGACGCTGTTCGCAGCAGCCGCCAAGGCGACCGGCATCACGGTCAAGCCCAACTGGGTCGACCACAACACCTTCCAGCAGAACATCTCGACCTACCTCCAGGGCAACCCGGACGACGTGTTCAACTGGTTCGCCGGTGAGCGCATGCAGTACTTCGCCGCGCAGGGTCTGCTCAGCAACGTCGACGAGGTCTGGGGCAGCATCGGGGCGAACTACACCCCGGCCATGCAGGCACAGAGCAAGGGCGCCGACGGCCACTACTACCTGGTGCCCTTCGACTACTATCCGTGGGCCGTCTTCTACAGCAAGAGCCTGTGGAAGTCCAAGGGGTATGAGGCGCCGACCAGCTGGGACCAGTACATAGCGCTGGCCAGGAAGATGAAGAGCGACGGGATCATCCCGATCGCCTTCACCGACAAGGACGGCTGGCCCGCGATGGGCACCTTCGACTACCTCAACATGCGCATGAACGGGTTCGACTTCCACATCAACCTGATGCGCAAGGGCGACAGTTGGAACACCCCGCAGGTCAAGGCCGTGTTCGACCAGTGGGCTCAGCTGCTGCCCTACTACTCGCCCGGGTTCCTCGGCCTCACCTGGCAGGAGGGCGCCCAGCAGATCCTCAACCAGCAGGCCGGCATGATGGTGATCGGGCTGGACCAGATCGGCACCATCTTCACCGGCGACAAGGCCGACGACCTGGGCTTCTTCGCCTTCCCCGAGATCAACCCGGCCTACCGCCAGGACGCCGTCGAGGCGCCCATCGACGGCTTCATGGTCTCCAGGTCCCCCAAGAACAAGGGCGGCGCCTTCAAGCTGCTGGAATACCTGGGCACCGCCAAGGCACAGCAGCTGTGGCTGGGCAGCAACCCTGCCGACATCGCCACCGCCAACGGCGTCGACACCTCCAAGTACACCGCCCCGCAGACCGCCGCCGCGCAGCTCATCACGGGCGCGAAGAACCTCTCCCAGTTCATGGACCGCGACACCCGGCCGGACTTCGCCGACCCCGTGATGCTCCCCGCGATCCAGTCGTTCCTCAACCGCCCGGGCGACATCACAAGCATCCTGTCGAACGTCGACAAGCAGGCCAAGAGCATCTGGTCGGCCGCGGGCTGACCCTCTCCGCCGGGCGGGCCGACCTCAGGTCGGCCCGCCCGCCACGGCCTTCGGATCAGCACGACTGCGAGGAACGCATGACCATTGTCGAGGGCGCAGCCCCAGCAGCGCCCGTACCAGCGAAACGGCGCCGCCGCCTGAGAACCCTGACGGTACGGGACCGGGTGACGCTCAGCCTGATGGGCGGAGTGCCGACTCTCATCACGGTGGGCCTGGTCTGGATACCCGCCCTGGCCTCCGTCGTCCTGTCCTTCGCCAGCTGGTCGGGTTTCGGCGACCTCTCGACCATCCGGTGGGTCGGGCTGGACAACTACAAGAACATCTTCACGATCTACCCCCAGTTCCACCCCGCCATCGAGCACAACCTGGTGTGGCTCGCCGTCTTCTTCTGCCTGCCCGCTCCGTTCGGCCTCTTCCTCGCCGTCCAACTCGACAAGCAGATCCGCTTCTCCCGCGTGTACCAGAGCATCCTCTTCATGCCCGTGGTGCTCTCGATGGCGCTGATCGGCTTCATGACCGAGCTGATCTTCTCGCCCACCCAGGGCCTGCTCAACAACCTGACCGGCCACTCCACCGGTCATGTCGTCGACTGGATGGGCAACCCCCACCTCAACATCTGGGCCGTCATGGTGATGGCCTGCTGGCGGCAGGCCGGCTATGTCATGATCCTCTTTCTGGCCGGGCTGAAGAGCGTCGACCCTTCCCAGAAGGAGGCCGCCGCGCTCGACGGGGCCGGGGGCTGGCAGACCTTCCGGCATGTGGTCTGGCCCACCCTGCGGCCGATCAACATCGTCGTTCTCGTGGTCACGGTGATCGAGTCGCTGCGGGCCTTCGACATCGTCTACGTCATCAACAAGGGCACCAACGGCCTCGAGCTGCTCTCGGTGCTGGTCACAAACAACATCATCGGCGAAGCCAGCCGTATCGGTTTCGGCTCCGCCCTCGCGACCATCCTGCTGCTGATCTCGCTGGCATTCATCGTGCCGTACCTGATCACCATGCTCCGAAGGGACGAGCGCGAATGACCGCGATCACCACCGAGCGCCCGGCGCCGCGCACGGCCCCGCCCACGCCCAGCCGACCGCCGTCACCGCGCTCTGCGCGCATCGCCCTGCACTTGTTCCTGATCGGAACCTCGGTCATCTGGCTCGCCCCCCTGCTGTACGCCTTCTACACCGCACTGCGCCCGTACGGGGACACTGCGACGCACGGCTATGTGTCGGTCGGCGGCCACTACAACCTGGGCAACTTCACCACCGCCTGGACGCAGGCGGAACTCCCGCACTACTTCTGGAACTCCGTGCTCATCACGGTGCCGGCCCTGGTGATCACTCTGCTGCTGTCCAGCATGGTCGCCTTTGTGGTGGCCCGGTTCAGCTTCCGGATCAACATCGTGCTGCTGATGATCTTCACTGCCGGAAACCTGCTGCCCCAGCAGGCCGTCATCACCCCGCTGTTCAAGATCTACCAGTTGGTCCAGCTGCCGACCTGGCTGGCGTCGTCCGGCAAGCTGGACGACTCCTTCCTCGGCCTGATCCTGATCAACGTCGCCTTCCAGACCGGGTTCTGCACCTTTGTGCTGTCCAACTACATGCGGACCATTCCCGGAGAGCTCGGCGAAGCCGCACTGGTCGACGGAGCCTCCGCCTGGCGGCAGTACTGGCAGATCATCATGCCCCTCTGCCGCCCGGTACTGGCCGCACTGGCCACGCTGGAATTCACCTGGATCTACAACGACTTCTTCTGGGCCACCGTCCTGATGCAGACCGGCAGCAACCGGCCGGTCACCGCAGCACTGAACAACCTCACCGGCGAGTTCTTCGTCAACAACAACCTCATATCGGCTGCGGCGCTGATCGTCGCCATACCCACCCTGGTGGTGTTCTTCGCCCTCCAGAAGCAGTTCGTCTCCGGACTCACCCTCGGAGCCAGCAAGGGGTGAGCCCACCTGCCGACGCCCCGCGCGGCACCCTTCCCCTCGCCGCGCGACACACCAGGACCGGCGCCCCGCTCGGACTTCCGGCCGGAGCGCCGGTCCTGGTCCCACTCTTGCGTCCTCGGACCACCGGACCACCGGTCCTCGGACCACCGGACCACCGGCCCACCGGCCCACCGGTGAAGCACCGTCCGGGCTCCGGGAGCCCTGCCGTCACGGGCTGCCCACGCCGTGGCACCGGGCGGGAAGCCGGCTCAGCCCACCCGGAGGGCGGCCTCGCCGGCAGCCCTCATGGCGGCGAGCGGGGCCGGGCGCATCCCGGTGAACAGCTCGCACTGGAGCACGGCCTGGTGGACCAGCAGGTCCAGGCCGCCCAGCACGGCGCCGCCGCGGGCCGCGCAGGCGGCGGCCAGCGGGGTGGGCCAGGGGTGGTAGAGCACGTCGAAGTAGGCGCCGGGCCGGTCGGGCACGGCGTCCGCGAGGTGGTCGTTGGCGCCCGCCGTGGTGGTGGAGACGGTGAGCGGCAAGGCCAGGGCCTCGGCGGCGCGCTCCCACGGTGCGGTGCGGACGGCCACACCGAGGCGGTCGCCCAGGGCGTGCATCTGCGCGGCCCGCTCGGGGCTGCGGACGTAGGCGGTGACCTCACCGGTGCAGATCCGGGAGAGCGCGGCCAGCGCCGAGGAGGCGGTGGCACCCGCGCCCAGCACAGCCGCCGAGTCGACCTTCTCGATGCCCCGCTCGGCCAGGGCGGCGACCAGGCCGGGGATGTCGGTGTTGTCACCGGTGCGGCGACCGTCGGCGGTGAAGACCACCGTGTTCACGGCGTCCACCGCCAGAGCGGTGGCGCTGACCTCGTCCAGCAGCGGGATGACGGCCCGCTTCAGCGGCATGGTCAGCGAAAGCCCGGCCCAGCCCTCGCCGGCCACGTCCAGCGACCCGAGGAACCCGGGCAGCGCGGCCTCGTCCACCTCATGGCGGCCGTAGTGCCAGTCGTCCAGACCGAGGGCGGCGTACGCCGCGTTGTGCAGCACGGGCGAGAGCGAGTGGGCGATCGGCGAGCCCAGGACCGCCGCACGGTGGCGGACGCGGGTCACCCGTTGCCTCCGCTCTTCTTCAACTCCTCCTCAAAGGCCTGCTGGTTCTTCTGGTGCTCGGCGAGTGTCGCCGCGAACCTGGTGTCGGTCGGGGTGACCGAGACGAAGTAGTACCAGGGGCCCGGGGTCGGGTTGAGGGCGGCCTTGAGCGCCTCCTCGCCGGGATTGCTGATCGGCTGCGAAGGGAGGCCCTTTGTGTAATAGGTGTTGATGTTGCTCTTGTAGCGCCGCATCTCCTCGGCGCTGACATGGAGCGTGCGATTCCCGCGCGCGTAGTTGTAGGTCGAGTCGAACTCCAGGAAGCCGTTGGTCTCCGTGTTGCCCGGCTTCAGCCGGTTGTAGACGACCTGGGAGATCTTGCCGAAGTCGTCGGAGTTCAAGCCCTCGGCCTGGACCAGGCTGGCGACGGTCAGCAGCTCGTACGGCGACTTCAGGCCGTCCTTGCGATAACCGTCGGCGTAGCCGAACTTGGCGAACTCCTCATTGGCGCGGGCGACCATCTGCTTGAGCAGACTGAACGGCTTCATGCCCTTGCCCACGGGGTAGCGGGCCGGGAAGAGGAAGCCCTCGGGGTTCCCATGCGCCCAGGCGGGCAGGCCCAGCTTCCCGACCTCTGTCTTGGCCGTCCTGGCGGTGGTGCCCTGGTCGAGCTTCAGCTTGGCGTCGATCATCGCGTAGATCTCCGACGCCCGACGGCCCTCCGGCACCATCAGGACGTCGCCTCCGGCCGACTCGATCAGAAACTTCACGGCCTCGGCCGCCGACATCTGGAGCTTCATGGTGAAGAAGCCCGCCTGGATCGTCTGGGCCTTGGCATTGCCGTTGTAGGCCTTGACGAAGGCGTCGACGCTCTTCACCACGCCGGCCTTCTTCAGCGCAGCACCCATCTGCGTCCCGGTGGCACCGTCAGGGATGTCCACCTGGACCGAGCCGGTGCCGACACCGGCGAAGTCCGGCGGCGGGCCGAAGTGGTCCTGGTAGAAGCCGTAGCCGTAGTAGGTGCCGGCGCCCAGGATGCCGACCAGGACGACGGAGATGACCAGACAGGCGCCGCCGTTGCGGCGGCCGGACTTCTTCCCCTGCTGCTTGCGGCGCCGCTCGGCGCCCCGGCTGTCGTCCTGATCGCCGAAGAACGAGCCGCCGGCCTCCTCCGCGTACTCCTCCTCGCCGGACCACTCCTCCTCGGCGTCGGGCTCGGCGGCGGGGCGGTTCAGCGCGTCGGCCTCGGCCTGCCAGTCGAACTCGTCCTGCGGCTGCTGGGGCTGCGGGCGCGGCTGCGGCTGCTGGGGCTGCTGCTGCGGGCGCCGGGGCTGCGGAGGGAACTGGCCCGGGTACTGCTGCTGCTGCTGCGGGTACTGCTGCTGAGGCTGCTGCTGCTGGGGGTGCTGCGGCTGCTGCTGGGGGTACTGCCCCGGGTACTGCTGCTGCTGCGGGTACTGGGGCTGCTGGGGCTGCTGCTGCCAGCCGCCCTGCTGCCCGCCGTACGGATCCGTCGGCCAGCCCTGCTGCTGGCCCTGGCCGTAGCCGCCCTGCGAGGCCTGCGAAGCCTGCTGACCGTGACCGCCCGGGTTGCCGCCCTGCTGCGGCATGTCCCCGTACAGCGGGTCGCCAGCGTTCCACGGCTGGGAGCCGTACCCCCGACCCAGGTCAGTCATTGATCCCCTTTTGAACCGACGAACCGGCCGGCATCGCCCGACCGTCCGGGACGGCGTCCCGCATTCGCTCTCGAACCGGCGTACTAGCTGCCTCACCGGTGCCCGGAGACGTTACCGTACCGCAACGGCGGCAACCTATCGGATCTGCCGGACGCGACCGGGTCAGCGCCGCGCGGACGGCGTTGAGCTGCGATGTTGCTGCTGGTAGCGGTTGAACTCCGCCACGTTGCGCTGCTGCACACTGTAACTGTCCGTAAACCGCGTGTCGCCGGGCTTGACCGTCACGAAGTAGAGCCAGCCGCCCGGCGTGGGATGCAGCGCCGCGCGGATCGCCGCATGGCCGGGGTTGTCCACCGGGGTCGGCGGGAGGCCCGGGTGCAGATAGGTGTTGTAGGGGTTCTCCACGGTGATGTCCTGGTGGCTGGTGTCCAGGGTGGTGCGGCCCAGGCCGTAGTTGAGGGCCGAGTCCAGCTGGAGCGGCATGCCCCGGGCGAGCCGGTTGGTGATCACCCGGGCGACCCGGCCGAAGTCCGCCGGCGACTGGGCCTCGGCCTGCACCAGACTGGCGATGACGAGCACCTGGTAGGCGCCGGGACCGGTGCCCAGGCCGTCCGCCGCGAACTCCGTCCTGGCCTGGGCGACCATCCGGCGCAGCAGGGCGGCCGCACTGGTGCCGTGGCCCACGCTGTACCGGGCGGGGAAGAGGAACCCCTCCGTCCGCCCGCCCGCATAGCCCGGCAGCCCCAGAGTGGCGGCTCCGCGGTGGGCCTCGGCGGCGGTGGTGCCGGGTCTGAGGCCGAGCCTCAGATCGACCGCGGCGTACACCTGCTGCGCCCGCCGGCCCTCGGGGATCACCAGGCCGCCGGCGTTGGCGGGGTCGGTGAGGACACCCAGCGCCGCGAGGGCGGACATCCGGTGGCGCAGGGCGTAGTCGCCGGGCTGGATGGAGACGGCCCTGGGGTCGGCCATGGCGGCCCGGGTGAAGGCCTCCACGCTGGCGACCACACCCCCGTCGTACAGCAGCCGTCCGATCCGGGTGAGGTTGGCGCCCTGCGGTACGTCCACGCGTACCGATCCGGTGCCGGGGCCGGGGTAGTCGTCAGGGGCCGCGAACTGGGAGCCGGTCCACCAGGCACGCAGCAGCAGACCGCCGAGGGTGAGCACGATCGCCAGCAGCAGGGCGCTGATGCCGCAGGCCAGTCGGTTGCGGCTGCGGCGGACCCGGTCCTGGGCCGGGTCCTGGGAGGCCTGCGCGGCCAGTGCGTCGATGGAGCCGGGGTTCGGTCCGGCGGGCGAGTCCTGGTCGGTCATGGGTCCCTCACCGGCGGTCCGGGCGGCTCGCCCGGGAGCGGATGCACGAGGGGGCCCGCCGCATTCGGCGGGCCCCCTGGTGAGCCTAGGTACTGCTCGGGTCAGGCCGGTTCGACACTCTCACCGGGCGGGTTTCCGCTCACCCGTTCGGCCTCCAGGGCCGTCTGCAGGATGACCACGGCGGCGGCCTGGTCGATCACCGAGCGGCCCTTCTTGGACTTCACGCCGGAGGCGCGCAGCCCATGGGTGGCGGTGACGGTGGACATCCGCTCGTCCACCAGCCGCACCGGCACCGGGGCGACCAGCGCGGCCAGCGTCCCCGCGAAGGCACGGACCTTGACCGCCGCCGGACCCTCCTTGCCGCTGAGCGAGCGGGGCAGTCCGACGACCACCTCGATGGCCTCGTACTCCTCGACGATCGCGGCGATCCGGGCGCGGGCCTTGCCGCCCGCGGGCACGGTCTCCACCGGGGTGGCGAGGAGCCCGTCGGGGTCGCATGAGGCGACCCCGATCCGGGCGTCCCCGACGTCGACGGAGATCCGCCGGCCGCGGCGCATCAGACGGCGCGCTCGGCGACCAGGCGGCGGACCGCCTCGATCGCCTCGTCCACGGCGGCCGGGTTGGAGCCGCCGCCCTGGGCGACGTCGTCCTTGCCGCCACCGCCGCCGCCGAGGGTCTTGGCGGCGGTACGGACCAGCTCCCCGGCCTTGATGCCGCGCTCGCGGGCCGCCTCGCTGGTGGCGACCACGGTCAGCGGGCGGTCGTTCGCCACGGTGAAGGCGGCGACCACGGACGGGCGCGAGCCGAGCCGGCCGCGGACGTCCAGCACCAGCTTGCGCAGGTCGTCGGCGCCGGTGCCGTCCGGGACGCGGGCGGCGACCAGGGCGACACCGTGGACGTCCTGGGCGGCGGCGGCAAGACCGGCAGCGGCGGCGAGCACCTTCTCGGCGCGGAACCGCTCGATCTCCTTCTCGGCGTCCTTGAGCTTGGCGAGCATGCCGGAGATCTTCTCCGGCAGCTCCTCCGGGCGGCCCTTGACCAGCTCGGTGAGCTGGGCGACCACGGTGTGCTCACGGGCCAGGAACTGGTAGGCGTCCACGCCCACCAGCGCCTCGACCCGGCGCACCCCGGCGCCGATGGAGGACTCGCCGAGCAGCTTCACCAGGCCCAGCTGGGAGGTGTTGGCGACGTGGGTGCCGCCGCACAGCTCCTTGGAGAAGTCGCCGATGGTGACGACCCGCACCGCGTCGCCGTACTTCTCACCGAACATCGCGATGGCGCCCTGCTTGCGGGCCTGGTCCATGGTCATCACCTCTGCGGTGACGTCCAGTTCGCGGGCCAGCACCTCGTTGATCTTCTGCTCGACATCGGTGAGCACACTGCCGGGGACGGCGGTCGGCGAGCCGAAGTCGAAGCGGAAGCGGCCCGGCGCGTTCTCCGAGCCCGCCTGGGCGGCGGTGGGGCCGAGGGCGTCGCGCAGCGCCTGGTGGGTGAGGTGGGTGGCGGAGTGCGCCCGGGAGACCGCACGGCGGCGGTCGAGGTCGATCTGGGCGTACGCGCCCGCACCCAGCACCACCTCGCCGACCTGCACGGTGCCCTTGTGCACGGTGACACCGGGCACCGGCTGCTGGACGTCGCGGACCTCCACCACGGCACCCGAGTCGAAGCGGATGCGGCCGTGGTCGGCGAGCTGGCCGCCGCCCTCGGCGTAGAAGGGGGTGCGGTCCAGCACGACCTCGACATCGTCGCCCTCATGGGCGGCCGGCGAGGGGACACCGTCGACCAGCAGGCCGACCACGGTCGACTCGCCGGTGGTGTCGGTGTAGCCGGTGAAAGCGGTGGTGCCGGCGCGGTCGGCGACCTCGCGGTACGCGGAGACGTCGGCGTGCCCGAGCTTCTTGGCCTTGGCGTCGGCCTTGGCGCGGTTGCGCTGCTCGGCCATCAGGGTGCGGAAGCCCGCCTCGTCCACGGTGACGCCCTGCTCGGCCGCCATCTCCAGGGTGAGGTCGATGGGGAAGCCATAGGTGTCGTGGAGCTGGAAGGCCTTGTCGCCGGCCAGCACCGCGCTGCCGGCCTGCTTGGCCTCGGAGACGGCGGAGTCCAGGATGGTGGTGCCGGTGCGCAGGGTCTGGAGGAAGGAGGTCTCCTCGGCGACCGCGACCGTCTCGATCCGCTTGCGGTCCTCGACGAGCTCCGCGTACTGCGGGCCCATCGCCTCGATGGTGACGTCCACCAGAGAGTGGGCGACCGGGCCGGTGGCGCCGAGCATCCGCATATTGCGGATGGCGCGGCGGAAGATCCGGCGCAGCACATAGCCGCGGCCCTCGTTGCCGGGGGTGACGCCGTCGCTGATCAGCATCACGGCGGTGCGGATGTGGTCGGCGATGACGCGCAGCGAGACATCGCTCTTCTCGCCGGCGCCGTAGCGGTGGCCGGTGAGCTCACCGGCCCGGCCGAGGATCATCCGGGTGGTGTCGATCTCGTAGATGTTGTCGACGCCCTGGAGGACCGCCGCGAGACGCTCCAGGCCGAGGCCGGTGTCGATGTTGCGGCTGGGCAGGTCGCCCAGGATCTCGAAGCCGTCCTTGCCGTCGCCGGCGCCGCGCTCGTACTGCATGAAGACGAGGTTCCAGACCTCGAGGTAGCGCTCGCCGTTGACCGCCGGGCCGCCCTCCTCGCCGTAGGCCGGGCCGCGGTCGTAGTTGATCTCCGAGCAGGGGCCGCAGGGGCCGGGGACGCCCATCGACCAGAAGTTGTCCTTCATGCCCAGGCGCTGGATGCGCTCCGCGGGCACCCCGATGACATCGCGCCAGATCTTCTCGGCCTCGTCGTCGTCCTGGTAGACGGTGATCCAGAGCTTCTCGGGCTCCAGGCCGTAGCCACCGTCCGCGACGGAGCTGGTGAGCAGCTCCCACGCGTACTTGATGGCGCCTTCCTTGAAGTAGTCGCCGAACGAGAAGTTGCCGCACATCTGGAAAAAGGTGCCGTGGCGGGTGGTCTTGCCGACCTCTTCGATGTCCGGGGTACGGACGCACTTCTGCACGCTGGTGGCGCGGCTGAAGGGCGGCTTGACCTCGCCGAGGAAGTACGGCTTGAAGGGCACCATGCCTGCGGGCACCAGCAGCAGCGTGGGGTCGTCGGCGACCAGGGAGGCCGACGGAACGACGGTGTGGCCGCGCTCCTCGAAGAAGCGCAGCCAGCGGCGGCGGATCTCTGCCGACTCCATCAGTGGTCCTTCCGGTTGTGGGTGCTGCCCCTGCGCGGGCGTCGGCCGCGCAGTCCTGCCTCGCGGGGATCGGGGGTCGTCTCGAGGGCGGGTGGTGTCTTGACTGGGGTGAGGCGGCGGACCGGGCCGGCCTCGGGCATGCCCGGGGCCGGCGCGATAGCTCGGTACTCGACCGCCGGATCGCGGGGAGCGGCCAGGGCCCGGCGGGGCGGGAGCACCGCGCTGCCGTCGAGGCCGAGGTCGGCCCGGAGCTGCTGCTCGCGCTCGGCCATCCCCGCCCTCACCTCGCCGGCGAAGCCGCGCACCGCGTCGCCGAGGTCCAGGGCGCCGCGCGCGGCGGTGCCGGCCAGGCCGGTGGGGGTGAGCCGGCGGGCGGCCTCATTGGCCTTGCCCATGGCCCAGACGGTGGCGCCTGCGCCGACCGCCATCCAGAAGATGCGTCGCACGGTGTCGTCAGCCCCTCACAGCTCGCCGGATGCGGGAGGCGAGTCCGCGGCGGCGGGGCGCGGTGGCGGCCCGGACCTCGGCGCGCACCAGGGCGGCGAGGGCGTCCCGGTCGGTCTGCGCCGGCACCCGGCCGGCCGCTCCCTGCTGCCGGGCGACGGCCCGGCGGACGCCGTAGCTGAAGGCGGCGACCTTCACCAGGGGGCCGCCGAGGGTGGCGGCGACGGTGGAGGAGAGTGCGTTGGCGTTGGCGGCGGCGTCCTGGACGTTGGCGGTGATCTCGTCGACCCGGTCCAGTTGCTGCTGGGCGCCGGCCAGGGCGGTCGAGGCGTCCTCCAGCAGCGGCACGGCCTGCTCGGACACGGCGGTGACCAGCACGGCCGCCTCCTTGAGCACCCGGGACAGCCGTACCAGAACCACAGCGAGCAGGGTCACGAGGACGGCCCAGAAGACGGCCACGATCAGGCCGGCCATCTCTCCCACGGACACCTTGCGTGCTCCCTCGTGTGCTGGTTCGGCTGCCGGCTCGGTCCCGGCGGGGGCCCGTCGCGGCGGGGCTCCGCAGTGCGCGGAACGGTCGGGCGCGCACGTCAAGCCACAGGGCAGAACCCTATCGCGCCGCCACCCGCTTTCCCGACCGCATTACGGGGCGGCGCCCTGCGGCGCCCCGGCCGGCGCGGCCCGGGTCCGACGTAACCTGCCCGGCGGGCCCCTCGTTGGGCTGGGGACACAGGGCGTTGACGGCGGCAGAGGGGGCGCACAGGGTGTCTGCGAAGGCAGGGGGCTGTCCGGGCAACCTCCCGGCAGAGACCACCAGCTTTGTGGGCCGCCGATCGGAGCTCGCCGAGACCGGCCGGTTGCTGGGCGTCTCGCGACTGGTCACGCTGACGGGTCCGGGCGGCGTCGGCAAGAGCCGGCTGGCGCTGCGGGCCGCCACCATGGTGCGGGGACTGTTCCGGGACGGCGCCTGGCTGGTCGAGTCCGCGGGGGTGCAGGATCCCTCGCTGCTCGGCCATGCGGTGCTGGAGGCGCTGGGAATGACCGACTCCACCACCCGGCAGCCGGCCCAGACGCTGGTGGAGCAGCTGGCCGACCGGGAGCTGCTGCTGGTGCTGGACGGCTGCGAGCATCTGGTGGACGCCTGCGCCGCGCTGGTGGAGGCACTGCTGCGGGCGGTGCCGGGTCTGCGGGTGCTGGCCACCAGCCGCCAGGAGCTGCGGGTCCAGGGCGAGCATCTGCTGGTGCTGGCGCCGCTGCCGGTGGCCGAGGACGGCCCGGTGGACGGCCCGGTGGACGGCCCGGTGGACGGTACGGCCGAGGTGGAGGACGCGGTCAGGCTGTTCGCCGACCGGGCGGCCGCGGTGCCGGGCGGCTTCCGGGTCACCGCGGAGAACCGGGCGGTGGTGGCGGCCGTCTGCCGCCGCCTGGACGGTATTCCGCTGGCGGTGGAGCTGGCCGCCGGCCGGCTGCGGGCCCTGTCCGTGGAGCAGATCGCGGAGCGGCTGGACGACCGGTTCCGGCTGCTCACCGGGGGCTCCCGGACGGCGCTGCCACGCCATCGCACCCTGCGTACGGCCATCGGCTGGAGCCATGAGCTGTGCACCCCGCAGGAACGGTTGCTCTGGGCCCGGCTGTCGGTCTTCGCCGACGGTTTCGACCTGGACGCGGCCGAGTACGTCTGCCCGGGCGGCGGCATCGAGGCGGAGGAGGTGCTTGAGGTGCTCTCCGAGCTGGTGGCCAAGTCGGTCGTGGTGCGTGAGGCCGGCCCCGGCGGCGCCCGCTACCGGATGCTGGACACGGTCCGCGAGTACGGAGCCTGGTGGCTGCGGTCGCTGGGCGAGGAGAGCCGGATGCGCCGCCGGCACCGGGACTGGTACCTGGGCCTGGCCACCTGGGGCGAGGTGGAGTGGTTCTCCGCGCGCCAGGCCGAGACCGGCGACCGGACGCGGCTGGCGCACGCGAATCTGCGGGCGGCGCTGGACTTCTGCGTGAGCGAGCCCGGCGAGGAGCAGTCGGCGCTCCATCTGGCCGGGACGCTCTGGTTCTACTGGGTGGGGTGCGGCCACCTCGGCGAGGGGCGGCTGTGGCTGGACCGCGCCCTGTCGCTGGCCCATGAGCCCACTCCGGCGCGCGCCAAGGCGCTCTGGGTGACCGGGTACATGGCGACGCTCCAGGGGGATCTCCGCCATGCCAGGCCGCTGCTGGAGGAGTGCCGGCAGCAGGCCGTGGACACCGGGGACGACCTGGCGCTCGCCTATGCGGTGCACCGGCAGGGCTGCGCGGCACTGATCGGGGACGAGCCGGCCCGCGCCGCGGAGCTCTTCGAGGAGGCGCTGTGGCACTACGAGAAGCTCGGCGAGCTCAACAGCAATGTGCTGATGGCCATGTTCGAACTGGGGCTGGCCGCCGTCTTCCAGGGCGACACGGCCACCGGCGACCTGTGGATGGAGCGGGTCCGCGACCTGTGCGAGGAGTACGGGGAGCAGTGGGCGTACGCCTACGGCCTCTATGCCATGGCGTACTCGGAGTGGCAGCTGGGCGAGGTGGGCTCGGCCCGGGCGCATGCCCGGGAGTGCGTACGCCTCAACCACCTCTTCCGCGATCTGGTGGGTGTGGTGCTCGGCCTGGAGATGCTGGCACTGCTGGCCACCGAACCCGGCGCGGACGGCTCCTCGGGGGATCTGCGGGAGGCTCGGCTGCTGCAGGGCGCGGCGCACCGGCTCTGGCAGGCGGTGGGCATCCCGCTGTTCGGCTCGCGGAACTTCCGGGCGCCGCACGACGAGTGCACGGCGCGGGCCGAGGCCGGGCTCACCGAGCAGGAGTCGGCGGAGGCCTTCCGGCTGGGCACCCGGCTGGGCCTGGACGCGGCGGTGGCACGGGCGCTGGAGGGCCCTGCCGCCGCGGGAAAGGCCGAGCCCCCGCAGCGCTGTGCGCTGCGGGGGCTCGGTTCCACGTACGACGCGTGAGCTACCCGCGGATCAACGCGAGTAGTACTCGACGACCAGCTGCTCGTCGCAGATCACGGGGATCTCCTTGCGCTGCGGGTCGCGGTCCATACGGAAGGCCAGGGCCTTCAGGTTGACCTCGAGGTACTTCGGGGTCTGGCCCTCGCCGGCGTAACCACCCTCGCGGGCCACCTGGAAGGGGTGCTTCTCCTTGCTGCGGTCACGCACGGTGACGACATACCCGGGCTTCATCACGAACGAGGGCTTGTTGACCTTGCGGCCGTTGACCTCGATGTGGCCGTGAACGACCATCTGACGGGCCTGGTAGATCGTCCGGGCGATCCCGGAGCGCAGCACCAGGGCGTCCAGCCGGCGCTCCAGCTCGATGATCAGCGCCTCACCGGTCTTGCCACCGGCCTTGCGGGCGCGGTCGAAGGCACGGGAGAGCTGGGTCTCGCTGAGGTCGTACTGGGCGCGCAGACGCTGCTTCTCGAGCAGACGGACCTTGTAGTCGCTGCTCTGCTTGCGCCCACGGCCGTGCTGGCCCGGCGGGTAGGGGCGGGCCTCGAAGTACTTGACGGACTTCGGGGTCAGCGGGATACCCAGCGCGCGGGACAGGCGCACCTTGGGACGGGACTGGTTCACTGTGAACCGAACCTCTCTGTTGTGTGCATGGCTCACCACTGTTGAAGGAGGTCGCCTGTCGCGAACCGGGAAAACCCGTCGCCGCCGTGGCGGAGGGGGTCAGCCGCTTCCCGGGCCGGTGCCCGCACCCGTGCGCACGAGAGGCCCACCGCCGTGTGGTGGTGGGCTGCCCGCGGCACTGATACGTGCGCGACGCTCCTGGAGCCCGCACCCGGGGGTGTGGGTTCCGACCGACGCCCCGCTGGTGATGCCGGTCGGCGGACCCGGTCTCCCGGGAGCCTTCCGTGCACGGGACGTGGCACTTCACGCCATTGTACGGGGCGCGCCACGGTGCTTCCGACCACGCCCCGCCCTCCGGATCGCCGCCCCGCTGGGCGCCGCCGGCTCACTCCCCGCTGAGCTTGTCCCGGACCCGCTCCACGACCTCCGCATAGCGTGCCTCGACGCCGTGCCGGGTCGGCTGGTAGTAGCGGCGGCCGTGAACCGTGTCCGGCGCGTACTGCTGGGCCGCGATACCGCCGGGCAGATCGTGGGGGTACTGGTAGCCCTGGCCGTGGCCGAGCCGCTTGGCGCCGCCGTAGTGGGAGTCCCGCAGATGCGCCGGGACCGGGCCGGCCAGCCCCTTGCGGACGTCCGCCAGGGCGGCGTCTATGGCCAGATAGGCGGCATTGGACTTGGGCGCCAGGGCGAGCGCGATCACCGCCTGGGAGAGGGTGATCCGGGCCTCGGGGAAGCCGATCAGCTGCACCGCCTGGGCGGCCGCCACCGCGGTCTGCAGCGCGCTGGGGTCGGCCAGGCCGATGTCCTCGCTGGCGGAGATCATCAGCCGCCGGGCGATGAACCGGGGGTCCTCCCCCGCCTCCACCATCCGTGCCAGATAGTGCAGGGCGGCGTCCACATCGCTGCCGCGGATGGACTTGATGAGCGCGCTGGCCACGTCGTAGTGCTGGTCGCCGTCCCGGTCGTAGCGGACGGCCGCCTTGTTCACCGCGGTCTCGGTGGTGGCCAGGGTGATCCCGGACTCGCCCTTGGCCAGCGCGGCGCCGGCCGCCGCCTCCAGTGTGGTCAGCGCCCGACGGGCGTCGCCGCCGGCCAGCCGCACCAGATGCCGCTCCGCGTCGGCCTCCAGGACCAGCGCCCCGCCCAGGCCGCGCTCGTCGGCCACCGCCCGGTGCAGCAGCTCCCGGATGTCGTCGTCGGTGAGCGACTCCAGGGTGAGCAGCAGCGAGCGGGAGAGCAGCGGGGAGATCACCGAGAAGTAGGGGTTCTCGGTGGTGGCCGCGATCAGGGTGACCCAGCGGTTCTCCACCGCGGGCAGCAGGGAGTCCTGCTGGGCCTTGGAGAATCGGTGGATCTCGTCCAGGAAGAGCACCGTCTCACGCCCGGAGGCACCCACCTCGCGGCGGGCGCTGTCGATGACCGCGCGGACCTCCTTCACCCCGGCGGTGATGGCCGAGAGCTCCACGAAGCGCCGGTCGGTGGCCCGGCTGATCACATAAGCCAGGGTGGTCTTGCCGGTGCCCGGCGGCCCCCAGAGGATCACCGAGGAGGTGGCGGCGGGGCCGTGCGCGGTGGCCACCAGTCTGCGCAGTGGCGAGCCCTCGCCCAGCAGCTGCCGCTGCCCGGCGACCTCGTCCAGGGTGCGGGGGCGCATCCGCACGGCCAGCGGTGCCCGGCCGGGCTCCTTGGCCTGGCGTTCCTCGGCGGCGGCGGTGAAGAGATCGGGTTCCACCCCAGCAGCGTATGCCAGCGCACCGACAGCACGGCCGGCGCCGACCTGCCCGGGGCCCCGCATCCGACGGGCCGGGCATCCGACGGCCGGGCATACGACGGGCCTGGCATCCGACGGGCCGGGCATCCGACGGGCCGGGCATGCGACGGGGCGGCACGCGGACCTGGTGTCCGCGTGCCGCCCTCCCCTTCCCCGCACCGGCGGGCCGCTGCCACGCGCTGCCGGTTCCCCTGCGGGTCTCCTGGGCGGCCGCGCCGCGCTACTTGGTGAGCTTGCCCTGCGGGGTGACGGCGAACCAGGTGCCGCCCACGCCCTGGCCGGACGCCTGGCCGGGCTTGGTGTCCTTGCTGTAGTTGTAGACGGGCCAGCAGTTGATGGCGAGCTGGTAGATCCCGTCGGGCCGCTTGATGTTGGTGATCAGCTTCTTGTCGATGCCCAGCGCCTTGGCCGCCTCCTCCTGCTGCTGGAGGGTGAGCGGCTTGGCCGGGGGCCAGACCTTGGTGCACTGCCCGGTGCAGGCGATCTTCATCGGCCAGGCGACGTCCTTGGTGAAGCGGTAGAGCACCATGCCCTTGCCGTCGACCAGGATCTTGCCCAGCTGCGGGTCGTCGACGCTGGAGAGAGCCATCCACTGGCTGCTGCTGCCGCTGTCCGAACCGGAGCCGCTGCCCGAGTCGGAACCCGAACCGTAGCCGCCGCTGCCCCCGGAGGAGCCGGACGAGGCCTGGCCGGCCTTCTTGCCGTCGGGCTGGACGGCCCACCAGACCTGGTTGACGCCCTGCCCGTTGGTGTCCCCGGCCGCGGAGTCGGCCGCGTACAGGTACATCGGCCAGCCCGCCACGGTGAGCTGCTTGGAGCCGTCGGCACGGGTGACCTCGCCCAGCAGGCTGGGGTCGGAGACCTTGGCGCCGTTCGCGGCCGAGGCCGGCACCGGCGGCCACGCCTGGGCGCAGGCGTCATTGCAGTTGGACGTGGGCGGGTTGGCGGTGTCCTTGTCGTAGCGGTACATCGTGCGGCCCTGGCCGTCGACCAGGATGTCGCCCAGCTTGGCGTCCTTCCTGGTGCTGATGGCCGCCGCCGAACCGGCGGCCGCGGCCGGGGCCGCCTGGGCCGAGTCCCCGCCGTAGGAGCCGGTGCTGCCGTACCCTCCGCTGCCGTAGGCGTCCCCCGCGGCCGCTGCGGGCTGCACCGTGGTGGTACCTGCAGACTGCTGCGAAGAACCGCAGGCGCCTGCAAGCAGGACCACGGCCGTGGCCCCCACGGTGGCTCCCACCCTTGTCGCCTTGTTCATCTGCGCACTCCTCGATCCGGTCTGCTGTGGCGCTGTCGCGCCGCGGTCGAGGAGGATTACGGGGCCGGGCCGGATACGGTTCAAACCCGTTCGAAGAAATTGCGCGGCGGCCGGACGGAGCGGTCGCCGCCCGGCTCACATCTCGTCAAAAGGCGGCGGGTACACCGCTGTTCCGCAGGGGCTGCCGTCATAGGCGGCCAGCGGGAGGACCTGGAAGTGGGTGTCCGGAACCTCGTACGGACCGGTGACACCGTGCCCCGAGGCCGGGGTGAAGCCGAACCGGCCGTAGTAGCGGGGATCACCCAGTACCACCACCAGGCGCTCACCGGCGGCGTCCGCGGCCTCCAGGGCGGCCTGCACCACAAAGGTGCCGACCCCCCGGCGCTGCCACTCGGGGGCGACCGCCACGGGGGCGAGGGCGAGCGCGGCACCCCCGCCGACCTCCAGCCGGGTGAGCAGGGCGTGGGCGATCACCAGGCCGCGGTGGTCGGCCGCCACCCAGGACAGGCCGGGCAGCCAGACGGGATCCTTGCGCAGCACATCCACCAGGTCGGCCTCCCCGGGACCGGGGAAGGCCGCCATGTGCACCCGCCGCACGGCGGGCACGTCCTCCGGCTCCTCGGGTCTCGCCCGGACCACTCCGCTGCGCTGGATCATCGCCTGCTCCCTCCATGTCTCACACCGTTGTGAACGGGCCCCGGCGGCTGCGGGACACGCAGCCGCCGGGGCCCGGAAGGTTGTGCCGTCCGGGATCAGGCCTCGGACTTCTGCTCCGCCTCGCCCTTGGGCTTCGGCTTGGCGTCGATGCCCGCCTCACGCCGCTGCGCGGGGGTGATCGGGGTCGGGGCGCCGGTCAGCGGGTCGCCGCCGGTCGAGGTCTTCGGGAAGGCGATGACATCCCGGATGGTCTCGTAGCCGCCCAGAAGGGCGACCAGCCGGTCCAGGCCCAGCGCGATCCCGCCGTGCGGCGGCGGGCCGTAGTTGAAGGCCTCCAGCAGGAAGCCGAACTGCGAGGCGGCCTCCTCCGCGGAGAGGCCGATCGCGTCGAAGGCCCGCTGCTGGACCTCGCGCTGGTGGATACGGATGGAGCCGCCGCCGATCTCGGACCCGTTGAGCACCAGGTCGTAGGCGTTGGACAGGGCGCTCGCCGGGTCCTTGTCGAAGGTGTCCAGCGACTCCGCGGTGGGCGCGGTGAAGGGGTGGTGGATCGCGGTCCAGCCGACCTGCTCGCCCTTGTCGTCCTCGACCGGCTCGAACATCGGGAAGTCGACCACCCAGAGGAACTCCCAGCGGGACTCGTCGATCAGCCCGCAGCGGCGGCCGATCTCCAGCCGCGCCGCACCGAGCAGCTCCTGGGAGGCCGTCCTGCGGCCGGCGGCGAAGAAGATGGCGTCGCCCTTGCCCGCCCCGGCGGCCTCGACCAGTCCGGCCAGGTGCTCCTGGGACAGGTTCTTGGCGACCGGGCCGCGCAGCTCGCCGCTCTCCGCGTCGACCACCACATACGCCAGACCGCGGGCGCCGCGGGCCTTGGCCCAGTCCTGCCAGCCGTCCAGCTGCTTGCGGGTCTGCGCGGCGCCGCCGGGCATCACCACGGCGCCGACGTACGGCGCCTGGAAGACCCGGAAGGAGGTGCCGGAGAAGTACTCGGTGAGGTCGACCAGCTCCTGGCCGAAGCGCACATCGGGCTTGTCCGAGCCGTAGCGGTTCATGGCGTCGGCGTAGCTCAGGCGCGGCAGCGGACGCGGGAGGTCGTAGCCGTGCACCTCCTTCCACACCCGGGCGACGACCTGCTCGCCGATGTCCAGGACGTCCTCCTGGTCGACGAAGGACATCTCCACGTCGAGCTGGGTGAACTCCGGCTGCCGGTCGGCCCGGAAGTCCTCGTCCCGGAAGCAGCGGGCGATCTGGTAGTAGCGCTCCATGCCGGCGACCATCAGCAGCTGCTTGAACAGCTGCGGGGACTGCGGCAGCGCATACCAGTGGCCCGGCTGGAGGCGGACCGGGACCAGGAAGTCCCGGGCGCCCTCAGGGGTGGAGCGGGTGAGGTTCGGCGTCTCGATGTCGAGGAAGCCGTTCTCCTCCATCACCGTGCGGATGACGTGGTTGACCTTGGAGCGCAGCCGCAGCGCACGGGCCGGGCCCTCGCGGCGCAGGTCGAGGTAGCGGTACTTGAGCCGCACCTCCTCGTTGACCGTGCCGGGCTCGTACTCGGCGACCGGGAACGGCAGCGGCGCGGCCTCGGAGAGCACCTCGAGGTCGCTGACGACCACCTCGACGGCGCCGGTGGGGATGTCGGGGTTCTCATTGCCCTCGGGGCGCACCCGGACGTCACCGACGACCTTGACGCAGTACTCGGCGCGCAGGCCGTGCACCGAGTCGAGGTCGCGGACGACGATCTGCACGGTGCCCGAGGCGTCGCGCAGATCGATGAAGGCCACGCCTCCGTGGTCGCGCCGGCGGGCGACCCAGCCTGCGAGGGTCACGGTGGTACCGGCGTGCTCCGCGCGGAGCGTGCCCGCGTCGTGCGTGCGGATCACGAAAGCTTCTCCTTCAGGGTGGTGACGAGAGCGGTGACGGCGACCGGGGTCTGGTCGCCGGTGGTGAGGTCCTTGAGCTGGACCACGCCGTCGGCGAGATCGCGCTCACCGGCGACCACGGCCCAGCGGGCGCCGGAGCGGTCCGCGGACTTCATGGCGCCCTTGAGGCCCTTGCCGCCGTAGGCGATGTCGGCTGCGACGCCGGCCCGGCGGGCCTCGGTGACCAGGCCGAAGAGCACCTGGCGGGCCTGCTCGCCGAGCGGCACGGCGAAGACCTGGGTACGGGCGGGGACGTCGATCTCGACGCCCTCGGCCTTCAGCGCCAGCACGGTGCGGTCCACGCCGAGCGCCCAGCCGACGGAGGGCAGCGCGGGGCCGCCGATCATCTCGGAGAGCCCGTCGTA
Organism: Peterkaempfera podocarpi; assembly: GCF_042466665.1. Lineage (GTDB taxonomy): Bacteria > Actinomycetota > Actinomycetes > Streptomycetales > Streptomycetaceae > Peterkaempfera > Peterkaempfera podocarpi. The sequence goes on from NZ_CP162102.1 coordinate 1,793,608, forward strand.
GCGCCCGCCGCCGCCGACCGCGGACTGCGAGCCCAGGCCGTCGTGGACGAACTCGAAGGTGGTGCGGGTGTAGTAGTCCAGCCCCCGCACCAGCTTGGGGTCGTCCTCGAAGGCGACGCCGGCCGCGGTCAGCAGCTCGCGCACCTGCTCGTGGTAGGCCTTGCAGTCCTCGCAGAGGTGATCCCGCATCAGCGGCGCACCGGTGAGCTGCTTCTGCACCGACTCGCGCTTGTCGTCCAGCACCCGCAGCGGGTTGATCTCGGCCCGGCGCAGGGTGTCCTCGTCCAGGTCCAGGCCGCGCAGGAAGTCCTGGAGTGCGGCGCGGTAGACGGGGCGGCACTCGCGGTCGCCGAGGCTGTTGAGCAGCAGCCGGAAGCTGCGCAGGCCCAGCGAGCGGTAGGCGTCGACGGCGAGGATGATCAGCTCGGCGTCCAGCGCCGGGTCCTCGGCGCCGATGGCCTCGGCCCCGACCTGGGAGAACTGGCGGTAGCGGCCGGCCTGGGGGCGCTCATAGCGGTAGTAGGAGCCGGAGTACCAGAGCTTCACCGGCAGGTTGCCCGTGCGGTGCAGATTGGCCTGGAGAGCGGCGCGCAGCACCGAGGCGGTGCCCTCGGGGCGCAGGGCCAGCTCGTCGCCGCCCTTGGTGGTGAGGCTGTACATCTCCTTGGTGACGATGTCGGTGGACTCGCCGACACCGCGGGAGAACAGCTTGACGTCCTCGAAGACGGGGGTCTCGATGTAGCCGTACCCGGCGCCGCGCAGCGGCGCGGCGATGGCCTCGCGGACGGCGAGGAAGGTCTCGGAGTCCGGCGGGATCAGGTCGTAGGTGCCCTTGGGGGCGATGAAGGTGCTCAACTTCGCTTCCGTCACATTCCTCGTCGCGGGGCGGCCGGCGCATCCAGCGCGCCTGCCACCTGCCTGAGGTAGGGGTTGGCGGCGCGCTCGCGGCCGATGCTGGTCTGGTCTCCGTGGCCGGCGAGGACGACCGTCTCGTCCGGGAGCGGCAGGCAGACGCGTGCCAGCGACTCCAGGATCCGGGCGTGGTCCCCGCCGGGCAGATCCGTGCGTCCGATGGAGCCGGCGAACAGCAGGTCGCCCGAGAACAGCACCGGGGGTACGTCCCCGGCGGCGGGCGTCCTGAAGGTCACCGACCCCTGTGTATGGCCGGGCGCATGGTCGACCGTGAGCTGCAGGCCGGCCAGGTCGAGCACGGTGCCGTCGGTGAGCTCGCGCAGGTCGTCGGGCTCGCCGACGGTGATGGAGCCCATCAGCTGCTGCCCCAGGGAGCGTCCGAGGGCCCGGCCGGGGTCGGCCATCATGTAGCGGTCGTCCGGGTGTATCCAGGCCGGGATGTTGCGGGCGCCGCACACCGGGACCACCGAGGCGACATGGTCGATGTGCCCGTGGGTGAGGACCACCGCGACCGGCTTCAGACGGTGTTCGCGCACCAGTTCCTCGACGCCGTCGGCGGCCTCGTGGCCGGGATCGACGATCACGCACTCCTCGCCGGCGGCCGGCGCGACCAGGTAGCAGTTGGTGCCCCAGGCTCCGGCGGGAAATCCGGCGATGAACACGTGCGTCCTCGGATCGGTGGGTGGCGGCTTTTGAGGTCTTCGGGAAGCCTACCGGCGGTGAGGTGCGGTTTGCGAACCAGATCGCGGCAGGCCGCGCACTGCGTCCGTTCCAGCGAGTACGGGTGCTGTCACCGCCCGCTGATACCGCGCTTACGTACCGCATCCCTACACTGGGCCGCCGACGGGTGCGTGTCGCACCAGCACACACCCCCAGCAGTCCGGAACAACGAGGAGACGGCACCGGTGGACAGCGAGAAGCGGCGGCGGCAGCTCGCCCGTGCGAAGTACGAGCGGCAGCAGCAGCGCCGGGCCGACATGCGGCAGCACACCCGACGGCGGAACACGGTGATCGGCGCCTCGCTGGCGGTGGTGCTGCTCGCGGGCGGTGCCGCCTGGGCCGGTGTGGCGCTCGCGGGCGACGGCGACTCCGGCAAGACCACTGCCGCATCGGACACCGCCACCTCGGCGGCCCCCTCCGCATCCGCTCCCGCATCCACCCCCGCCTCCCCGGTGGCGAGCGCCGACCCCGCGTCGGTGAAGGGCTGCAAGGCGCCCTCGGCGGACAGCCCCAACGGCAAGCAGTGGCAGAAGGAGCCGGCGATCAGCGTCGACACCTCGGCCAAGTACCAGGCGGTGCTGGACACCAGCTGCGGCAAGGTGACCCTGGAGCTGGACCCCGGCAAGGCGCCGCACACCGTGAACTCGTTCGTCTTCCTGGCGGGCCAGCAGTACTTCGACCATGTGCCGTGCCACCGGCTGACCACCAGCGGGATCTACGTGCTGCAGTGCGGCGACCCGACCGGCCAGGGGTCGGGCGGCCCGGGCTACCAGTTCAAGGACGAGAACCTCAAGGGCGCCACCTACCCCGCCGGCACCGTGGCGATGGCCAACGCGGGCGCGGGCACCAACGGCAGCCAGTTCTTCCTGGTCTACAAGGACACCCAGCTGCCCCCCAGCTACACCCCGTTCGGCAAGGTCACCGGGGGCATGGACGTGCTCAAGAACATCGCCGCAGGCGGTGTGGTGGGCGGCGGCCAGGACGGTGCCCCCGTGGCCGGCGTGAAGATGGAGAAGGTCACCGCGGTCAAGGAGTGACGCCCGGGGGCCGTACGCCGCGTGAAAAGGCCCGGCCCGGATGCGGACAGCACTGGCGCCCGTCGCCTATGTTGCTGTTGTGTAGGGTGCCCTGACCCGACGGCTGCGACCCTCGCATCGCAAGAGCGGCACGTCGGCGGCCGGACCGTCAGCCCGGGCGGCCGTACATCAACTGTGGACGACGTCCGCGCCCCGGCGGCTCCGTGCCGCCGGGCCGGATGTCATGTGGAGGAGGCGCTGTGACCAGCGACCCGTGGGGCCGTGTCGACGAGCAGGGGACCGTCTATGTACGGACGGCCGAAGGAGAGCACGTCGTCGGCTCCTGGCAGGCAGGCTCCCCCGAGGAGGCGCTCGCGTACTTCGAGCGCAAGTACGAGGGACTCGCCGTGGAGATCGGCCTCCTCGAGCGCCGGGTGCGCACCACCGACCTGGCGCCCAAGGATGCCCTGACCGCGGTGGAGCATCTGCGGGCCCAGGTCGTCGAGGGCCATGCGGTGGGCGATCTGGCGGCCCTGGCGAAGCGGCTGGACGCACTCACCGCGGACGTCGAGTCCCGCCGTGAGGAGCGCAAGGCCGCCCGGGCCAAGGCCCAGGACGAGGCCCGTACCGCCAAGGACCAGCTGGTCGCCGAGGCCGAGCAGCTGGCCGAGTCCACCCAGTGGCGGGAGGCCGGGGACCGGCTGCGCGCCCTGGTGGACATCTGGAAGGGCCTGCCCCGGCTCGACCGCAAGAGCGACGACGAGCTGTGGCACCGCTTCTCGCACGCCCGCTCCGCGTTCTCCAAGCGGCGCAAGGCGCACTTCGCGACGCTGGACCAGCAGCGGGACGACGCGCGGGCCCGCAAGGAGCGGCTGGTGCAGGAGGCGGAGGCGCTCTCCGAATCCACCGACTGGGGCGACACCGCCGCCCGCTACCGCCAGCTGATGACGGAGTGGAAGGCCGCCGGCCGCGCCCAGCGGGACACCGAGGACGAGCTGTGGGCCCGCTTCCGCGGCGCCCAGGACGTCTTCTTCCAGGCCCGCTCGGCGGTCTTCTCCGAGCGGGACGCCGAGCAGCGGGAGAACCAGACGCTGAAGGAGGCGCTGCTGCTCGATGCCGAGGCGCTGCTGCCGATCGGCGATCTCAAGACCGCCAAGGCGGCCTACCGCGGGATCGGTGAGCGCTGGGAGGCCATCGGCCATGTGCCGCGGGATTCCCGGCCGAAGCTGGAGGCCCGGCTGCACACCGTGGAGCGGGCGATCAGGGAGGCCGAGGAGGCCGAGTGGCGCCGCACCAACCCGGAGGCCCGGGCGCGCGCCCAGGGCATGACGGGGCTGCTGCAGGCCGCGGTGGACAAGCTGGAGGCCGAGCTGGCCCGGGCCCGTACGGCCGGCAACAACTCCAAGGCCGCCAAGCTGGAGGCCGAGCTGGCGGGGCGCCGCGAGCTGCTGGAGCAGGCGCAGAAGTCGCTGGAGGAGTTCAGCGGCTGAGGCCGATGCGCCACCGGTGAGATACGACGACGGCCGGGACCCGTGGGCACGGGTCCCGGCCGTCCTGCGTGGCGGGCAGCGCCGGTCCTTCAATTGCCGCACATCTGCGCTCCCCCGGGCGGTCATTCCGGAGACGGCGGGGTCGGGCACTTATACAGGTGCCACGCCCTCAGTGGCCTCGCCACCCTCGTCCCCGGAGCGTCCGCCGTGACCGCTGCCCCACTGCTGACCCCTGCCTCCCCCGCCCCCCGACCCGCCGCCCCCCGACCCGCCGCCCCACCGGACACCGGCCCCGCGGAGTACGCCGTCTCGCTGGCGGCCGACCAGGCCGATGTACGAGCGGTGCAGCAGCTGCGTCACCAGGTCTTCGCCGGAGAGCTCGGCGCCACCCTGCACTCGCCCGTCCCGGGCCTGGACATCGACGGGTTCGACGACTTCTGCGACCATCTGCTGGTCCGTGAGCAGGCGACCGGCGCGGTGGTGGGCACCTACCGGATGCTGCGTCCGGCCGCCGCGCTGCGTGCGGGACGGCTCTACTCCGACGGCGAGTTCGAACTGGCCGCGCTGGCGGGAATCCGCCCGCGGATGGTGGAGGTGGGCAGGTCCTGTGTGCATCCGGACCACCGCGACGGCGCGGTGATCGGCCTGATGTGGGGCGGTCTGCTGCGCTACCTCCAGGAGACCGGGTGCGACTGGATCGCCGGCTGCTGCTCGCTGGGGCTGGCCGACGGCGGCGGGTCGGCCGCCGCCGTCTGGGACCGGGTCTCCACCCGGAACATGTCGCCCGAGGAGTTCCGGGTGCGGCCGCACACCCCGTGGAGCGCCGAGGGGATCGCCCGGCCGGCGCGGACCGCGCTGCCGGCCCTGCTGCGGGGCTATCTGCGGCTGGGCGCCTGGGTGTGCGGGGAGCCCGCGCACGACCCGGACTTCGCGGTGGCGGACCTGTTCGTGCTGCTCTCCCTGGAGCGCACCGACCCCCGCTATCTGCGCCACTTCACGGCGCTCGGGGCCTCCCGGTGAGCGTCTGGCTGCCGTTGGCGCCCTGCACGACCGGGGAATGCGTCGGTTCCCCGGGCCGGCCGGTCGGTATGCCGCGCCGGGTCATGCGGCTGACGGGGTGTCTGGCGGTGATCGTGGCGGGTCTGCTGCTGGCGCCGCCGGTCCGGCGGTGGGCCGGCGCGCGGGCGGTGCCGCTGCTGCGGGCCTGGGTGCGGCTCGGCGCCGCAGCGCTGGGGGTGCGGATCCGGGTGCTGGACCTGTCGGACCGGGTCGCTGCGGACGGCCCTGAACTGCTGGTCGCCAACCATGTGTCCTGGCTGGATGTGCTGCTGGTCCAGGCGGTGCGGCCGGGCCGGATGCTGGCCAAGGCCGAGGTGGCGCGCTGGCCGGTGGTGGGGCGGGCGGCCGGCCGCTGGGGCACCGTCTTCCTGGACCGGGACCGGCTGAGGGCGCTGCCCGGGGCGGTCGCCGAGGTGGCCGGGGTACTGCGCGGCGGCGGGTCGGCGATGGTCTTCCCCGAGGGCACCACCTGGTGCGGGGCGCGTACGGGGCCCTTCCGGGCGGCGTTCTTCCAGGCCGCACTGGATGCCGGCGTCCCGGTGCGGCCGATGGCGGTGCGCTACCGGCTGGCCGGGGGGCGGTCGGCCACGGCGCCCGCGTTCGTGGGCGACGACGATCTGGTGGCCTCGCTGCGGCGGGTGGTCGCCGCCCGCGGCCTGGTGGCGGAGCTGGTGCTGCTGCCGTCCATCCCGCCCGGCGCCGCGGCCGACCGGCGGGCGCTGGCCGCCGCGGCGCAGCAGGCGGTGGAGCGGATGCTGTCACCGGACCCGCTGCACCGCGGCGTACCCGACCCCGTGCGGGGCCGGGTACGGATGCCGGTCGTCAGCGCTGCTGACGGGCGGAGGTGACGCGGTAGACGTCGTAGACGCCCTCCACACCACGGACCGCCTTGAGCACATGGCCGAGGTGCTTGGGGTCGCCCATCTCGAAGGTGAACCGGCTCATGGCCACCCGGTCGCGGGAGGTCTGGACCGCCGCGGACAGGATGTTCACATGCTGGTCGGAGAGGACCCGGGTGACATCGGAGAGCAGCCGGGAGCGGTCCAGCGCCTCGACCTGGATGGCCACCAGGAACACCGAGGACTGGGTGGGCGCCCACTCCACCTCGATCATGCGCTCGGGCTGCTGGGAGAGCGACTCCACGTTGACGCAGTCGGCCCGGTGCACGGAGACGCCGTTCCCGCGGGTGACAAAGCCCACGATGGGGTCTCCGGGTACCGGGGTGCAGCAGCGCGAGAGCTTCACCCAGACGTCCTCGACGCCCTTCACGATCACACCGGGATCGCCCTTGGGCCGGCGGCGCCGGGCGTGCTCGGGCGACGGGGTGGTGATCTCGGCGATGTCCTCGGTGGCGCCCTCCTCACCGCCGAGCGCCTGGACCAGCTTCTGCACGATGGACTGCGCCGCGACATGTCCCTCACCGATGGCGGCGTAGAGGGAGGAGATGTCGGGGTAGCGCATCTCGTGCGCCAACGTGACCAGGGAGTCGCCGGTCAGTATCCGCTGGATGGGCAGGCCCTGCTTGCGCATGGCGCGGGCGATGGCGTCCTTGCCCTGCTCGATGGCCTCCTCGCGGCGCTCCTTGGAGAACCAGGCGCGGATCTTGTTGCGGGCACGAGGTGACTTGACGAAGCCCAGCCAGTCGCGGGAGGGCCCGGCGCCGGCGGCCTTGGAGGTGAAGACCTCCACCAGGTCGCCGTTGTCCAGGGTGGACTCCAGCGGCACCAGGCGGCCGTTGACCCGGGCGCCGATGCACCGGTAGCCGACCTCGGTGTGCACCGCGAAGGCGAAGTCCACCGGGGTGGACTTGGCCGGCAGCGCTATCACGTCGCCCTTGGGCGTGAAGACGAAGACCTCGTTGCTGGAGAGGTCGAACCGCAGCGACTCCAGGAACTCGCCCGGGTCCTCGGTCTCCTTCTGCCAGTCGACCAGCTGCCGCAGCCAGGCCATCTCATTGAGGTCGCCCTTGTCGCCCGCCTTGCGGGGCGCGGCGGGCGCGTCGGTGCGGACCTTGGAGGCGCCGGCGACCGCGCGCTGCTTGTACTTCCAGTGCGCGGCGATGCCGTACTCGGCGCGGCGGTGCATGTCGAAGGTGCGGATCTGCAGCTCGACCGGCTTGCCGCCGGGCCCGATGACCGTCGTGTGCAGCGACTGGTACATGTTGAACTTGGGCATGGCGATGTAGTCCTTGAACCGCCCCGGCACCGGGTTCCATCGCGCATGGATGGTTCCCAGGGCCGCGTAGCAGTCCCGGACGGTGTCGACCAGCACCCGGATGCCCACCAGGTCGTAGATCTCGGCGAAGTCGCGGCCCCGCACGATCATCTTCTGGTAGACCGAGTAGTAGTGCTTGGGGCGGCCGGTGACGGTGGCCTTGATGCGGGCGGCCCGGAGGTCGCCCTGCACCTGGTCGATCACGGTGGCCAGGTACTCGTCGCGCTTGGGGGCACGCTCGGCGACCAGCCGGACGATCTCGTCGTACATCTTGGGGTAGAGGATCGCGAAGGCGAGGTCCTCCAGCTCCCACTTGATGGTGTTCATCCCCAGCCGGTGGGCCAGCGGGGCGTAGATCTCCAGGGTCTCGCGGGCCTTCTTCTCCTGCTTCTCCCGCTTGAGGTAGCGCATGGTGCGCATGTTGTGCAGGCGGTCGGCGAGCTTGATCACCAGGACGCGGGGGTCCTTGGCCATGGCGACGACCATCTTGCGGACCGTCTCGGCCTGCGCGGCCTCGCCGAACTTGACCTTGTCCAGCTTGGTGACACCGTCGACCAGCATGGCCACGGTGTCGCCGAAGTCGCGCCGCAGGGTGTCCAGCCCGTACTCGGTGTCCTCCACGGTGTCGTGGAGCAGCCCGGCCATCAGGGTGGGGGCGTCCATCCCCAGCTCGGCGAGGATGGTGGTCACCGCGAGCGGATGGGTGATGTAGGGGTCGCCGCTCTTGCGCTTCTGGCCCCGGTGCCAGCGGTCGGCGACGGTGTAGGCACGCTCGATGTCCCGCAGGTCGGCCTTGGGGTCATTGCCGCGAACTATCCGGAACAGTGGCTCCAGAACCGGATTGAAGGTGCTGGTGCGCTGGCCGCCCAGGCGGGCGAGGCGGGCCCTCACCCGGCCGCTGGAGGAGGAGGTGGGCTGCCGCACGGCGGATGCACCGCCGGCCGGTGCCACGGCACGTGAGCTGCCCGACCCGGCCGCAGTGGGGGCGGCCTGGGGCTTGGCCTCCTCGGCCCGGCGTGTGGCGGACCCGGCTGCTGGGGCCGGCGCCTCCCGGTCGACGGGGGCGCTGTCCTGGACAGCCGCGGCCTTGGGCACAACCTCTTCCGGCAAAGGCGCTCCTCTGGCGAGCGGTTCCTTCCGTCCGACGCAGGAGCAGAAGGTGGAACCTTCATGGTACCCATGCGGCCGGTGGTCCGTTCTCCGGCGGGTGCCGATGAAGATCACCGGGGCACTGCCGCCCCTGCCGGGCGGCGCCGGCCCGGACGCGCAGAGTGCGTGTCCGGGCCGGCGCCGCTACGGTCGGTCAGCAGTCCTCGATGGACGAGATGGCCCCGGTCTCCTTGCGGTGGCCGTGGACTCCCGCGCCGGCGGTGATCCGGTGCAGGTCGTCGAACTTGCCGTCCCGCCACCACACGCACAGGTCGGCACTCTTGCCGCAGGTGTTGTGGTAGTAGATGGTCGTGGTGGTGGTGCCGTCCGCCCACGACCAGTTGAAGCATCCCGCCGTGCCCCGGTGCGTGGACTGCGGGACGGCGGTGGCCGCCTGGGCGGGTACCGCGACCGCGCAGGCGCCGACGGTCATCGCGGCGGCCGTGACGATCTTTGCAAACCGCTTCATATGAGGCTCCTCCAAGAGAGCCGGCTGCCTGGGCAGGCCGGCGGACTGGGGATCCCTCCCATACGGGTGAGCGCCGTGGCACGCGGACCGTGCCCTGGCACTCAGACCGTGCCCTGGCACTCAGACCGTGATCAGCGCCTCCAGCGGGGCCGCGCCGAGGTGCTCGGCAAGACGGCTACGGCCGTCCAGGAAGCCCAGCTCCATCAGCACCACCACACCGGCCAGCTCCGCCCCGGCCTGCCGCAGCAGGTCCAGCGCGGCGGAGACGGTGCCACCGGTGGCGAGCACGTCGTCCACCACCAGGACCCGCTCCCCGGGTGCGAAGGCGTCCTGCTGCACCTCGACCACGGCGGAGCCGTACTCGAGGTCGTAGCTGCGGCTGTGCACCGGGCCGGGCAGCTTGCCCTGCTTGCGGATCGGCACAAAGCCGACCCCTGCCGCATGGGCGGCGGGGGCAGCCAGGACGAAGCCGCGCGCTTCCAGGCCCACCACCTTGGTGACCCCCAGCGCCGTGGCGCGGTCCGCGAGCGCACCGACCATCGCCGCAAAGGCGGCGGCGTCGGCGAGCAGCGGTGCGATGTCCTTGAACACCACACCCGGCTGGGGGTAGTCCGGAATGTCCCGGATCCTGGAGAGCAGCAGCTCCGCCAGGCTGTCAGCGGCGGCCGTATGGGCGGTCAACGTGGTTCCTCTTCTCACTGGCCGACGAGTGCCGATGACCGACGATACCGTCGCAACCGGCGCCGAGAAGAGTGAGGGGCCTCTCAGCCCCCGTCGGCGGTCCGCCCGGCCTGTGTTGTCCGGACATACGGAACACCGCCCCCCGTGTACCTGAGATCCACTTGAACAAAATGATCGTATGACCAGAGTGGATCAACGAGAACCGCCGTTCAGCGGGGAGTCGCCCCGTCGGTCGACGGAAACTTCCCCCGCTGAACGGCGGGTGGTTGCGCGGTGGGACCCGTCAGCGCGGATCCCGGGTGCGGAGACCCTGGGTCAGTGGCGCTTGCCGGACGGCCGGCCCTTGCCCCGGCCGCGGCCCACGGGCTGGTTGCGCTGGCCGACGACACCGGCCGGGACGGCCTCGTCCTCGGCTTCGCCCTCTCCCTCGCCGTCCTCCGACTGCGGCTTCTCGGCCGCGGCCCTGGCGTCCGCGGCACGCCGCTGGGCGACCCGCTTGGCCAGTGCCTTCATGTCCGGCTGCTCCTCCTTGAGCTGCGCCAGCAGCGGCGTGGCGACGCAGATCGAGGAGTAGGCACCGGCCGCCAGACCGATGAACAGCGCCAGCGAGATGTCGTTCAGCGTGCCGGCCCCGAGGATGCCGCCACCGATGAACAGCAGCGCGGCAACCGGCAGCAGCGCCAGGACCGTGGTGTTGATGGACCGCACCAGGGTCTGGTTGAGGGCGTGGTTGGCGGCCTCGCTGTAGGTGAGCCGGTTCTGCTTGGACAGCGCCCGGGTGTTCTCCTTCACGGTGTCGAAGACGACGACCGTGTCGTAGAGCGAGTAACCCAGGATGGTCAGGAAGCCGATCACCGTACCCGGAGTGACCTCAAAGCCCACCAGGGCATAGACGCCGACGGTGATCACCAGGTCGTGGATCAGCGCGACCAGCGCCGAGACCGCCATCCGCCACTCGAAGGCGATCGCCAGATACGCCGTCACCAGGATCATGAAGATCACCAGGCCGGTGAGGGCCTGCTTGGAGATCTCCTTGCCCCAGCTGGGGCCGATCACATCGGCATTGATGGTGTCGGCCTTGACGCCCAGGTCCTTGGAGAGCTCATCGGTGACCTGGGTGGTGGACTTGGTCTCGTCCTTGCTGATCTGGATGGTGATCTTGTCTTTGCCCACCGACTGGACGATGGGGCTGCTGTGCTCCACCACCTTGTCGGCGGCGACTTCGCCTGCTCGACCGTGACACCGGGCTTGGTCACCGTGTAGACGGAGCCACCGGTGAACTCGATGCCCAGCTTGAGGCCGTTCACCCCCAGGCCCACGACGGCGGCGAGCAGGATCAGCGCGGAGATGCTGTACCAGAGCTTGCGCCGCCCCACGAAGTCAAAGCTGACCTCGCCCTGGTAGAGGCGATGGCCGAGAGTGCCGAGCTTGGACATCAGGCCTCCTTGGTGACGCCGGGTCGACCGGTACGGCGACGGCCGCCGCGGATGGGCGGACGGGCACCGAGCCGCTTGGGGTCGAGCCCCGACCAGGCGTGGCCGCCGCCGAAGAACTTGGTGCGGGCCAGGATGGTGATCAGGGGCTTGGTGAAGAGGAAGATCACCACGACGTCGAGCAGCGTGGTGAGGCCGAGCGTGAACGCGAAGCCCTGCACCTTGCCGACCGAGACCGCGTACAGCACCGCAGCGGCCAGGAAGGACACGAAGTCCGACACCAGGATGGTGCGCCGGGCACGAGGCCAGGCGCGCTGCACCGCGGTGCGCAGCTGGCTCCCCTCGCGGACCTCGTCACGGATGCGTTCGAAGTAGACGATGAAGGAGTCCGCTGTGATACCGATCGCCACGATGGCGCCGCAGACCGCCGGCAGGTTGAGGGCGAAGCCGATGCCCTTGCCCAGCAGACACATGATCGAGTAGGTCAGCACGGCGGAGACGATCAGACCGGCGATGCTGACCAGGCCCAGGCCGCGGTAGTAGAGCAGCGAGTAGAGGACCACCAGCGCCAGGCCGATCGCACCGGCGATCAGACCGGCGTGCAGCTGCTCACCGCCGAGCTGCGGGGAGACCGTGGACACCGACTGGGTGGTGAAGTCCAGCGGCAGGGCGCCGAAGCTGAGGACGTTGGCGAGGTCCTCGGCCTCCTTCTGCGTGAAGCTGCCGCTGATCTCGGCGGAGTTGCCGGGGATGGCCTCGCTCACCGAGGGGGCGGAGACGTTCTGGCCGTCCAGGACGATCGCGAACTGGTTCTGCGGGGCGGTCTTGGCCGCCAGCTCACCGGTGGTCTTGGTGAACGCCTTGGCGCCGGTGCCGTCGAACTTCAGCTGGACGATCCAGAGCGACCGCTGGGTGTCGAAGACCGCGCTGGCGCTGGAGACATTGACACCGTTCACCGCGACCGGGCCCAGCGCGTACTTCTCGTAGGTGCCCTTGGGGAACGACGGGTTGGTCGACTCCTCCTGGTCGCACGCGACGGCGTTGGCGGTGTTGGACGTCTGGTAGTTCTTGCTGCGCTGCGCCTTGTCCGTGCAGTCCAGTGCGGCGAACTGCTTGGCCAGCTCGTCGGGGACGGTGCCACCGGTGGTGGCGGACGTACCGGCGGCGGACGGCGCCGTGGCGCTGGCCGACGGCTTGGGCGAGGCCGCGGCGGTGGCGCTGCTCTTGGCCTTGGCAGACGACGACGGGGTGGCACCGGCCTCCAGGGCCTGGCTCACCGCCCGGCCGGCCGTGGTGCTGCTCGCGGACGGGGCGGCCGTGGAAGCACCGGAACCGGCGGCCTTGGCCGAGCTGCTGGCGGAGGGCTTGGGGCTCGCGGAGGAGCTGCCGCTCGCCGGCGCGGACGGGCTGGCGCTGGGCTTGATCGCGCTGGCCGGCACCGAGATACCAGTGGCCAGGACAGGCCGGAAGTACAGCTTGGCCGTGGTGCCGATCTGGGCCACGGCCTCCCTGGTGTCGTCCTTCCCCTTACCGCGGGGGATGTTGACGACGATGTTCTTGCTGCCCTGGATCTGCGTCTCGGCCTCGGACACACCCATACCGTTGACACGCTTCAGCATGATCGCCGAAGCAGTGTTCATATTGGTCTGGTTGATCGCTTTCGGGTCCTTCGACGAGGCGGTCAGCGTGACGCTGGTGCCACCGGCGAGGTCGATGCCCAGGCGGGGCGTGGTGAGGCCCTTGCCGAACATCAGGCCGACCAGTCCGATCGTGACGGCCAGGATGAACGCCAGTGCGCGCCCTGGGTGTCCGTCGCGAGGACGCGACTTGGGTGTTGCCACCTTCTCGATTCTCCCTGTCCATGCGGCCCTGCGCCGGGCCGCCCCGGGCCGCTACGGCCTGCGGGGTGGCGGGCACGGCGGCCCCTGTCCTGAGGACCGGACGGCGGAGGTGCCGTCCGGTCGGCGAAGCACGCCGGGGGCCTACTTGGCCGCCGAACCCTCGCCTTCCGTGCCCTCGACGACCTTGGCGTCGGCCTCGTCGGCCGTGGACTTCTCGAGGTTCAGCCTGGGTGCGTCCTCGGCCTGCTCGGCCGCGCCCTCAGCTGCCTCCTCGGAGTCCTCGACGAAGGGCGGGACGTCCTCGTCGGACGCCGGGGCTCCGTGGACGATGGCCGCGTACTCCTCCGGCTCCAGAACGGCCGCGATGGCGTTCTTGGCGAAGTGGACGAAGATGCCCGGGGCTGCCTCGAGCTCGACGGTGTCGTCATTGATGGACTTCACCACGGCGTACATGCCGCCGATGGTGCGCACACCGGAGCCGGGCGCCATGTTGTTGCGCATCGAGAGAGCCTGCTGCTGCTTCCGCTTGGCGTTGCGGGTCATCATGAACATGACGCCGACCAGGAGGAGCAGGGGGAGAAGGGTGGTAAGCACAGCTTGACAGGTCCTTTACGGGGCCGCGGGGGCGACCGGTGTGGTGGCGGTTGCCGCCCTGGGAGGGGCGGCTCGGCGGAGTCTAGGGCGACCCGCCTTGGTGGGACAACGTCAAGCATTGCATCCGGGTTCCGCAAGTGGCGAGTCCCTGGCCGTGCAGAATGAGCTCACCCCTCGGTCGGGGGACCGTCGGAGCTCCCGAAGAGCTGCTGCTGGGCAGCGGGAAGAGGCCGCTGGCCGAGCGGGGCGGAGGGCGGCGTCAGCCCCAGGTGCTGCCAGGCTGCGGCGGTGGCGATCCGGCCCCGGGGCGTCCGGGCGAGCAGCCCCTCGCGGACCAGGAAGGGCTCGGCGACCTCCTCCACCGTCTCGCTCTCCTCCCCCACCGCCACGGCCAGGGTGGACAGACCGACCGGCCCGCCCCCGAAGAGGCGGAGCAGCGCATCGAGCACCGCACGGTCCAGCCGGTCCAGACCACGCCCGTCGACCTCGTAGACGTCCAGCGCCTGCCCCGCGATCCCCGCGGTGATCAGACCGTCATGCTTGACCTGGGCGTAGTCGCGGACCCGACGCAGCAGCCGGTTGGCGATCCGGGGGGTGCCCCGGGAGCGGCCGGCGATCTCCGCGGCGCCCTGGGAGTCGATCTCGACGTCCAGCAGCCGGGCGGAGCGGTGGATGACGCGCTCCAGCTCGGCGGGGGCGTAGAACTCCATGTGGCCGGTGAAGCCGAACCGGTCGCGCAGCGGGGGCGGCAGCAGCCCGGCCCGGGTGGTGGCACCGACCAGGGTGAAGGGCGGCAGCTCCAGCGGGATGGCGGTGGCACCGGGGCCCTTGCCGACGATCACGTCGACCCGGAAGTCCTCCATCGCCATGTAGAGCATCTCCTCGGCGGGCCGCGACATCCGGTGGATCTCGTCGAGGAAGAGCACCTCACCCTCGGTGAGCGAGGAGAGGATCGCCGCGAGGTCGCCGGCGTGCTGGATCGCCGGACCCGAGGTGATCCGGATCGGGGCGTTCATCTCCGCAGCGATGATCATGGACAGGGTGGTCTTGCCCAGCCCCGGCGGACCGCTGAGCAGCACATGGTCCGGGGTGGCCCCGCGCTTGCGGGCGGCCTGGAGCACCAGGGAGAGCTGCTCGCGGACCCGCTCCTGGCCGATGAACTCCCCCAGGTCCCTGGGGCGCAGCGCCGCCTCCACCGCCCGGTCCTCGCCGTCGGCGGCGGCGGTGACCAGGCGGTCGCCGGCATCGGAGGGGGTGGCGTCGTACGGAGTCATGAGGGGCGGTTCTCCCGGTACGGGGGGCGGGCGGCGGGGGCTCAGCGGGTGCGGTTGAGGGTGCGCAGGGCGGTGCGCAGCAGGACGGCGATGTCGGGCCGCTCCTGGGCCTCGGCGTCGGGGGTCACCGCGGTGACGGCGTCCTCGGCCTCGCGGGGCTGGTAGCCGAGGCCCACCAGGGCGGCGTGCAGCTGGTCCTGCCAGGGGGCCGGCCCGGCCGCGGGGCTCTGGACCGGCACCGAGCCGACCGGCGCGCCCAGCCGGTCCTTCAGCTCCAACAGCAGCTTCTGGGCGCCGCGCTTGCCGATGCCGGGGACGGCGGTGAGCGCCTTCTCGTCCCCCCGGGCGATGGCCAGGCGCAGCGCGTCGGGGCTGTGCACCGCCAGCATGGCCTGGGCCAGCCGCGGCCCGACCCCGCTGGCGGTCTGCAGCAGCTCGAAGGTCTGCCGCTCGTCGTCGTCGGCGAAGCCGTAGAGGGTGAGGGAGTCCTCCCGCACCACCAGGGAGGTGGCGAGCCGCGCGGGCTCGCCGACCCGCAGCCGCGCGATCGTGCCCGGGGTGCACTGCACGGAGAGCCCCACCCCACCCACCTCCAGCACGGCCGAGCCCGGGGCGACGGCGGCGACGGGGCCGCTGACGAAGGCGATCACAGGGGGTTCTCCTCAGGCGTGGCGGTGCGTGCGGCGGTGCGGGGCAGACGGGCGGCAGGCCGGGCAGGCCGGGCCACGGCGGCGGCCGGGCGGGCGGACCGGGCCACGGCAGCGGCCAGCCGGTCGCCCGCGGCGCCGCGCCAGAGGTGGCAGATGGCCAGCGCCAGGGCGTCGGCCGCGTCGGCGGGCTTGGGTGGGGCGTCCAGCCGCAGCAGCCGGGTCACCATGGCGCCCACCTGGGCCTTCTCGGCGCGTCCGCTGCCGGTGACGGCGGCCTTGACCTCGCTGGGCGTGTGCAGGGCCACGGGCAGGCCGCGCCGGGTGGCGCAGAGCATGGCGACCGCACTGGCCTGGGCGGTGCCCATCACGGTGCGGACGTTGTGCTGGGCGAAGACCCGCTCGACCGCGACCGCGTCGGGGCGGTGCTCGTCCAGCCACTCCTCCAGACCCTGCTCGATCAGCAGCAGCCGGTGGCCGATGTCGCTGTCGGCCGGGGTCCGGACCACGCCGACGCCGGCCATCCGCAGCGGGCGGCCCGGCCCGCCGTCGACCACCCCGACTCCGCACCTGGTCAGCCCGGGGTCCACGCCCAGTACCCGCACGCGGTCGCCGCCTCTCCGGTCGATGGCTGTTCGAGACCTGAGGCTATCGGCAGGGTCGGACAGCGGGGTGCCGCGCCCCGCCGGGCACGCGTCGGCCCGGCTGCCCGCGGGGGGCTGCCGGGCCGGACGGGGGCCTGTGGGGATCAGGCGTCGACCTCGGCCATGACCTCGTCGGAGACGTCGAAGTTGGCGAAGACGTTCTGCACGTCGTCACTGTCCTCCAGGGCGTCGATCAGCTTGAAGATCTTGCGGGCGCCCTCGGCGTCCAGCTCCACCTGCACGCTGGGGACGAAGTTGGCGTCGGCCGAGTCGTAGTCGATGCCGCCCTCCTGCAGCGCGGTGCGGACCGCGACCAGGTCGGAGGCCTCGCTGACCACCTCGAAGGCCTCACCGAGGTCGTTGACCTCCTCGGCACCGACCTCCAGCACGGCGGTGAGGACGTCGTCCTCGGTGAGCTGGCCGGTCTTGGGGACGATGATCACGCCCTTGCGGGTGAACATGTACGAGACCGAGCCCGGGTCGGCCATGGAGCCGCCGTTGCGGGTCATGGCCACGCGCACGTCGGAGGCCGCGCGGTTGCGGTTGTCGGTGAGGCACTCGATGAGCACGGCGACACCGTTGGGGCCGTAGCCCTCGTACATGATGGTGCTGTAGTCCGCACCGCCGGCCTCGGCGCCGGAACCACGCTTGACGGCGCGGTCGATGTTGTCGTTCGGGACCGAGCTCTTCTTCGCCTTCTGGATGGCGTCGTAGAGGGTGGGGTTGCCTGCCGGGTCGCCACCGCCGGTGCGGGCCGCCACCTCGATGTTCTTGATCATCTTCGCGAAGAGCTTGCCGCGCTTGGCGTCGATCACGGCCTTCTTGTGCTTGGTGGTGGCCCATTTGGAGTGGCCGGACATCGCCTGGCTCCTTACAACGTCATCCAACGGAAACGAACAGACTGATCCTACCGAGACCCGGCCGCCCCGCCGGAACCGGCGGAGTTCAGCGCGCGGCGGCCCGGACCAGGTCGACGAAGTAGGCGTGCACCCGGTGGTCGCCGGTGAGCTCGGGGTGGAAGGAGGTGGCCAGCAGGTTGCCCTGGCGGACCGCCACCACCCGGCCTGCGGCCGGGCCCCCGGACAGCTCCGCCAGCACCTGCACACCGGCGCCGACCGACTCCACCCACGGGGCGCGGATGAAGACGCCGTGCAGCGGGCCGCCCTCCAGTCCGGCGAAGTCCACCGGGGACTCGAAGGACTCGTTCTGCCGCCCGAAGGCATTGCGGCGCACGGTCATGTCGATGCCGCCGACGGACTGCTGGTCGTCGCGGCCGTCCAGGATCTTGTCAGCCAGCATGATCATGCCCGCGCAGGAGCCGTACACCGGCAGACCCTCCGCCACCCGCGCCCGCAGCGGCTCCATCAGCCCGAACGCCAGCGCCAGGTTGGACATGGTGGTGGACTCGCCACCGGGGATCACCAGTCCGTCCAGTTCGGCCAGTTCCTCGGGACGGCGGACCGGACGGGCGAGCGCGTCGGCCTCGGCGAGCGCGACAGCATGCTCACGGACATCGCCCTGGAGGGCGAGGACACCGACAACGGGGGTGCTGCTGGACACGGGATTCCTCTTCGGGACGGGGGTGGGCGGCGTCGGCAACGCGCACGGTCCGCCGCGCCGGGACGGGCCCGGTGCGGCGGACCGCTGGGTGGTGGGGACTACCAGCCGCGGTTGGCGTAGCGCTCGGCCTCGGGCAGGGTGTCGCAGTTGATGCCGACCATGGCCTCGCCCAGGCCGCGGGAGACCTTGGCGATGACGTCCGGGTCGTCGTAGAAGGTGGTGGCCTTGACCACGGCGGCGGCACGCTTGGCCGGGTCGCCGGACTTGAAGATGCCCGAGCCCACAAAGACGCCCTCGGCGCCGAGCTGCATCATCAGCGCGGCGTCGGCCGGGGTGGCCACACCGCCGGCGCTGAAGAGCACCACGGGCAGCTTGCCGAGCTGGGCGACCTCCTTGACCAGCTCGTACGGCGCCTGGAGGTTCTTGGCGGCGACGAAGAGCTCGGTCTCGTCGAGGGTGGAGAGGCGGCGGATGTCGGAGCGGATCTGCCGCATGTGGCGGACGGCCTCGACGACATTGCCGGTGCCGGCCTCGCCCTTGGAGCGGATCATGGCGGCGCCCTCGGCGATCCGGCGCAGGGCCTCGCCGAGGTTGGTGGCACCGCAGACGAAGGGGGTGGTGAACGCCCACTTGTCGCTGTGGTTGAGCTCGTCGGCCGGGGTCAGCACCTCGGACTCGTCGATGTAGTCGACGCCGAGCGCCTGCAGGACCTGGGCCTCCACGAAGTGGCCGATGCGGGACTTGGCCATCACCGGGATCGAGACCGCGTTGATGATGCCGTCGATCATGTCCGGGTCGGACATGCGGGCGACGCCGCCGTCCTTGCGGATGTCGGCGGGGACGCGCTCCAGTGCCATGACGGCCACGGCACCGGCGTCCTCTGCGATCTTCGCCTGCTCGGGGGTGACAACGTCCATGATCACGCCGCCCTTGAGCTGCTCGGCCATGCCGCGCTTGACGCGGGCCGTGCCGACCTGGGGCTGGTCGCCCTCGCCGTGGGACGGGGTGGCGGGAGTGCTGGTGGACACGAAGACCTCACTCGGAGACGAATCGGTGCGATAGGCCTATCCTAGGCCCGGCGTGACCCTAGCCGATGCTCCACGCGGTCCAGCTCGGGGGCCGCACTGCGACACTCCGGCGCGATGCGGTAACGCCCCGTACTACTGGGACGCGCCCTCCGGAGTGAGCACCACCGGCACCTCGTCGTCCATCTCGAACGTCATCGGGAACGGCGCATGCCCGGCAAGGTGGAGATAGCGCACGATGCGGTGCCTGCGCACCGCCCGCGCCGCCCGCACCGCGTCATTGTGGAAGCGCCGGGCCATCGGCACCCGGCGGGCGGCCGCCGCGAGGTCCTTGAGCACCTCCTCGCCACCGGGCGCGGCACGCACCGCCGCCACCTGCTCCGGCTCGGCGAAGACCGCCCGCAGTGCCTGGCTGAGCTCGCTCTCGGCGATCTCGCGGTGCTCCTCGTCGGCCTGCCGGGCGGCGTGGGAGGCCTGGTACAGCACGATCGAGGCGGCCGGGTCCAGCAGCGCCGCGGTGGCCAGCTCCTGGGAGACCGAGGCACGCCGCACCAGCTGGGCGTCGAGCGCCGCCCGGGCCGCGTCGATCCGGTAGTGCAGCCGGTCCAGTCGCCCGGCCGTCCAGCTGAGGTAGAGCCCGACGGCGACAACGGCGAGGGCGACCCAGATCCAAGTGCTCACGGCGCGCCACCCTACCGGCCGTCGGAGGGCCGGCGGTCCCGCGGACCTCGGGCCCCGGCCCCGTCGGGCACCGCCCGACGGGGCCTCACCTGCTGCGGGCGTCAGGCGTAGTTGCGCAGCTCGGGCCAGATCTCGCCCCAGGGGCGGCGGGGGCCGGTGCAGACATAGACATGGCCGCCCCACTCGATGTTGTGCACACCAGCGGGGTTGGAGAGGGTCGCGGCCACCTGGACCTGCGTGAAGTACCGGCGCAGATGGGCGAGGTAGTCGGGGGCGTAGTCCGGGCCCGGCGCGATGGCCACCACGGTGGTGGCGCGCGGGTTGCCGGGGCCCCACCACCAGTCGGTGTTCTGGGCGCCCGCGGCGGTGGGCAGCCCGGCGCCGCGGCCCAGTTCGTTGACGGCACCGGCCTCGCTGTAGTCCGCCGCGAAGATCACCGCATGGGCGCGCTGCCCGGCCGGAAGCCCGGTCCACACCTGCTGCACGGTGCCGACGAGCTGCGGCCAGCCCAGGGTCTCCCCCGACAGCGCGCTGGTGCCGTACGTCCAGCCCACGTCGGAGGACGGCAGCACCGGCAGCACGATCACCGCGGACAGCGTGGCCGAGGCGACCGTGCCGACGACCAGGCGGCGCATCCGCTCCGGGTGGGAGCGCAGCCACTGGTCGAGATCCACCGCCCCGGCCGCCAGCAGGCACACATACAGCCCGCCGAGGTAGTACGTCTGCGCTCCGGTCGTCACGGCGAACAGCACGAACAGCACGGCGTAGGCGATCACCAGGCACCGCCAGAGCGGCCGGTCGGACCGCCACAGGAACCGCAGGCCCGCCAGCCACAGCACCACCATGGCCAGGCAGGACATACCGAGCTGCCCCACGATCCAGGTGAGGATGTTCCCCGGGCCTCCGTGCTCCCCGTTCAGCGCCCGTGTCATCGCGAACATCGCCCAGTGGTGCCGCGACTGCCACCACAGGTCGGGCAGCACCAGCAGCACGGCGATCGCGGCGCCCGCGAGCATGCGGCGGTCGACCGCGGTCCGGCGGGCCGGGCCGAGCAGTACGGCGGCCAGCAGGACGACCCCGAAGATCGCCGCGAGGTGGTTGAACTCCGCGCCCACACCGACCAGCGCTCCCGCGGCGAGCCACCACCGGGTGTCGCCGGTGCGGCCGATGCGCACGACCACCAAGGCGATCGCCGCCCACGCCAGCACTTCGTACGAGGTCGTGTTGGCGATGTGCCCGCTGCCCAGCAGCACGGGCATGGTGCCGGTCGCGACCGCCGCGAGCAGCTGCGCCCGCCGTGCACCGCCGAACTCCCGCGCGATCAGCCCGCCCACCACCACCGTGCCCGCGGCGGCCAGCGCGGACCACAGCCGCAGGCCCACCGCCGAGACCCCGAACAGCGAGAGCGAGACCCGGGCCAGCAGCGGCGCCAGCGCCGGCTGGTCGACATAACTCGCCTGCAGGTGCCGGGCGCAGTCGAGGAAGTACAGCTCGTCGCGGTGCAGGCCGTAGCGCGCGGAGAGCGCCATCAGCAGGGCGAGGACCGCCCCCGATACGGCGAGGACCCGCCGGTCCAGCGGAGCGAGCCGCCCGCCGTCCTCCCCGGCCCGGTCCGCACCCTCCACGTTCGCCAGCCCCACGCCCGCGGCGTCCGCCATCCCCGTACCCCCGTACTCGGCCCCTCGGTCGTGTCATCCGGACCACCGGGGCGGCCCGGCGCGCACGGCTCCCGGGCCGCTGGCACCTTACCCGCCCGGTCCACACACGGCGGGGCGGCCCCCTGACGGCGCATCAGGGCGCAGCGGAGGACGGCACCCGGGCGCTAGTGCCGCCCCCGCCAACGTTTGCCCTCCCCCAGCCTGGCGGCCGGGAGGTGCCCCCACGCCGCGGCGTCCGGTGCGTGCGATCGCAAGGCGGCCGGAAGCCCTTGTACTGGGTCGTACCTGGGCTTTCGGCCGACGCAGCGAGCGTGCGTGCCTGGGGGCACCTCCCGGCCGAAGGCCGGGGGAGCGTCGCGGCAGGGCAAAGGTTGGCGGGGGCGGCGCTAGTCGCGGGCCAGTCCGAGGCGGCCCAGCCAGCCGCTGCGCTCGTCCTCCTCGACCGCGGCGGCCCCGGCCGCGACGGTCTCGTACACCGCGAGGATGTCGGCGCCGACCGTCTCCCAGTCGAAGCGGCGCACATGCCGGGAGGCGGCCTCGCGCAGCCCGGCCAGCCGCGCCGGGTCGCCGAGCAGCCGTACGGCCGCCGCGGCGAGCGCCGCCGGGTCCTCCACCGGGAAGAGCTCGCCCGCGCCGCCGCCGTCCAGCACCTGGCGGAACGCATCCAGATCGCTGGCCAGCACGGGGGCGCCCGCGGACATGGCCTCCACCAGGATGATGCCGAAGGACTCGCCGCCCGTGTTGGGCGCGACATAGAGGTCGACGCTGCGCAGCAGCCGCGCCTTCTCCTCGTCGCTGACCATGCCCAGGAACTCGATCTGGCGGCGTACCTCGGCGGGGACGCCCTCCAGCGCCTCCTCCTCGTCGCCGCGCCCCGCCACCAGCAGCCGCACACCGGGGCGGGCCTCGAGGATGGCGGGGAACGCCGCCAGCAGCGTGGGCAGGCCCTTGCGGGGTTCGTTGATCCGGCCGATGAAGCCGATGGTGCCGGGCCCGCCGGTCATGGCGCCGCCGTTCCAGCGGGGGTCCGGCTCGGCGTCGGCGAAGAAGGAGACGTCCACGCCGTTGGGGATCACCACCGCGTCGCCGCCCAGGTGCTCCACCAGGGTGCGCCGCGCGTACTCGCTGACCGCGACCCGGGCCCGGATCTTCTCCAGCGCGGGCTGCAGGATCGGGTAGGCGGCGATCATCGCCCGGGAGCGCGGGTTGGAGGTGTGGAAGGTCGCCACTATGGGCCCGTTGGCCGACCAGCAGGCCAGCAGCGAGAGGCTGGGCGAGGCCGGCTCATGGATGTGCAGCACGTCGAAGCGGCCGTCGTGCAGCCAGCGCCGTACCCGGGCGGCGGACAGGAAGCCGAAGTTCAGCCGGGCCACCGAGCCGTTGTACGGGACGGGCACGGCACGGCCCGCCGAGACCACATACGGCGGCAACGGGGTGTCCTCGTCGGCCGGGGCCAGCACCGAGACCTCGTGGCCGAGCCGCAGCAGATGGTCGGCCAGGTCCCGGACGTGGAACTGGACCCCGCCGGGGACGTCCCAGGCGTACGGGCAGACGATCCCGATCCTCACCGCGCGGCCACCTCGTCCGACCCCTGCGCCGGAGCCGGAAGGCGGGCGGCGGGCAGGTCGGCGAGCCAGAACCGCTGAAGCATGTGCCAGTCCTCGGGGTGGCTGCGGATGCCCTCGGCCCACACCGCGGCCAGCGCCCGGGTCATGGCCGCGGACCTCTCCCGCCGGCTGCCCTCCGCGGGGACCTCGATCTCGGGGTGCACGGTGCCCTTCATCACGGGGGTCCCGTCGTACCAGAGGGTGACCGGCAGCAGCGCCGCGCCGGTCTGCACCGCCAGTGCGGCCGGACCCGCGGGCACCCGGGCCGGCTCGCCCAGGAAGTCCACCTCGACGCCGTTGGCGGACAGGTCCCGGTCGCCGACCAGGCAGACCAGCCCTCCGTCGCGCAGCCGCTTGGCCAGGGTGCCGATGGTGGAGACGGTGCCGCCGGTGAGCGGCAGCACCTCCATGCCAAGCCCCTCGCGGTAGGCGACGAAACGGTCGAAGAGCGACTCGGGCTTGAGCCGCTCCGCGACGGTGGTGAAGCGGTGTCCCAGGTGGGAGACGACCCAGGCGCCCGCCAGGTCCCAGTTGCCCATGTGCGGCAGGGCGAGGATCACCCCGCGGCCCTCGGCCAGGGTGGCGCTGATCGCCTCGGCGCCCTCGGGGGCGAAGGAGCGGGCGATCCGCTCGGCGTCCCACACCGGCAGCCGGAAGGACTCCATCCAGTAGCGCAGATAGGAGCGCATCCCGGCCCGCGACAGGGCCCGGATCTCCGCCTCAGCGGCCTGCGGGAGCACCCGGCGGAGGTTGGACTCCAGCCGCTGCACGCTCTTGCCCTGCCGCTTCCAGGCGGTGTCCGCGATCCGCCGGAAGAGGGCCTCGGCGGCGGGCTCGGGGAGGTGCTTGAGCGCGGACCAGCCCAGCGCGTACGCCGAGTCGACCAGGCGTTCCCTCATACCGTCTCCGCCTCCCGGGCCGCCGCCTCGGCGGCCTCCCGACGCACCGTCAGCATCCGCTGCAGCACGGTGATGAAGCTGCCCACGGCGATCAGCCAGAGGGCGATCGGCAGCAGCCAGTCGATGTACGGGACCCCGAAGCCGTGCAGGCCCGCCAGCCCGGCCGCGACCAGGGTGACCACCAGCCGTTCGGCGCGCTCGACCAGTCCGGAGACATCGCACGGCAGGCCCAGCGACTCCGCCCGGGCCTTGGTGTACGAGACCACCTGGCCGCAGGCCAGGCAGAACAGCGCCACCGCGCAGAGCGCGAGATTGTCGCCCTTGCCCGCGTACCACATGGCGATGCCGGCGAAGATCGCCGAGTCGGCGACCCGGTCGAGGGTGGAGTCCAGGAAGGCCCCCCACTTGCTGGAGCGGCCGGCCTGCCGCGCCATGTTGCCGTCCACCAGGTCACTGAAGATGAAGAGCGTGATCACGATCGTCCCCCAGAAGAACTCGCCCCTGGGGAAGAAGGCCAACGCGCCCGCCACGGAGCCCGCAGTGCCGATGAGGGTGACCGCGTCCGGGCTGATCCCGGCGCGCAGCAGCATCGACGCGAACGGCGTGAGGACGCGCGTGAAGAACGCACGCGCGTATTTGTTGAGCATGGCCTTTCGAACGGCTCCGATCTCGCTGGTCCGGACCCGGTGCTCCGGGCCCGGTGGTCCGGGCCGGGTGGTCCGGTCCCGGTGGTCTGATCCGGTGGCTGGTCGCGCAGGATCCGCGGGTGGCCCATGGTAGCCGCGCGGCGCTCGAACTCCGGCCGCACACCCCCTTCGGCGTACGCGGCACGACTCCCGTATGGACCTTGGGCCAACACGGTGGAAAGCTCGAAGGACCGCGGGTGGCGGCCGCCGCCCACCCGGTGCGGCTCCCCCGTGGCGTGCTCGGACCATGCCCTGCACGCGCAGCGGCCCTCAGCGTTCAGCGGGAGGAGAGGCCCATGGCCGACAAGGGATCCCACACCTCAGGAGCCGCCGGAAGGGCACCGGCGGTCGACCGGCCCACGCAGCTGCGGAACGTGGTGCTGGTCGGCCACAGCGGTGCCGGCAAGACGTCCCTGGTGGAGGCACTGGCCCTGGCCACCGGAGCGGTGAACCGGGCCGGCCGGGTACAGGACGGCACCTCGGTCTCCGACTACGACGACATCGAGCACCGGCAGCAGCGGTCGGTGCAGCTCTCACTGGTCCCGCTGGAGTGGGACGGAATCAAGATCAACCTGCTGGACACCCCCGGCTACGCCGACTTCGTCGGCGAGCTGCGGGCCGGGCTGCGCGCCGCGGACGCCGCACTCTTCGTTGTCTCCGCCGCCGACGGTGTGGACGGCGCCACCCGCATGCTCTGGGACGAGTGCGCCGCCGTCTCCATGCCCCGCGCCGTGGTGGTCACCAAACTGGACGCCGCCCGTGCCGACTTCGACCAGATGGTCGAGGTGTGCCGGGAGGCCTTCGGCGGCGAGAACCCCGAGACCGTGCTGCCGCTCTACCTGCCGCTGCACGGCGGCGACCCGGGCCCCGACGGGGAGCCGGCGGTCTGCGGCCTGGTGGGGCTGCTCACCGAGCGGATCTTCGACTACTCCGGCGGCACCCGCGCCGAACGTGCACCGGACCCCGAGCTGCGGCCCGCCCTGGAGGCGGCACGCGGCCGGCTGATCGAGGGCATCATCGCCGAGAGCGAGGACGAGACCCTCATGGACCGCTATCTCGGCGGCGAGGCGCTCGACGTCAAGACCCTCATCCAGGACCTGGAGCGCGCGGTCGCCCGTGGCTCCTTCCATCCGGTGCTGGCCGCGGCACCGCCCGCCGACGGCTCCAGGCACGGCATCGGCACCGTCGAGCTGCTGGAACTGGTCGCGGCCGCCTTCCCCTCCCCCGAGGAGCACGAGGTGCCCGCCGTCACCACCCCGGACGGCAGGCCCCGCGAGACGCTCGGCTGCGATCCCGAGGGCCCGCTGGCCGCCGAGGTCGTCAAGACCAGCGGGGACCCCTATGTGGGCCGGCTCAGCCTGGTCCGGGTCTTCTCCGGGACGCTGCGCCCCGACGCCGCCGTGCATGTCTCCGGCCACGGCCTCGCCGACCGCGGCCACGAGGACCACGACGTGGACGAGCGCATCGGTGCGCTCTCCACTCCTTTCGGCAAGCACCAGCACCCGGCCGCCAAGGCGGTCGCGGGGGACATCGTCTGCATCGCCAAACTGGCCAGGGCCGAGACCGGCGACACCCTCTCCGCCAAGGAGCAGCCGCTGCTGATGCGCCCCTGGGAGATGCCCGACCCGCTGCTGCCGGTGGCCGTGGAGGCGCACAGCAAGGCCGACGAGGACAAGCTCTCCCAGGGACTGGCCCGGCTGGTCGCCGAGGACCCCACGCTGCGCCTGGAGCAGAACCCGGACACCCGGCAGCTGGTCCTCTGGTGCATGGGCGAGGCCCATGCGGATGTGCTGCTGGAGCGGCTGCGCACCCGCTACGGGGTGCAAGTGGACCCGGTGCCGTACAAGGTGCCGCTGCGGGAGACCTTCGGCTCCGCGGCGGCGGCGCGCGGGCGGCATGTCAAGCAGTCCGGCGGGCACGGGCAGTTCGCCATCTGCGAGATCGAGGTGGAGCCGCTGCCGGCGGGCGGGGGCTTCGAGTTCGTCGACAAGGTGGTCGGCGGGTCGGTGCCCCGGCAGTTCATCCCCTCGGTGGAGAAGGGCGTACGCGCCCAGCTCGCCAGGGGCGTCGCCGCCGGGTACCCGATGGTCGACGTACGGGTGACGCTGGTGGACGGCAAGGCGCACTCGGTGGACTCCTCCGACGCCGCCTTCCAGACCGCCGGGGCGCTGGCCCTGCGGGAGGCCGCCGCACAGGCCGTGATCCATCTGCTGGAGCCGGTCTCCGAGGTCCAGGTGCTGATCCCGGACGACTTCGTGGGCGCGGTGCTCAGCGATCTGTCCTCGCGCCGGGGACGGGTGCTGGGCACCGAGCCGGTACCCCCGGGCGGCCGGACGGTGGTGCGGGCCGAGGTGCCGGAGGTGGAGATCAGCCGCTATGCGGTGGACCTGCGGTCGCTGTCCCACGGCACCGGGCGCTTCTCCCGGACGTACGCCCGCCATGAGCCGATGCCGCCGCAGCTGGCAGCGAAGATGCGCGAGACCGCGGAACACCAGCACTGACCTCGCCCGGCCGGCGACGCTCCCTCCCGGGACGGCGCCGGCCGGGGTGCGTCCCGGGGTCCTGCCGCGCTCCGGAGCCCCCGGTGCCTCCCGGGCGCGCGGGGTGCGCCGGGCGCGGGGGTTCCTCAGGCCCGCGGGGGCGGCAGTGCACAGGCGGGGGTGCCGCCGGGCATCCGGTGCCGGTTCCGGGCGATGAGGCGGTAGACGCCCGCGGCGATCCAGCGCACCGGCGGCGGCACCATCACGGCGCCCGCCACGGCCCACGCGCCCCCGGCGCGCATCAGCAGCCTGGCGACCGCCTGTGCGCCACCGTAGACCTGCCCGGAGGGCGTCACCCAGAGCACCTCCTGCTCGGCCCGGCCCACGGACACCAGCCCGCGGCCCCCGGCACCGGCATCCAGCCCGGCAAGATCCACGAACTGGAAGGGTGTCGCGTCCCAGCCCGGAGCGGCCGGATCGGTCAGCCGCTTCCCGGCGAACCGCACACAGCTGGAGCAGAAGGCGCAGTCGCCGTCGTAGACAAGCAGTGGTCGTGGTGCCATGCCCCGATCCTCTCCCATCGGCCGATGCGCATGCCAGGCCGCTCCACCGGGGAGAACCATCCAGACCGGGCGCCTCCGCGCGGGGGTGACACCGGATCAGTCGATGATCGGCGCGGCGCTGCACGGCGCGGTAGCCTGCCGCTGACAGGGGAGGAGGGGGAGGCGTTGTGACCACGCTCGACATGACGCCCGGGGCGCAGATACCCCGGTTCGACACCGGGCCCCAGACCGCGGTCACCCAGGCGCTGGCGTCCGCCGCCTATCGCGACGGGCCGCTGGAAGACCTGGTGAAGCTGCGGCCGGACGTCACGCCCAAGGCCCCGCGTTTCGCACTCTTCCGCGCCAACCTCGGCGAGGCCTTCACCGAGGCGGTCATCGCCCGGACCCTGGGCACCGGCCGCAAGCCGCTGGTGCCGTCCTTCGGCACCGATGCGCGGATGGTGGTGGAGCACTGCCTGGAGGCACAGGAGCTGCGCAACCAGCGTGACCGCACGCTGACCGTGGTGACCCTGCTGTCCGGTGTGCTCTTCCTGCCGGGCGCGCTGCTGTGGCTGCTCGCCTTCCAGCTGCGGGCCGTGCTCCGGAGGTCCGACGCCAAGCGCACCGACCTGGTGGGTGGGCTGGTGTTCTTCGTCCTCGCGGTGCTGGGCGCGCTCTTTGTGCTGCGGCCGCCGGCCGCCGGGCTGGCCGGCCTGTATCTGCGGGTGATGATGGTCGCGCCGGTGATCGGCTGGTACGTCGCCAAGCGGATCTGTCTGCGCAGCACCGAGCGGATGCGTGAGCGCTGGGCGGGGCTGGTGAACGGCAACGCCCTCGGGCCGATGCTGCCGAAGATCGTCCCCAAGGACGAGCGGGACTCCAAGGCGGTGGGGCTGCGCGGCCAGCTGGACCGGCTGGCGGGCGAGCAGGAGACCAATGTCCTGCACTACGCGGGGACCAAGGGCATCCTGGGCTTCGGCGGCCGATGGGGCGCCTGGCACCTCACCGGGCCGCTGGCCCCCCGTGAGGGCGTCGCGGACTTCCATGCCTTCCGCCCCTGGGACCTGGTCCGCCGGATCACCGAGCGGCTGGGGCAGCTGGAGCGCAGCGAGGTCTCCGACGGCGGCATGCCGCACCCCCAGCTGCACCAGTGGGCGGTGCGCCCGGTCGGCGAGAACGCGGACGAGATCTCCCGCCCCGACAACGCCGAGACCATGGACGGCCAGCGGATGCGGGACTTCGCCATGCAGAACCTCTGCAACGCGCAGAAGTTCGGTGACGAGCCGCGGCACTACCAGGGCACCCACTTCGTGCTCTGGAAGGGCCAGTTGGTGGTGTCGCTGCTGACCACCGTGACCGTGCTGCACAACTATCTGCGGGTCGAGGTGACGGGCCACGCGCTGGGCCCGGTTGCCGGGCTGTTCACCACCAAGCCGACGCCCAAGGAGTTCACCTACACCCGGCCCGGCAGGCCGTGGAAGGAGGAGACCGGCCACCACCCCGTGGTGGGGGTCGACGAGGTGGTGCGGCTGGCCGTGCGCGCCCCGCTGATGTGGACCCCGGTGGTGCGCGACTGGCTGGGCGGCCGGCTGAAGCTGCCCGAGCCCTTCGGTCTGCGTTCCGCCTGGGTGGACCGGATGTGGACGCACCGCTTCATGGCCGATGACGCGATCCGGGCCGCCACCCCCATCGTGCGGCAGATCCGCTCGGTGATCGACGAGTTCCTGGCCGAGCACGATGTGGACGTGGAGCACTTCGCCAAGGTGCACTCACTGCTCCCCGGCGCCGAGGCCGAGGGCGTCCGGCCCTTCAGGGCCGACGTCTACGACGCCTGAGCACCGACGCCTGAGCACCGACGCCTGAGCACCGCCTGCCCGAGCACCGCCTGCCCGAGCACCGACGACACTGCGGCCCGCCCCCAGCCATGGGGGCGGGCCGCGGTCGCACGGCTGGGTGGCTCAGTCCTGGGGCCAGGCGTCGGCAAGCATCTTGCGGGTGTCGGCGAGCAGCTGCGGCAGCACCTTGGTGTGGCCGACCACCGGCATGAAGTTGGTGTCCCCGCCCCAGCGCGGCACCACATGCTGGTGGAGGTGGGCGGCGATCCCCGCACCGGCCACCGAGCCCTGGTTCATGCCGATGTTGAAGCCGTGCGCCCCGGAGGCGACCCGCAGCGCGACCATGGCCCGCTTGGTGAGCAGCCCGAGTTCGGCGGTCTCGGCGTCGTCCAGCTCGGTGTAGTCGGCGACATGGCGGTAGGGGACCACCATCAGGTGGCCGCCGTTGTAGGGGTACAGGTTGAGCACCGCGTACACCTGGCTGCCGCGGGCCACCACCAGCCCGTCCTCGTCGCTCTTGGCGGGGATGCTGCAGAACGGGCAGCCGTCGTCCTCACCGGGCCCGGTCGGCTTGCCCTCACCCTTGATGTACGCCATACGGTGCGGGGTCCACAGACGCTGGAATCCGTCCGGCTCCCCGACCCCCTGCTGCAGCTCCGGCTCGCTCGTCATGCGGATCAGCATATGCGCCGCAGGGCGGCTCCCCGAAGGGAACCGCCCTGCTCCACGGACCACCGGGTCAGACCTGGACCCGCTCCCGCACGGCCTTGACGATCTCGGCCACGGCCTCGTCGACCGGCACACCGTTCTTCTGCTCGCCACTGCGGTAGCGGAAGGAGACGGCACCCGCCTCCACATCGTCGTTACCGGCCAGCAGCATGAAGGGGATCTTGGCCTTCTGGGCGTTCCTGATCTTCTTCTGCATACGGTCGTCCGAGGAGTCCACCTCGACCCGGACCCCCTCGGCGCGCAGCTTGGCCGCGACCTCCTGGAGGTAGGGGACGTGCTCGTCGGTGATCGGGATGCCGAGCACGGTGACCGGGGCCAGCCACGGCGGCATGGCGCCCGCGTAGTGCTCCAGCAGCACCGCGAAGAAGCGCTCGATGGAACCGAACAGGGCGCGGTGGATCATCACCGGCTGCTGACGGGAGCCGTCGGCGGCGGTGTACTCCAGACCGAAGCGCTCGGGCTGGTTGAAGTCGACCTGGATGGTGGACATCTGCCAGGACCGGCCGATGGCGTCGCGCACCTGCACCGAGATCTTCGGCCCGTAGAAGGCCGCGCCGCCCGGGTCGGGCACCAGCGGCAGACCCTGCTTGTCGGCGGCCTGCTGGAGGGCGGCGGTGGCCTCCTCCCACACCTGGTCGCTGCCGATGAACTTGTCGGACTCCGGGTCCCGGGTGGAGAGCTCCAGCTCGAAGTCGGAGAGGCCGTAGTCGCGCAGCAGGTCCAGCACAAAGGTGAGCAGCGAGTCCAGCTCGCCCGCCATCTGCTCCTTGGTGCAGTAGATGTGCGAGTCGTCCTGGGTGAAGCCGCGGGAGCGGGTCAGGCCGTGCACCACGCCGGACTTCTCGTAGCGGTAGACCGTGCCGAACTCGAAGAGCCGCAGCGGCAGTTCACGGTAGGAGCGGCCGCGGGCCTTGAAGATCAGGTTGTGCATGGGGCAGTTCATGGCCTTGAGGCGGTAGTTCTGCCCGTCGAACTCCAGGGGCGGGAACATGCCCTCCGCGTAGTTCGGCAGGTGCCCCGAGGTCTCGAAGAGGTGTTCCTTGGTGATGTGCGGGGTGTTGACGAACTCGTACCCGCTCTCCTCGTGCCGCCGGCGCGAGTACTGCTCCATCTCCTGGCGGACCACCCCGCCCTTGGGGTGGAAGACGGCGAGGCCGGGGCCCAGCTCGTCGGGGAAGGAGAAGAGGTCCAGCTCCACGCCGAGCTTGCGGTGGTCGCGCTTCTCCGCCTCGGCGAGGAAGTCGAGGTACGCCTTGAGCTCGTCCCTGGTCGGCCAGGCGGTGCCGTAGATCCGCTGGAGCTGCTTGTTCTTCTCACTGCCGCGCCAGTAGGCGGCGGCGGAGCGCATCAGCTTGAACGCCGGGATCAACCGGGTGGTGGGCAGGTGCGGACCGCGGCAGAGGTCCTTCCAGCACAGGTCGCCGGTCTTGGCGTCCAGGTTGTCGTAGATGGTGAGCTCGCCGGCGCCGACCTCGGCGGAGGCGCCGTCGGCAGCCTCGGCGGCCGACCCCTTGAGGCCGATCAGCTCCAGCTTGTACGGCTCGGCGGCCAGCTCCTCACGGGCGGCGTCATCGGTCACCGGGCGGCGGGAGAAGCGCTGCCCGCGCTTGACGATCTCCTGCATCTTCTTCTCGACGGCCTTGAGGTCGTCGGGGTGGAAGGGCTTCTCGACGTCGAAGTCGTAGTAGAAGCCGTCCTTGATCGGCGGACCGATGCCCAGCTTGGCCTCGGGGAAGATCTCCTGCACCGCCTGCGCCATGACGTGCGCGGTGGAGTGGCGCAGGATGGCCAGGCCGTCCTCGCTGGTGATGGCGACGGGCTCGACCTCGTCGCCGTCCCGGAGCTCGTACGCCAGGTCCTTGAGCACACCGGCGACCCGGGCGGCGACGATCGAGCGGTCGTCCGCGAACAGGTCGGCCGCGGTGGTGCCCGTGATCACCGCTCGCTCTTCCCGATCGGGTTCGCGGTTGATGATCACATGGACGTCCGACACCGGTCTCTCCTGACTCGCGGAAAACGTTCCTCGCAGCGTACGGGGCTGCGGGGACGATGGTACCGAGAATTACCGCCCGTCCTCGTCCGGGCGGTCCCGCAGCGCCTTGAACAACCGGTCCCGCTCGGCGTCGTCCAGCTCGCAGAGCGCGAGGTCGCGGGCCCGGGTCAGCCGCCGGAAGCCCCCCTTGCGCTCCAGCCGTCCGCTGAGCTGCAGCGGTACGCCCGCCAGATGCGCCTCGACCGCCGTACGGTACGCCTCCTCGCCGAGCCTGGTGCGAACCTCGGCCACCTCCGCCCCGGCCAGCACCCTCAGCCGCACCGAGCCCGCGCCGTCCGGTCGCGGCCGCCTCAGCCGCACCACGGCGGCCGTGATCCGCACCTCCACCGCCGGTTCGCTGTGCTCCAGCCGCTCGGCGGCCTCCCGCAGCGCCGGTAGGTCGCCGGGGGAGAACTCCACCGCCGGGCTGCGGTCGGCGAACCCGCGGGGGGCCCCGGCCGCCGGCGACCAGGAGAGGGTGATCCGGGCGCCCTCACTGCCGGTCACCAGCCGCTCGACCGATGCCACCAGCTCACGGCTGACCCCGGCCTGCACCGCGTTGTCGAAGGCGTCCGGGCGGCCGGTGGCACGGCGGTAGTCCACCGCGTCGCGCATCGCCTCCAGGGCCCGCACCAGCGTGGTGGTGGCCCCTCGGCCCTCCGGCGCCGGGGCGTACGCGGTGAGCCCGCCCTCCGCCCCGCCGGACCCCACCACCAGCACCTGCCGCAGAAAGGCGGCTGCCCGGGCGTCCAGCCGGGCCCCGAAGTAGGCCGCTCTGCTCTGCCCCGCCTTGGCCGCGGCCCGCAGCATCTCGGCGGCGGCACCCCGCAGGGTGTCCCCCGCCTCCCAGGGCAGCGCGGCCTCCCAGGGCACCGGGCCGCCAGCGCCCGGCACCTCCCTGACCCAGCGCACCTCGTCACCGGGGACGCTGAGCGCCAGCAGCACCGTACGGGCCGACGGCAGCCCGCAGCGGGCCAGTGCGGCGACCGCCTCGGCCATCAGGTCGGCGGCGTCGTCGAAACTGCTCCCCGCCGGGACCAGCAGGCTGAGCCCGGCCGCCGCGCCGCCGCCGGGCGGCGTCCAGCGCCCGTAGCGGCCCGCCGGGCCGCCGCGCCGCACCCAGCCGTGCCGGGCCAGCAGGGCGCCCAGCACCTCGGGGTCGACCCCGGAGGGATCGGGCAGCGCCGGATCGCCGCGGTCCCTGCCGTCGATGTCACGCCGTATCGCTGTCACACCGCGCCTCCCGCCGCCGTGGCCGCCAACCCACCGAGGTGATACCCCGTCATGGGCTTCCGCCCGCCCCGACGCGCGCCATGATGTCGCACAGCGCGCGGTCGTCGAAGATCCGCGCCGTGGGGATGCGCACATTGGTGCGGCGCCGCCCGGTGACCGGATGCCCCGCCAGATTGACCCAGTAGCAGCAGTGCCGCAGCTCCAGCCGGTCCGGACGGGCCAGCAGCCAGTCGTCCATCGCACTGGGCAGCAGCATCACCACCAGGATCTTGGGCACCGCCACCTGCTGCCTGGCCAGTTTGCGCAGATGGTCGTTGTCCAGGGTGAAGCTGAAGAACGGCCCCGGCGGACAGGGCGCGGTCTGCTGGGTGGCCTTGAGCTGCACCTTGACGGTGACCTCGTCGTCGACGGCATGCGCGGCCGAGCCATGGCTGAGATGCCAGTCGATGCCGTTGTCCGGGAAGGGCTGGGACAGCGAGCACCCCGCCGCCGCCGCGACCGCGTGCAGATACGCCACCTGAAGGGTCTCCATACAGGCGGTGGTCGCCAGATCTCCCCGCAGTGGTGCGGCCCTGACGGTCGGCGACCCGCCGGGCTCGGGCTGTGTGAGGGCCATTGCCGTGTCTTCCCCGTGTCCCCGCGACGGCCCGCACCCCCGCGTCGGACGGGCCGTCACCATTGGTGATCCCCCGCGACAGAGCGTTGAAACTTGCAGGTCGGAGCAGGTTGCAAGGGGCGCCGGCACGGGTATGAACCCGCCAGTAGGTAGTGCAGCAGGGGGAAGTGAGGGACCGTCATGGAGCGCTGGTACGAGGGGCCCCTCGCCGCCTTCGACACCGAGACCACCGGCGTGGACGTGGAGAACGACCGGATCGTCTCCGCGGCACTGGTGCTCCAGCCCGCCCGGGGCGTGCCGGTGCAGACCTTCACCTGGCTCGCCGACCCCGGCATCCCGATCCCCGAGGGCGCCCGTGCGGTGCACGGGATCACCGACGAGCAGGTGCGCGAGCACGGCCGCCCGCCGCGCACCGTGGTGGAGGAGCTGGCCAGGGCGCTGTCCGAGCGGGCCCGGGCGGGGGTGCCGCTGGTGGTGATGAACGCCCCGTACGATCTGACGCTGCTGGACCGGGAGCTCAAGCGGCACCGCGGCCGGGCACTGGGCGACTATCTGGCGGACGCCCCGCTGCTGGTGCTGGACCCGCGGGTGCTGGACAAGCACGTCGACCGCTACCGCAAGGGGCGGCGGACGCTCACCGATCTCTGCACCCACTACGGGGTGACCCTGGGTGCCGCGCACGACGCCTCGGCCGATGCGCTGGCCTCACTGCAACTGGTGCGGGAGCTCGGGCGCAAGCACCCGGGCACACTGGGCGCCCTCTCCCCCTCCGAGCTGCATCTGCGGCAGGCCGTCTGGCATGCGGCGCAGGCCCGCGGCCTGCAGGCCTGGTTCGAGCGGTCCGGCACTCCCGAGCAGGTGGACACCGCCTGGCCGCTCCGCCCGGAGCGCTGTGTGTGCGGCCGCCGGCTGCTGCCGGGCCGCGAGCACCGCTGCGAGGCGGTCGCCTGACGGAACGGCGAAGGCCCCGACCGGATGGATCCGGTCGGGGCCTTCTACCCGGTGGGCGATACTGGGATCGAACCAGTGACCTCTTCGGTGTGAACGAAGCGCTCTCCCGCTGAGCTAATCGCCCGGGCACAGGAAGAACATTAGCACTACCCCGCGGCCCCCTCGCAACGCCGTACCAGGTGATCCACCGTCAGGGTCGCCCGGAGCGCGGGGCACCGCGCCGGGCGGCGCACCGCGGACATTCGCGGTCCATTGTTACGACAATGCGGAAAAACCCGGCCGGAAATCCGGCCGGGTTTATTCCCGGTGGGCGATACTGGGATCGAACCAGTGACCTCTTCGGTGTGAACGAAGCGCTCTCCCGCTGAGCTAATCGCCCGGGCGCAGAGAAAACATTACCGCATCCCACGGGGTGGTCGTGACCGCCCGCCGTCCGGCCCGGCCGCGCTCACCACGGCAGCGACCAGCCCCGACTCCGCACGTACAGCACCACTCCGATGGCAATCAACACCAGCACCACCCCCAGGATCGCCAGGTTCCGGCGTCGCACCGAGGGATCGACGGCCCGCCGGGCGTACTCGGTGAGCTTGGCCTTGGTCCAGCGCATCAGCCGCTGGGCCCAGGCGAACTCACTGGCGAGGATCGCCAGCCCGGCGAAGATGATCGCCCAGCCGGGGCCGGGCAGCGGCAGCAGCAGGATTCCGGCGACGATCACTCCGGTGCCCACCACCGCGACCCCGATCCGCCAGGTCGTGTGCAGCGCCCTGGAACGGCGGACGAACGCGGGGGCCCTGGATCCGAACCGGCGGCGGTCCGCCCCGCCGGCCGCCCCCGGCGGCTCGGCCCGGGTCGCACCACCGGCCCGGCCCGGTGCCCGGCCGGGCACCGCGGCGGGCTCGGGAGGGGCCTCGCCGATGCTCTTGTCGTTCCTGTGCGGCGCCATGTTCGAAAACCTACCCGAGTGATTCACGACACCGCGTGCCGAAGACTCACCGGAACGGCCCAGCGGCGATTCCGCGATGCGCCGGAAGGGGTACGAAGCGGCCCCTAATCGGGACAGAGGGGTTTACACCGGTCGCCATGGTGGGATGGTCCGTTCGCCGACGTGCGATTCCCCGAGCGCACACTGAGCGAAAGGCCCTGGCGCTTATGAACACCACGGTCAGCTGCGAGCTGCACCTGCGCCTCATCGTGTCGAGCGACTCCTCGCTGCCCGTCCCCGCGGGCCTGCGCTACGACACGGCCGACCCCTATGCCGTGCACGCCACGTTCCACACCGGAGCCGACGAGACCGTGGAGTGGGTGTTCGCCCGCGACCTCCTGGCGGAGGGGCTGCACCGGCCGACCGGTACCGGCGACGTACGCGTGTGGCCCTCCCGCAGTCATGGGCAGGGCGTCGTCTGCATCGCCCTGAGTTCCCCGGAAGGAGAAGCGCTCCTCGAAGCACCGGCGCGCGCGCTGGAGTCATTCCTCAAGCGCACCGACGCGGCGGTGCCGCCCGGCACCGAGCACCGTCACTTCGATCTGGACCGGGAGCTGTCCCACATCCTGGCGGAGAGCTGACCGCCGGAACGGGGCGCACCGCCGTCCGGTGCCGCACCGGCCGTCCTACTCGGGGGCACGGCCGAACCGGCACCTCGTACACCCGTCCGCACCATCGGCGCGGCCGGGGCAGTGCAAGACCGTCAGCCGATGTGGTCGCCGCCGTGCCCGGGCACGGCGGCGACCTCGTCGTAGCGGCGCGGCGCACCGCCCGCAGCGGGGCGCCCTACGGGTAGAGTCGCGGAGACCGACGCGGGCGGCCACGCCCCGCCGCCACCCGGGCCGGGCCCGGACGCCGGGCGAGGAGTCTCGACGTGCTGATCACCCATGACACCGAGTGCGCCCTGGGCATGCTCGTGGACCTCCTCAACACCGCACCAGAAGCGTGCGGTCAGGAGGAGCTGCCCGATCTGCCGGCATTGCGGGACTACGTCGTCCGGCAGGAGATCAGCGACGTCGGCACCCTCGACCAGGCCGACCTGGACGCGGTGCACGCACTGCGGGACCGCCTCCGGTCCGTCTTCGCCGCCCCCTCCACCCAGGCCGCGGCAGACCTGGTGAACGCCCTGGTCGCCGCCGCCGGCACCACTCCCCGGCTGACCGACCACGACGGCCACGACTGGCACATGCACTACTTCGCACCCGGCGCTGCGCTGGCCGACCACATCGCGGCCGAGGGCGGGATGGCCCTGGGCTTCATCCTGGTCGCCGACGAGCGGGAGCGGCTGCGGCAGTGCGAGGCACCTGACTGCGCCCGGGTCTTCGTGGACCTCTCCCGCAACCGGTCGCGCCGCTACTGCGACAGCCGGACCTGCGGCAACCGGCTCCATGTCGCGGCCTACCGGGCACGCCAGCGCTCCGCGGCGGACGCTCCGGTACCCGTTGCGGCGCCCGCGGGCGCCGGGCGCTGACCGCACGGACGCGGTCAGATCCCCCGGCGGCGGAGGATCTCCTCGATCTCCGAGAAGTCGCCCAGGTCGTCGCCGCCGGTCCCGCCCCGCGCCCCGGGCTTGGGCTTCGGCGCAGCGGCGGGCCCGGGCCCACCGGCGGCGGGCGCCGGACGGCCGCCGAGGGCCGGGGCGTCGATGCCCGCGGCCGGTGCCACGGGGGGCTGCGGGGCCCGTACATCCACCGCACGCGAGGGCTGCGCTGCGGCGGCCGGACGGCCCGCACGCCGCCGGGCGGCGATCCTGGCCGCGGCGAAGAGCACCAGGGACAGCGCCAGCAGCCCCAGACCGGTCCACACCCGGGGATCCAGCACCAGAGCGGTCGCCCAGTCCGCCAGCGCATGCCCGATCCGCTGCACGGCCGGCACCAGCCCTGCCAGGTACGCCCCGGCGGGCAGCAGCGCCGCGGCCGTCCAGCGGGTCGCCGCCACAAACCGCCGGCGCAGCACCGTCAGCAGCGCGATCACCAGCCCTGCCGCGGTCAGCGCGTAGCACACCACCTCGCTCGTCACACCCCCATCGTGCCCATCCGGCCGAACGGCAATCGCCGACCGGGGTGATGGGAGACTTGGAGCATGACCGACGGTTCCCTCCCCCGCCTTGAATGGTGGTGCGAGCTGCAGTGCCCGGACTGCCGCACCTCCCTGGACGACCTCCGCGCGCTGCGCGCCGCCTACGGCGACGCGCTCACCGTGGAGCTGCGCCACTTCCCACTGGAGAAGCACAAGCACTCCTTCGCCGCGGCCCAGGCCGCCGAGGAGGCGTTCGCCCAGGGCCGCGGCTGGCCCTTTGTCGAGGCGGTGCTGGAGCGGGTCGAGGAGCTGGACCGGCGCGGTACGGAGCTGCTGCTGGAGGTGGCCGGGGAGCTGGGCCTGGACGCCGAGGAGATGGACACCGCGCTGGTCGACGGCCGGCACACCCTGGTGGTGGACGCCGACCACGCGGAGGGCCGCGCCATCGGTGTGACCGGCACGCCGACCTATGTGGTCGCGGGTGAGCGGCTGGACGGCGGCAAGAGCCAGCAGGGGCTGCGCGAGCGGATCACCGCCGTGCTGGACCGGCACCGCGCCGGCTGATCCCCCCGCCGGTCAGAGCAGCGGCTTGCCGAGCCTTCGCCGGGTGATCCGGTAGCCGAGCGAGCTGTACAGGCCGATGGCCACCGCATTGTCCGCGAAGACATTGAGCCCCAGGTGGTGCACGCCCTCCGCCAGGCACTCCCGCTCGGCCAGCAGCATCAGCGCGCGGCCGTGGCCGCGGCCGCGTGCCTGCTCGGCGACCTCCACGCCGAACACCCAGGCCAGATCCTCGCCATCGGGCAGCGTATGGCCGCGCAGCTGCACCCAGATGCCGCCCAGTGGTTCGGCGTCCGCCGGCTGCTCCGGCACCAGACGCCGGAGGACCGTGTCCCGGGTGTGCGGCCCGTCGGGCAGCAGCATCCGGTGGTCCGCCGCGGACTTGGCGCGGGCCTGCTCCTCGCTGAGTCCCGAGGCGAGCAGGTCCTGGGCGTAGCCCTGCTCCGCGGCCGCGGACCACTCCGGGAACTCCGCCTCGCCGATGCGCCGTGCCCGGAGCCCGGCCGGGAGTGCGGGCGGCTCCGCGACGAGGTGCTTGACCATGTTGCGGGTCCGCTCCCGGTAGCCGAGGGCCAGCATCAGTCGCAGCGCCTCGGGGCACTCCTCGGGGACGTCGACATCGACCCGGGCGCAGCCCCAGCCGCGCAGCACCTCCTCGGCGGCCAGCACCGCCACGGTGCCGCGGCCGCGTCTGCGGCCCTCGGTGATCTCCAGCTCGGCGATGCCGCCCTGGGGAAGCTGCGGCCTGCCGTCGGCCCGGGTGCCGGCCGGTACCTGGGCGGTGACACGCACCCCGCCGACCGGCCGGCTGTTGGCGCAGACGCTGTAGCGGCGGGTGCGGCCGCCGTGCGGCAGCGCCTCCTCGGGGCCGTCGGGGCGCAGTGTGGTGGTCATGGGGTGGGTACCGCCTCTCCTGGATGGCCGGCCGGTGTCCCCGGGCCGCCGCATGTGCCGTGCGGCGGCCCGGGAGAGGCTAGCCGGACCGGGGGCAGCGCGGCCACGCCTTTCAGCGCGGGTCGGGGTCGGCGGCGCTGCGCTCGGCGAAGACCGCCATGGCCTTGGCGGTGACCGGGCCGGGCGCGCCGGGGAGCGGGCGGCCGTCGATCCGGTCCACCGCCTGGACGTCGCGCAGGCTGGAGGTCAGAAAGACCTCGTCGGAGTCCTGGAGCGCCGAGAACGGCAGGTCCGTCTCCTCCGCGTCCAGCCAGTCGGCGACCAGGGCGCGGGTGATGCCGGCGAGGCAGCCGGAGTCGAGCGGCGGGGTGAGCAGCCGGCCGCCCCGGACCACGAAGACATTGGAACCGGTGCCCTCGCAGAGACGGCCCACGGTGTTGCCGAAGAGCGCCTCGGAGGCGCCACGGCTGTGCGCATGGGCGAGTGCGACCACGTTCTCCGCGTAGGAGGTGGACTTCAGGCCGGAGATGGCGCTGCGCTCATTGCGGGTCCACTCCACGGTGACCACCGCGGTGGTGTCCGGCCGGCGGGTGGCCGCGCCCGCCGCGACGACCAGGGTGACGGGTGCGTCACCGCGGTCCGAGCCCAGCGGGGAGAGACCTCCGGTGCAGGTGATGCGGAGACGGCCGAACGGCAGCGGGTTGGCCCGCAGTACCTGGGCGCAGGCGTCTCTGACCAGGTCCTGGTCGATCTCGGGCAGGCCGAGGCCGGCCGCGGAGCGGGCCAGTCGTTCGAGGTGCCGGGTGAGGGCGAAGGCGCCGCCGTCGACGACCTTGAGGGTCTCGAACACGCCGTCGCCCACGGTGAGTCCGTGGTCCAGCACGGAGACGGCGGCGTCCCCCGCATCCACCAGGGAATCGTTGACCCAGATCATGGACTTGCTCCTTCTATCGCTCGTTCTCCTCCTCGTCCGACGCTACCGCCAGCAGCCGGGAGGCCTTCAGCTCGGTCTCGGCCCACTCCCCCTCCGGGTCCGAGCCCCAGGTGATGCCGGCGCCGGTGCCGAAGCGGACGACGGGGGCCGCGGGATCGGCGCGGTCGACCCAGAAGGTGCGGATCCCCACCGCGAGTTCGGCCTCCCCGCGGTCGGCGTCGACCCAGCCGACGGCGCCGCAGTAGGGGCCGCGGGGGGCGGTCTCCAGTTCCTCGATGATGCGCAGCGCACTGGACTTGGGCGCGCCGGTGACGGAACCGGGCGGGAAGGTGGCAGCGAGTAGTTCGGGCCAGCCGGCGCCGGGACGCAGGGTGCCCTGGACGGTGGAGACCAGGTGGACCAGCCCGGGGTGCTTCTCCACCGCGCAGAGGTCGGGCACCGTGACACTGCCGGTGGCGCTGACCTGTCCCAGGTCGTTGCGGACCAGGTCGACGATCATCACATTCTCGGCGTGGTCCTTCGGCTGGAGGTCCGCCTCCGTACGCCCGGTGCCCTTGATGGGCCCGGAGAGCACGGTGCGTCCCTGGCGGCGCAGATAGAGCTCGGGGGACGCGGTGGCCACCTCGACGCCGTGCGCGGGCAGCCGGACGGTGCCCGCGTGCGGGGCCGGGTTGCCCCGGGCGAGGCGGCCGGTGAGGGCGTCCACATCGGCGCGGGCCGGGTCGGGCAGCGGTGCGGTCAGCACCCGGCAGAGGTTGGCCTGGTAGACCTCGCCGGTGGCGATGCGCTCGCGGATGCGCCGTACCCCTGCCTTGTAGGCGGCGCGGTCCAGGGAGCTGCGCCACGCGGTACGGGCGGGGCCGTGCCAGCCGCTGCCGGACGGCGGGGCGGGGGCGGGCTCCACCCGGTCGAAGCGGGCGCAGGTGATCCGGCCTTCGAACTCCGCGACCACGGCCCAGAATCCGGCCGAGTCCAGGGCTGCCGGGTCATGGGTCACCTCGCGCAGACCAGTCGCGATCCGGCCGCCGAAGCGCGCCATGGGCGGCAGTTCGGGCTCGGCGGTGCGGCGGTGGGTGGTGCCGGACACGGTGCTCCTCGTACAGGTGGTTCTGCGCGGCGGTGTCGCGTGGGGTCTGCGGAAGTGTAGGTCGCCGCGGCTGTTCGGGCCGTGGTCACCGGGGCTGCTGATGGCGGTGGGGACGTTGATGTCTGTTCGCCTGAGCTGCACTCCCGCGCCACGCTGCGGATACGGAATTTGAGCTGGGCGGGGAATCCGCTAAAGTTCATGACGTCGCCGGGACGCGGAGCCGCAAGGAGCGGGGAAGCCACCGGAGATCATGCGGACGTGGCTCAGTTGGTAGAGCATCACCTTGCCAAGGTGAGGGTCGCGAGTTCGAATCTCGTCGTCCGCTCGGAGAAGGGTCTTGCGACCCTTCACTCGGTGGAGTGGCCGAGAGGCGAGGCAACGGCCTGCAAAGCCGTCTACACGGGTTCAAATCCCGTCTCCACCTCCAAGAGGTTTCCCGGTCCGCCGGGCGGCCTCCAGGGCGATTAGCTCAGCGGGAGAGCACTACCTTGACACGGTAGGGGTCACTGGTTCGATCCCAGTATCGCCCACCGGGTCCTCCGGGATCCGGTGGTCATGCCTTGCGCATGCACCACCCTCGGCGGCCGTTCCCACGGCCTCCAGGACGATTAGCTCAGCGGGAGAGCACTACCTTGACACGGTAGGGGTCACTGGTTCAATCCCAGTATCGTCCACTCTGCAGGACCGTACGACCGCACTCGCTGCGGGCGTCACGGGCGATTAGCTCAGCGGGAGAGCACTACCTTGACACGGTAGGGGTCACTGGTTCGATCCCAGTATCGCCCACATCGAGGCAGCATCCGAGGCCGCCGTCCCTCCGGGGACGGCGGCCTTCGCCGTGTTGTGGCGGAGCCGGTGTTCCGGGCCGGAGCCCGGAACATGACGGCACATCAGGACGAGAAGAGCATCCTCGCGAAGCTGTGGTGGCCGCCGTGGTGACCGCCGTGGCCGTGGTGACCGTAGTCGTGGTGGCCGCCGTGCTGCGGGGCGCCCCAGGCGGGCGTGGAGTGGCCGTAGCCGGCCGGCGGGGCGGGCGGCATCGGCGCCGGCGGGGGCACCGGCTGCGACCAGCGGGCCTCCATCTGGGTCAGCGACTCCAGCTCTCCGTAGTCAAGGAAGACACCCCGGCAGTTGTCACACTGCTCGATGTGCACTCCGTGCCGGTCGTAGGTACGCATGGTGCCGTGGCACTTGGGACACTGGTACATCTCGTCCATCCCCTCCTTGTTCGCTCGGCCGCCCGACCTGTGTCGTCCGGCGGCCGGTTGCCACCCTACTCATCGGCCGCCCTGCCCCGCCGCACCGATC
Organism: Peterkaempfera podocarpi; assembly: GCF_042466665.1. Taxonomy (GTDB): domain Bacteria; phylum Actinomycetota; class Actinomycetes; order Streptomycetales; family Streptomycetaceae; genus Peterkaempfera; species Peterkaempfera podocarpi. The sequence goes on from NZ_CP162102.1 coordinate 1,836,070, forward strand.
CTGGCGCAGGCAGCGACCATCGTCTGCTCGACCTCGTCCGGCGGCCGGCCCTCCCGTGCCGCCCGCACCAGCCCCAGCGCCGCCAGCTGCACCACCAGGGCCCTGGCCGGGACCTCCAGCACCGTCCAGGGGTCGGCCCCGGCCTCCTGCGGCAGGGCACAGCCGCCCGCCGCCCGGTAGCCGCCCAGGAACGCCTGCCAGGTTTCCAGGGGCAGCAGCCCGGCTGCGTACCAGGCCGCGGGGCGGGCCAGGTCCCAGGCGGGGTCACCGGTGCCCAGGTCGTCCACGTCGATCAGCCGCCAGCCTGCGTACCGGTCCCCCGCCGTGGCGGGGAGGCGGACCAGCTGGCCGAGATGGAGGTCACCGTGGACCAGTCGGCCCGGGCCACGCTCCGGGAGCGGGGCCGGTGCGGCGCCGCGGGCCCAGGGCGGCAGGGTCGCCGCCGCGGCCCGGACATGGGCCGCCTCCTCTGTCGTACCGGCGGCCCCCGGCACCCCGGAGAGCCGCCGCAGCGCGGCCGCCACCTTGGCCGGGCCGCCCATCGGGGGCAGGCCCGGCAGGGCCGGGGTCGCATGCAGCCGGGCGGCCAGCGCCCCGGCCTGCTCCCAGGGCGCCCGCTCCGGCGCCCGCGGATCGACCGGCTCGCCGGCCGGCCAGCCGGTGATCAGCATGCCGTCCACCTCCAGCAGCAGTCGGCCGGTGCCCTCCACCCGGTGCGGCGCCAGCAGCTCCGGCTGCGGCCCCGCGGCCGTCTGCAACCGCAGCTCCAGGGCCTTGCGGTCGGTTCCCGGCGCGTGCGCCTTGAGCACGGTGCCGCCCAGCCGCAGCACGGTGCCGTCCGGCCGGTCCGCAAGGACGACGGGGAGCGCGTCCCGGTCTGCGGACGGCAGCAGGGCCCGGCCGGCCTCGGGGAGGAGGCCGGCCTGCCGGCTACTGGTGCGGAGTGCGTCGTCCATGGGCGAGAGTGAAGCACGGCGGGCAGGCGGCACACCGCGGTGGCGGCCGCATCCGGATGCCCTCACCGACATCCGGACGCGGCGCCATCGCTTGGCCGGGACGGTACGCGCCGCTTCGCCCGTCCGCGTGTCCCACGCGAACGCGTACCGCACCCCCGGCCGACGCCGCTCCCTAACCCCGGGGAACGGCGCCCGATCATCGTGGCGGCGGACTGCGCCCGGACCACCGTGCGGTGCCGGGCGCCGAACGCCGACGGGAGCAGCAGCCGCGACGGCCGGGGCTGCCACACCCCTGCCTCTCGCACCCCGGTGCGGGCGGTCGCCCTGCTCCGGGACCGGCTGTGCTGATCCTGTCTGTCCGTGCTGCTTGCGCTGTGTCTGCCTGCGCTGTGCCTGCCTGTGCTGTGTCTGCCTGCTTGTGCTGTGCCTGGCGCGGTGGACGGTGTACCTCGGGGGACGAGCGTCCCGTCCACCGCTGGTCACCACCGTATGTGCGGTGCGGGCACCGGGTCCTCATGCCCGCGTACCGTCCTTCCGGCATCCCGGAGGATGACCCCGGCCCCTCGGCCGTACTACCAGAGACGGAGGCGCCGGGCCCCGCACCCCGAGGCAACCCTGAGAGCAACCCCGAGGCGCCGCGTCCGCGGGCCGCGATCACGGTGCTGATCTGCACTCCTTCCCTCCCGTCGAGGGTAGCTGACGGTCAGTCAGGCATACCTTTCGCGACCTTCGAACGGACCACCGGGGACAACCGCCGGCTGCACCCCCGGACCGTCGCGGCCGGCCGGTCGCGGCAGGGCACGGACGGGCCGGTTCCCCTCGGTTTTCCGGCGTCTGCGGACGGGCCGGGCGGGCCGGGTCGAAGACCTCACGATCCGACAATCCCGTCGCCTGCACAGGCGTTGCGTATCAGCACACCACTGGAGCCAGTCCGTAAGCTGTCCCGGGAAGAGATCAGGCGATGCCCCGGTGCGGGGGATTGAGGCGGCGGGAAGCGTATGGCGTTGATGCGGCTCCGAAGGGAGGATCCGCGCGTCGTCGGCTCCTATCGGCTGCACCGAAGACTGGGCACCGGCGGGATGGGAGTGGTCTACCTCGGCTCCGACCGCCGTGGGCAGCGGGTGGCACTCAAACTGATCCGCGCCGAACTCGCCGGGGACGCCGAGTTCCGCACCCGCTTCGCCCGCGAGGTCGCCGCCGCCTCCCGCATCCGGGGCGGCTGCACCGCCCGGCTGGTCGCCGCCGACATCGACGCCGAGCGGCCATGGCTGGCCACCGCCTATGTGCCCGGTCCCTCGCTGTACAAGCGGGTCGGCGACGAGGGACCGCTGGCCTGGCCCGAGGTGGCGTCCATCGGCGCCGCGTTGGCCGAGGGCCTGGTCCATGTGCACGAGGCCGGGGTGGTGCACCGCGACCTCAAGCCGTCCAACATCCTGCTCTCCCCCAAGGGCCCGCGGATCATCGACTTCGGCATCGCCTGGTCGCTGGGCGCCAGCACGCTCACCCATGTCGGCACCGCTGTGGGCTCCCCCGGCTTTCTCGCCCCGGAGCAGGTACGCGGTGCCGCGGTGACCCCCGCCACCGATGTCTTCGCCCTGGGCGCGACCCTCGCCTACGCGGCCACCGGGGAGTCCCCCTTCGGCTCGGGCACCTCCGAGGTGATGCTCTACCGGGTGGTGCACGAGGAGCCGGACCTGGCCGCCGTACCGGGGCCCCTGGCCCCGCTGATCCGCGCCTGCCTGGCCAAGGAGTCCGCCGACCGGCCGGGGGCGGTGCAGCTGCACGAGCGGCTGAGGGAGCTGGCCGCCCGCAGTGACGTCACGCCCCCCGGCCGCGTCGCCCAGCAGCCCGGACGCACACCTGCCACGCCTGCACCCCCTCCGCCGGCGCCGGCGGAGGCCCGCAGGCCGCCCCGGCCCCCGGCGGCGGCCGACCGCCCCGCGCCCCGCCGCCGCCCGGCGGGCCAGGCGCCCACCGCGCCCATGCCGCACACGCCCTCCGCGGGCGGCCACCCCACCCCCGCGGGCAGCCGCCCGCGGCCCGGCGCCGACCGGCAGCGGACGCCCGCTCCCGGCCGCACACCGCCTGACCGGCGGCGGCTGCTGCGCCAGCGGCTGGTGGTCTTCGTCACGGTGACACTGGGGGTGGCCCTGGCCATCGCAGCCGCCCAGGGCTGCCACGACCGCAACCAGGACCAGGGGCTGCGCAGACCGCAGGGGGTCCGCACCGGCCACCGGCCGTCGGTCGACGGGGCGGCGCTGCTCTCCCCCACCCCCGACGGACCGGCGGCCACCGGGAACGGCTGGCTGTCCCCGTCGGCCGAGGCGCCACCCGAGGTCGACTGGGCCAACCGCACCTATCCCGACCCGGGCGACGGGTCGGCGATCCGGCTGCGCAACGGCCTCGCCGTACGCGACGGCGCCCAGGTGTCGCTCACCACCGTGCTCTCCGCCCGCTACCGCGGGGCCCCGGCCGCGGTGGTGGTGCTCAACCGCACCGAGGGCGCGCCCGGTCGACCTGGTGGAGGTGTTCGGCTTCTCCGGATCCGATCCCGTGCTGCTGGCCGCCCGGACCTCGGCGGCCGACCCGGGGGCGGCAGCGGAGTGGCGGATCGCCCGCGGCTCACTGCTCCGGGAGGAACGGGTTCCCGGCCAGGCGTCCACCACCGCCACCCGTTACACCGTGCGAGGCGACGGCACCCTCGAGGAGGCCTGGCCCGGCGCCGGTGCGACCGGTAACTAGTGCCGGGCGGGCGACGCCCTTCCACCGGCGGGACCTGTCGGACGAGCCCCCGCGCAACGCCCCGGACCCCGTCGCAGGGTGCCCGGGGCGTGCGCCGGACCGGTGGGTCATCCGAACTGGCCGGGTTGGTAGTCGCCGGCGGGCTGCTGCACGATGACATTCAGCCGGTTGTAGGCGTTGATCACGGCGATGAGCGACACCAGGGCGGCCAGCTGGTCCTCGTCGTAGTGCTTGACGGCGTTCGCCCAGACCTCGTCCGGGACGCCGCCGGCCGCGTCGGCGATGCGGGTGCCCTGCTCCGTCAGTTCCAGGGCGGCACGCTCGGCCTCGGTGAAGACCTTGGCCTCCCGCCAGGTCGCGACCAGGTTGAGGCGCAACGAGGTCTCACCTGCCTGTGTGGCGTCCTTGGTGTGCATGTCGGTGCAGAAGGCGCAGCCGTTGATCTGGCTGGCGCGGATCTTCACCAGTTCCTGCGTCGGGGCCGGCAGCCCCGAGTCCGAAACCACCTTGCCCGCCGAGGCGATGTACTTCAGGAACTTGGCCGAGTTCGGGTTGCCGAAGAGATTCAGGCGAGCATCCATGGTGAACTCCTTTGTGCCCTTGCTGATGAGTGCACATCTCTGACGGAACAGCCCGGCGACATGTGACAGGGTCCGGTGTGAGCTGTCTCTCCCCTCCCGGGCCGTGGCGGCCGTCGGGCGCGGCGGTTCGCACCGGGGCTTCGAGCCGCCGCCCGGGACCGTCGGCCATCGGCCATCGGTGGAGGGTCAGCTCCCGGCCGGGTCGGTGAGCGCGGTCAGGTGCTCTACCACGTCCTGGAACCGGCTGCGACGGGCGAAGACGGCCTGCTGCCTGGCCGCTCCCCCACCGGAGCGCTCCAGCCGCCGCAGCAGGTCGGCCACGGTGTCCCGGTCGCCCGCCGCCTCCAGGCCCGGCTCGGCATGGCGGAAGAGCTGCCACAGCAGCTCGCCCGCGGGGTGGAGCCTGCCGGTGAGGGGGTCCAGTCCCTGCCCCTCCAGGCCGTCGCGGGCGGCACGCCAGTGTGCGGCGCGCAGCAGGGTGTCATTGACCGGCGGGAGGGGCCGGCCGGCCCGCACCTGGGCGAGCAGCACCCCGCAGAGGCCGCGGACCAGCCCGGCGAAGAGCAGCACCGTGTCCAGGTCGGCGTTGACGTCGGCGACCCTGATCTCCAGTGTCGGATAGTGCTCGGAGAGCCGGGCGTACCAGTAGACCATCCTGCGGTCCAGCAGCATCCCCGCGTCCACCAGGGTGTCGACCATGTCGTCGTAGGCCTTGGCCGAGGTGAAGTGGGGGGTCGGGCCTGCGGTGGGCCAGCGCGCCCAGATGAGGATCCGGGTGCTGGCGTAGCCGGTGTCCCGACCGTGGTGGTACGGCGAGTTGGCGGCCAGCGCCTCAAGGGGGGGCAGCCAAGGGCGCAGCGCATTGGCGACCTGGACGGCCTCCTCGCGGTCCCCGATGCCCACATGGACGTGGCAGCCGCAGACCCCCTCGGCCTGTGCCTCGGCGATGGGACGGAAGCGGTCCGCGAGTCTGCGGTAGCGAGGGGTGTCGGTGACCGGCACCTCGCTCGCGGCGGGGAGCACCGCGGTGCCGCCGGCCATCGGTACGCAGCCCGCGGCGCGGGCGTGGTCGGCGATGCCGCGCCGCAGCAGCCGCAGGTCGGCGCGGAGGTCGGTGAGCGAGGTGCAGGGACGGCTGGCGGTCTCGATCTGGGTGGGGAAGAGCTCCGCCTGGACGCGTTCGGCGCCGAACTCCTCGGCGGCCCGCGACACGACTGCGGGTGCGCACGGCACAGCGACCCCGGTGGTCCGGTCGACCAGCAGGAACTCCTCCTCGACACCGAGGCTGAGGGCGTCGCCTCCGGCGGCCGCTGCCGGGTGGGATGCGCTGCTCAGGGTGGCTCCCTCCGCAGAAGGAGCAGGGTCCGCTCCACCGCTCCGGGTAGATATGCATGCCCGCAGGGCGGGGGTGCCACTCCGGATGGCGTGGTCTGCCGTCCCGTTGGCCCACGGTGCGGCGGCGGAGCCGGGGCCTCAGGGGGGCCTCAGGGGGCGGTGGCGTGGAAGGCCACGGCGGAGGCGGCCGCGACATTGAGCGAGTCCACTCCGCCGCCCATCGGGATGGTCACCGAGAGGTCGGCGGCTGCGACGGTGCGGCGCCGCAGCCCGTCGCCCTCGGTGCCGAAGACCAGGGCGAGCCGCGGGTAGCGGCGGGCGGCGAGTTCCCGGAGATCGATGGAGTCCTCCGCCAGCGTCAGCGCAGCGGTGACGAACCCTGCCGCCCGCAGGGTCTCGATGCCCTGGGGCCAGGGATCGATGCGGGTCCAGGGGACCTGGAGCACCGCGCCCATGGAGACCTTCACCGAGCGGCGGTAGAGCGGGTCCGCGCAGCGGGGGGTGAGCAGCACGGCGTCGATGCCCAGGGCGGCCGCGTTGCGGAAGGCCGCGCCGATGTTGGCGTGGTCGACGATGTCCTCGAAGACGGCGACCCGGCGGGCGTCCGCGATCACCGCGGCGGTGTCGGGCAGCGGCTTGCGCTGCATGGACGCCAGCGCGCCACGGTGGACGTGGTAGCCGGTGACGGCCTCGGCGAGTTCCGGGGTGGCGGTGTAGACGGGCGCCTCGGACGCCTCGATGACATCGCGCATCACCTCGGTCCACTTGGCGGTGAGCAGCATCGACCGCATGCGGTAGCCGGCCGCCAGGGCGCGTCTGATCACCTTCTCCCCCTCGGCCATGAAGAGGCCCTCGGCGGGTTCGCGGCGCCGCCGCAGCTCCACATCGGTCAGGGAGGTGTAGTCGCCCAGGCGGGGGTCTGCGGGGTCCTCGACGGTGATGATCTCTGCCACCCCACGATCCTGCCTGTTGAGGGGCGGGGACGCCAAAACCGGTGCCGGGCCGGGCCCGGTACCGGTGGTGACAGGGGTCAGCCTGCGAAGACGGAGACCACCTCGCCGATGACGACCACGGCGGGCGGCCGGACGTCCTCGGCGGCAACGGTCTCGGCGACGGTGGCGAGGGTGGCGTCGATCCGGCGCTGGGCCGCGGTGGTTCCCTCCTGGACCACGGCGACGGGGGTGTCCGCGGCCCGCCCGTGCGCGATCAGCGTCGCGGCGATGGCCTCGATCCGCTCGACGGCCATCAGCAGCACCAGGGTGCCGCGCATCCGTGCGGCGGCCGCCCAGTCCACCAGGGAGCGAGGGTCGTCGGGGGCGACATGGCCGGAGATCACGGTGAACTCATGGGTGACCCCGCGGTGGGTGACCGGGATCCCGGCGGCGGCGGGGACGCTGATGGAGCTGGAGATGCCGGGGACGACGGTGACCGGGACGCCGGCCTCGGCGCAGGCGATGACCTCCTCCATACCGCGGCCGAAGACATAGGGGTCGCCGCCCTTGAGGCGGACCACGAACTTCCCGGCCCTGGCGTGCTCCAGCAGGGTGCGGTTGATCACCTCCTGGGCCATCGCCCGGCCGTAGGGGATCTTGGCGGCGTCGATCACCTCGACATGCGGGGGCAGCTCGGCGAGCAGCTCGCGCGGGGCGAGGCGGTCGGCGACCACCACATCGGCGTCGGCGAGCAGCCGCCGGCCGCGCACGGTGATCAGGTCGGGGTCGCCGGGGCCGCCGCCGACCAGGGCCACGCCGGGGGTGCGCTCACGGTGGTGGCGGGCGCTGACCGTACCGTCGCGCAGGCCCTCGACGAAGGAGTTGCGCAGCGCGGCGGAGCGGCGGGGGTCACCGGAGAGCACCGCGACGGTGACCGACCCGTCGCGGCCGGTGGCCGGGGTCCAGGCGGTGGCGGCGCCGGCGTCGTCGCTGCGGGCGCAGAACACCCGGAGCTCCTCGGCCTCGGCGCTGACGGCCGCGTTGACCTCCGGGTCGTCGGTGGCGACCAGGGCGTACCAGGCGCCTTCGAGGTCACCCCGGGCATAGCCGCGCGGGTGCCAGCTGATCTCGCCGGCGTCGGCCATGGCCTGCACCGCCGGGGTGGTGGCCGGGGAGACCAGGTCGACACGGGCGCCGGAGGCGATCAGGGCGGGCAGCCGCCGCTGGGCCACCTGGCCGCCGCCGATGACGACGACCCGGCGTCCGTCGAGGCGCAGGCCCACCGGGTAGGGGGTCGCGTCGGGGCTGGGGGTGGGCGCGGCCATGGCGGGACTCCTGTGCGTGGTGGGGAACGGGGTCGGTGGCGATACGGATGCGGCTCCGCAGCCGGTGCGCCCTCGGACCGGCTGCGGAGCGGTGTGCCGCGGTGGGCGGGGTCAGCGCTTCTCGGTCACCCCGGCGGAGTCGAACGTTGCCACATCGTGCATCGCCCGGGCTGCGGACTGCACCACCGGGAGGGCGAGCAGCGCACCGGTGCCCTCGCCGAGCCGCAGGTCGAGGTCGACCAGCGGGCGCAGACCCAGCTTGGCGAGCGCCGTCTTGTGGCCCGGCTCGGCGGAGCGGTGCCCGGCGATGCAGGCGGCGAGCACCTCGGGCGCGATCGCCTTGGCCGCCAGCGCGGCGGCGCCCGCGATCACACCGTCCAGGATCACCGGGGTGCGCAGCGAGGCGGCTCCCAGCAGCAGGCCGGCGATGGCGGCGTGCTCCAGGCCGCCGACGGCGGCCAGGACGCCGACCGGGTCCCCGGGATCGGGCTTGTGCAGCTCCAGGGCACGGCGGATGACCTCGACCTTGCGGGCGTGGGTCTCGTCGTCGATCCCGGTGCCCCGGCCGGTGACCTCGGCCGGGTCTGCGCCGGTGAAGACCGAGATCAGCGCGGCGGCCGGGGTGGTGTTGGCGATACCCATGTCTCCGGTGATGATCACCTTGTTGCCGGCCGCGACCAGGTCGCGGGCGGTCTCCACACCGATCTCCAGCGCGCGCAGCGCCTCCTCCCGGCTCATCGCCGGGCCCTGGGTCATATCGGCGGTGCCGGGACGGACCTTGCGCGGCAGCAGTCCGGTGGTACGGCCCTCCTGGACCGGTGCGGGCAGCTCCGCGGCGACGCCCACGTCGACCACGCAGACCTCCGCGCCCACCTGGGCGGCGAAGGCGTTGACCACCGCTCCCCCGGCGAGGAAGTTGCCCACCATCTGGGCGGTGACCTCCTGGGGCCAGGGGGTCACTCCCTGGGCGTGCACACCGTGGTCCCCGGCGAAGATCGCCACACAGGCCGGCTCCGGGATCGGCGGCGGGCACTTGCGGGAGAGCCCGCAGAGCTGGGCGGAGATTATCTCCAGCATGCCCAGTGAGCCGGCCGGCTTGGTCATCCGCTTCTGGCGGTCCCAGGCCTCGCCGAGCGCCTTGGCGTCCAGCGGGCGGATCCCCCGCAGGGTGTCCTCGAGAACGCTGTGCGGCTCCTCGCCGGGCAGTGCCCGGTTGCCGTACTGCTCCTCGTGGACCACCCAGGAGAGCGGGCGCTTCTTGGCCCAGCCGGCCTGCTGGAGCTCCGGCTCGTCGGGGAAGGAGTCGACATACCCGACGCAGAGGTAGGCCACCACGTCGAGGTGCTCGGGCAGGCCGAGCTCGCGGACCATCTCGCGCTCGTCGAAGAAGGAGACCCAGCCGACGCCCAGCCCCTCGGCGCGGGCGGCCAGCCAGAGGTTCTCCACGGCCAGGGCGGCGGAGTACGGCGCCATCTGCGGCTGGGTGTGGCGGCCCAGGGTGTGGCGGCCGCCGCGGGTGCGGTCGGCAGTGACCACGATGTTGACCGGGGTCTCCAGGATGGCCTCGATCTTGAGGGCCTTGAACTGCTTCGCCCGGCCCTTGGGCAGCGAGGCCGCATAGGCGTCGCGCTGCCGCTCGGCCAGCTGGTGCATCCGCTTGCGGGTCTTCGCGGAGCGGATCACCACAAAGTCCCAGGGCTGGGAGTAGCCGACGCTGGGGGCGGTGTGAGCGGCCTCCAGGACCCGGATCAGCACATCGTGCGGGATCGGGTCGCGGCGGAAGCCGTTGCGGATGTCGCGGCGCTCGCGCATCACCCGGTGCACGGCCTCGCGCATGGACTCCTCGTAGCCTGCGGCGGCCGGTCCCTGGGGCTCCTCGGGCTCGGGCAGCAGGTCCTCCCGCTCGGGCAGCGGGGCCTCGGGCTGCGCGGCCTCGGGCTGCGGCTGGGACGGGGCCACCGCCTCGGGCTCCGGCTGAGCCTCGGGTGCCGTAGGGGCCTCGGGTGCCACGGGGGCCTCGGGTGCCATGGGGACCTCGGGTGCCACGGCGTCGGCCGGGGCGGGCGGCTCCACGGCCACGGGTGCCTCGGTCGGCTCGGCGTCCAGGGTGGTGACGGTGCCGTCGGCGGCCACCGCATGGACGGTGGGCCGAGGGGACTCCTCCTCGGCCGGTGCCGCCGCGGGGACGGGCTCGACGGCAATGGCCTCGACGGCGGCCGGGGCCGCCTCGGCCGCCGGCGCGGAGTCGGACGCCTCGGGCTGCTGCGGCTCGACGGGTACGGCCGCAAGGTCGGCCGGCTGCTCGACGGCCGGCGCTTCGGGGACGGGCACGGCAGCCTCGGCCACCACGCCCTCGGGGCCCGCCGTCCAGAGGCTCGCGCTCTCGGGAGCTGCACTCTCAGGAGCTGCACTCTCGGACACGACGGCCTCGGGCACGACGGCCTCGGGCACGACGGCCTCGGGCACGGCGCTCTCGGGCAGGACGGCCTCGGGCACCGGCGTCGACTCGGGGGCGACCGGGTCGGCGGGTACGGGGTTGGCGGGTACGGGGGCGGCGAGCCCGGCAGCATCGTCCTGGGACGACGGGGCCGCCGCGGGAGCCGGCGTCACGGCCGGTTCCGGGGCCTCGGCCTGCGGCACGGCGACCTGCTCCACGGGCTCCACGACGGGCTCGACGACCGGGGTCACGGCCACCGGTGCGGCGACCGCCTCGGACACCGCGTCATCGGCGAGGGCCTGCGGCACCGGCCCGGCCTCGGGCGCCGTGGGCTGCGCCGTCTCGGCCGCCGACGTGGGCACGCCCGCCTCCGCGACCGGCGTCTCCGACAGCCCCGGCGCTGGGGGAACCGCCAGGAATGCGGCGATCCGGCTGGGCGGGCCGTCAGGGGACGGCGAGGGCGAAGGGATGAGCGGCTCGGGCCGGCCCCGCTCCGGGGCGTTCTCCGGCGAGCCGCCCGGGGACGGTACCGCCGCCAACGGCGCCGGGTGCGGCACCTCGGGGGCCTGCGACACGGTCTCCACCGCGATGGCGGACGGGGACGGCTGCTCGACGGCTGCCGTCCCGGCCGGGGCCTGCGCGGGGACAGGGACAGGGGCGGCCTCGGCCGGTGCGGCAACCTCGGCCACGGCGGGGGCCTGGGCGGCCTGGGCCTGCTCGGCCGGCACGGCAGCGGACGCGGCGGCCGGGACAGCGGGCTGCGGCGCGGGCGCCACGGCTGCAACGTCGGCGCCACCGACCGACTGCGGCGGCACCAGCCGGATCCCGTACCCCTGGGTCTCCCCGCTCGACGGGCCCCGGTCGGCCAGCGAGCGCACCGGAACCTGACCGGTCATCAGCGACGGGTCCGGGATGGGCGGGCCGGCGTGCAGCGGCCGCCGGGGCGCGGCGGCGGCAGCGGCTGCCGCCGATGCGGCAGACGGGGACGGCTGCTGCGCCGGAGCCTGGACCGGCGCCGCCGCGGGGGCGGCAGGGGCAGGCACGGTGAAGGGGTCGGCGGGGGCCTCCGGTACGGCGGCCTGCTCGGCCTGCGGCACTCCGGGCTCCGCCGGGGCGGCCTGCAGGGCGGCCCCGGCCTCGGCGGCCGCAAGCACCGCGGCGTCCGGCGGGGCCAGCGGCGGCCAGGAGGGGGCGATGGGGGTGCCGACGTACGCGGCGGCGTCCTCGACGGTGACGGTGCGCAGCGGCATGGTCTCCGCGGGGGAGCCGCCGAGGTGCGGCTGGACGGGCAGCGGGGTGCCCTCGGGCGGGGTCTGCTCGCGCAGTGCCGCCTCGCTCCAGGAGCCCTGCGGACCGGGCATCAGCAGCACGTCCTCCTCCTCGTCCAGTTGGTCGGGCCCGCCCAGTTGGTCGGGCTCGTCGAGGAAGGTGAAGGAGGAGTGCATCGCGGGAGCGGCCCCCGGGACGGTTTCGGGGCCGGGGCCGAAGGGATCGGGACGGAAACCGGCGCCTGCCGCCTCCGCGGGTGCGCCGACCGGCTGGTACGCCGGGTCGGGCCCTGCTTCGGCGAGCGGGCGCTCCGGCAGTCCCTCGCCCGGGACGTGGCCGGTATCGGTCATCTCAGAAACTCCTTCCAGGGCCGCGTAGGCGTCCTTGGTGGCGCGGTCGCTGACCACGGCTCCCGACCGCTGGGGCCGGGTCGCGGTCGGACCCGCCTTGTCGCGTGTGTCGGCGGCCGCGCAGGCACGGCAGCCGTGGTCCCGTCCGGTCCTCCGCTCCGCAGACGGCCGATCGGACGACCGACCTGCCGCAACAACAACGACGGACCCGGGGCAACCGGCACGACCGCCCCCAGACATCAGGGCATTCTTCCGGCCCGGCCCGCCTGGCGGCACACAAGCACGCGATCACCCGGTGTGGGCTCCGCCACGTCCTGGTCGGGATCCGGGGTCGCCGGTTCCTGGCCGCCGCACCGCCGCGGAGACAACCGAGATGCCACCCTACCGGCCGGGGCGGACATCGGGTCAGGGAGGTGCCCCTTCCAGGATGGTGTGCCCGCCTTCGTCCAGATCGTGGACGGCCGAAGGTTTACGGTGGAGGGTCGTTCAGCCGGTCCGTCGGCCCCACACCAGGAACACCGGGCAGGTGGGGGCGAGCAGTTGGCCACCGCCCGGCGGCTCCTCCGCGGGCAGCAGCGCCGAGGCCTGGACCAGTGCGCCCTCGGCGCGGTAGCCGGCCACCGCGAAGGCACGGCGGAACTCCTCGGCCTCCGGCAGGGTGCGCGGTGCGGCCACGACCCGCTCGGGGCGGCGGGCCAGACAGGCCGTGAGGACCGCGGCGGAGCTGCGTTCCACGGCGACCACATCGGGTTCCGGGAGTTCGCCGAGCACCTCGGGCGGGGTCCCGTGGACCACCTCGACCTCGACGCCGTAGCGGCGGGCGTTGACCGCGGTCCGGCCGCAGGCGTCGGCGTCCGGGTCCACGGCTATCACCGCGGCCCCGAACCGGGCGGCCTCCACCGCGAGGGCGCCGCTGCCGGAGCCGACCGTCCACACCAGGTCACCCGGGCGCGGGCCGAGCCGGGCGAGCATCAGCGCGCGGGCCTCCGGCGGGAGGGTGTCGGGGGCGGGGGCGCCGGGCCGGTCGGCCTCGGTCTCGGGGGCCGTCGCGGAAAGGCCCGCTGCGCGGTCACGGGCGGCGTACGCCTCGGCGTCCAGCGCCCAGCCGCGTATCGCGTCGGGGTAGTCGACGGGGCGCCCGGCCAGCCAGCCGGCCGCCTCGGTGCCGGTACGGGCGTGGCCGCCCACCACCAGCACCACATTGGGGTCGCGCCAGACGTGGTCGGGCACCCGGTCGGAGGTCAGCACACTGATCTCCTCGTCGGGGGTGCCCAGCGCCTCGCAGACCACAAAGGTGCGGTGCACATCGCGGAGCATCAGGGCGAGTTCGGTGGGGCCCGCCCCGGGGGCGGTGAGGACCGCGACCTTGGGGTTGGCGCGGCAGACGTTGGCAGCCCTGCGCAGCCGCCTGCCGTGGGCGCTGACCACCTGGGCGTCGTCCCAGGGCATCCCGGCCCGGGCGAAGGCGGCGGCCACGGAGGAGACGGCGGGCAGCACCTCCAGCTCCAGGCCGAACTCCGGCCTGCGCAGGGTGCGCACCACACCGAAGAAGCCGGGGTCCCCCTCGGCCACCACCACGGCGGCGCCGCGGTGGTCGGCGATCCGTCGGGCGGCGAGCTCCACACTGCCCAGCGCCATCCGCTCGGCGCCGCGCGGCAGTTCCAGCGCGGCGAGCTGGTAGGGCGCTCCCGCGACCAGGGTGGCGGCGCCGAGCGCCGCGCGTGCCGCCTCCGTGAGCGGCGTGCCGTCCCACCCGATGACCGTGACCCGGTCAGCCATTCCGGCTGTTCTCCCTCACTGTCCGTATCGACCCGGGGTGTGACGGCTCCGGGGCCCGCTCGGGGTGCGCGGGCGGTGCCTCCGCCGCCCGCCGCACCCGCGCGAGGAGCGTACCGGTAACGATCAGTGCGGCGCCCGGCGGTGTCAGGCCCAGCTGGCGTAGCGGTCGTCGGCCAGACCGTCGGCGGCACGGCCGCCGGGGAGCTCCATGTCCTCGGGGAGCAGGCTCCAGAGGATGAGGTCGGTGCGGGTCTCGTCGTCGCTGCCGCTGCCGGGCTCGGCGCCCCGCACAATCCAGGCGCTGCGCAGCACCCCCTCGCTGATGCAGCCGGCCTTCTGGGCCACCTGCTGGGCTGCGGTGTTACCGGCGGCGGTGCGCAGCTCCAGCCGTTCGAACCGCTGGTCCTCGAAGAGCCACTGGGCGACGCCGAGCAGGGCCTCGGGGGCGTAGCCCTCGCCCCGGGCCCAGGGGGCGGTGACAAAGGCGGCCTCGGTGGTGCGCAGCCGCCAGTCGGTGCGCTGCAGATGGATCACCCCGACCATCCGCTGGGTGAGGTTCTCGGTGACGGCGAAGGCGATGCCGCGGCCGCGGGCCCGGTCCTCGGCGGCTGCGGTGTGCACCCAGGTGCGGGCGTGGTGGGCGCCGTACGGATGGGGGGCGGCGGTCCAGCAGCGGACCAGCTCGTCGTTCATCATCTCCACCAGGCCCGGGACGTCCTCCTCCTCGAAGGGGCGCAGCAGCAGCCTCTCGGTGCTGATGGCGGTCTCGGGGAAGGTGGATGCCATGGCCGTCTCTCCTCGCCGGGTCGTGCACTCACGTTACGCCTCGCGCGCCGGTCGACGGTTCGGCGGCGTTGGCTGGGGTGATCATGCTCCACCGGCACGGCCGCCGTCACCACGACCCGGCCCGGACGGAGTGACGCGCGGATACAGCAGCATGCAGCATCCGGGGTCGCCGTGCAGGGGGTTGGGCGCGTCGGGCGCTCCACGCCTGCGTCGGCAGCCCGCCGCTCGCCATTGGTGTGGCGTCCACCTGCGGCTGATAGCGTCAGGGGGCGTGACGGTTCACCAGGCGGCAGGAGTGGGGTACCAGCGGGCGGCGGACGCCTACGAGCGGTCCCGGCCGTCCTATCCGATGCCGGTCATCCGCGAGCTCGCCGACGCGGTGCGGCTGGAGCGCGGCCGTACGGTGCTGGACGTGGGGGCGGGCACCGGCAAGTTCACCCGGTTGCTGGCCCTGACCGGGGCGCGGGTGGTGGCCCTGGAGCCCGTGGCGGCGATGCGCGAGCAGCTGGCCGAGCTGCTGCCCGGGGTCGAGGTGGGGGACGGCACCGCGGAGTCGACGGGGCTGCCCGGCGCCTCGGTGGATGTGGTGGTCGCGGCGCAGTCCTGGCACTGGTTCCGGCAGCGGGAGGCGCTGGCCGAGGTCGAGCGGGTGATCCGGCCGGGCGGAGCGCTGGTCCTGCTGTGGAACACCTTCGACGAGTCGGTGCCCTGGGTCCGGGACTTCCAGCGGATCTACTTCGGCCGGGCCCCGCGGGATCTGCCGAGCCATCTGGACGGCCGGTGGCGCGAGGCACTCGAGGGGCGGTCCGGCTGGTCGCCGATCAGCGAGCTCCATCTGCCCAATCCGCACCCGGTGACCCGCGAGGGGGTGCTGGAGCGGATGGCCTCGTCCAGCATCATCGCGGCGCTGGACGAGGCGGAGCAGCGGCGGGTGCGGGCGGAGGTCGACGCGGTGCTGCGGGCGCATCCGCAGACCCGCCACGGCGACCGGATCGAACTCCCCTACACCACCGATGTGTACTGGACCCACCGGGTCTGAGCCCCGAGCGGGGCCCGGACCCGGCGGGCGGCCCGGTCAGAACGCGGGGACGACGGCCCCCTTGAAGGTGTCGTCGATGTACTTCTTCACCTCGGGCGAGTGCAGCAGCTGGGCGAGCTTCTGCACCCGGGGGTCGTTCTCCCGGCCCTTCTTGACGGCCAGCACATTGGCGTACGGGTTGCCGGCTGCCTGCTCCAGCACGATGGCGTCCGTGGTGGGCTTGAGGCCGGAGTCCAGCGCGTAGTTGCCGTTGATCACGGCCGCGTCCACGTCGTCGAGGGCGCGGGGCAGCTGGCCGGCCTCCAGCTCCTTCCACTTGAGGTTCTTGGGGTTGCCGGTGATGTCGCGGACGGTGGCGGTGATGCCGACGCCGTCCTTGAGGGTGATCACCTTGTTGTCGGCGAGCAGCCTCAGCGCGCGGCCCTCGTCGGTGGCGTCGTTGGGGACGGCCACGGTGCCCCCGGCGGGCAGGTCGGCGATCTGCTTGACCTTCTTGGAGTAGAGGCCCATCGGTTCCAGGTGGACGGTCTCCACGGAGACGATGTCGGTGCCGTGCTGCTTGTTGAAGTCGTCGAGGTAGGGCTGGTGCTGGAAGTAGTTGGCGTCGGCCGAGCCGTCCTGCACGGCGGTGTCCGGCGTGACGTAGTCGGTGACCTGCTTGACCTCCAGCTTGAGGCCGGCCTTGGCCGCCAGGTGGTCCCTGATGTAGTCGAGGATCTGGGCGTGCGGGGTGGGCGACGCGGCGACGACCAGCGGCTGGTCGGCGGCGGACGCGGACGACGAGGAGTCGCTGCCGCAGGCGGCCACGGTGAGGGCGAGGCCGCCCGCGGCGATGGCGGTGGTGGTGAGTTTGATGGCGCTGCGCACGAAGAGTGCCTTTCTCCATATATCGACTTGCCTGCGGGCGTGCGGGGGCTGCCCGGCAGACGGGGGAATCAGGGGGTGCAGGCGGGCGGTGCCCCGGCGGACACGGCGACCTGGGTGCTCAGCCCTCCACGGCGGCGAGGGGCTGCTCGGCCGGCTCCGCGGGTCCCGGGCGGCCCGCGGGCGCGCTGCCGGAGCGGCGGCGCAGCAGCCGTACCGGGCCGTCGCCCCGGCCGTGCCGGCCCAGCGACCGTACGGCCAGGTCACCCGCCAGCTGCACCAGGGTGACCAGGACGACCAGCTCGATCACGATGACGACCATGAAGTCGGTCTCGAAGCGCATATAGCCGTAGGTGTAGGCCAGGGTGCCCAGACCGCCGCCGCCGACCGTGCCCGCCATCGCGGAGTAGCCGATCACGGCGATCACGGTGGTGGTCAGCCCGGCGACCAGCGAGGCCAGGGACTCGGGCAGCAGCGCCTTGCGGACCACCGTCCAGGTGGAGCCGCCCATCGCCTGGACGGCCTCCACCAACCCGCCGTCGACCTCGCGGACCGCGGTCTCCGCCAGCCGGGCGTAGAAGGGGATCGCGCCGACGGCCAGGGGCACGGTGGCGGCCTGCCAGCCGAGGGAGGTGCCGACCACCCAGCGGGTGAAGGAGGTCAGCGCCAGCATCAGGACGATGAAGGGCAGCGAGCGGCCGATGTTGACCACCGCTCCCACGGCCTTGTTGACCGGGCGGCTCTGCAGCAGTCCGCCGCGGTCGGTGAGCACCAGCAGCACGCCCAGCGGCAGTCCGGCCAGCAGCGCCACCAGGGTGGCGACGCCGACCATGGAGAGCGTCTCGCGGGTGGCGGTCTGCAGCAGCGGCTGCATCTCGTCCCAGGTCATGCGACGGCCTCCGTCCGGTTGTCGGCGATGTCCACCTGGAGTCCCTGCTCCCGCAGGAATCCGATGGGCACCACGTTCTCCTCGAAGCGGCCGGGCAGCTCCACCCGCATCCGGCCGACCTGGCGGCCGCCGATGGTCTCCACCGCGGCACCGAGGATGTTGAGGTCCACGTTGTAGGTGCGGGCCAGCTGGGAGATGAAGGGCTGCGCCGCGGTGTCCCCCTGGAAGGTGATCTCCAGGACGGTGGCCTCGCGCCCGCTGTGCGGCAGGTCGCCCAGCGGGAAGAGCTCCCGGGCGAGTTCGGAGCCGGGGGTGGCGAGCAGGTCCGCCAGCCGGCCGGACTCCACCACCCTGCCGCCGCGCATCAGCGCCGCGGAGTCGCAGACCGACTTGATGACATCCATCTCATGGGTGATCAGCAGCACGGTGAGGCCGAGCTGCCGGCCCAGGTCGCGCAGCAGCTCCAGGATGGACCGGGTGGTCTCGGGGTCGAGAGCCGAGGTGGCCTCGTCGGAGAGCAGCACACGGGGGTCGCCGGCCAGCGCCCTGGCGATGCCGACACGCTGCTTCTGCCCGCCGGAGAGCTGGGCGGGGTGGACGGCGGCCTTGTCGGACAGGCCCACCAGGTCGAGCAGTTCGGCGGCCTTGCGGCGGCGTTCGCGGCGGTCCAGGCCGATGATCTCCAGCGGCAGTTCGACGTTGTCCTGGACGGTGCGCGAGGAGAGCAGGTTGAAGTGCTGGAAGACCATGCCGATCCGGCGGCGGGCGGCCCGCAGTTCGCCGCCGGCCCGGGGACCGCGGCCGGCCAGTGCGGTGAGCTCCACCCCGTCGACGGTGACGGTGCCGGAGGTGGGGCGCTCCAGCATGTTGACGCAGCGGATCAGGGTGGACTTGCCGGCCCCGCTGGTGCCGACGACGCCGTACACCTCGCCCTCTCGGACATGCAGGTCGACACCGTCGAGGGCGGTGACCTCGCGGCCTCGTACGCGGTAGACCTTCCTCAGGTCTGCGGTGGTGATCACAGGGGACATCCGTGGGTCGGGCGCGGGGCGGCGGCGTGCCGCAGCGCGGGAGGGCTGACGGTCTGCGGGACGTGGTGCCCGTGGGTGGGCGGGCTCAGCGCATGCGCACACCGGACGGCCGCGGCCGGCGGCAAGGGATGCCCGGGGGCGGAGACGCCCGGGGGCGCGACGGGGCTGGGGTGCATGTCCGGGAGGGGGCAGGGCGCCGGGCCTGGACGGCGGCGGCACAGGGGTCTCGCTTCGGGGCGCGAGGTTGGTACGGGGACCCTCAGCAGGCACACATTCGACGGCCCGTCGCACAGCCGCCTGCCGGCAGAAGGCCGGTGGGGGTGCGGTTCGCCGTCGTGGTCATGGCTTCAGTTAATCAGACCGACCGGCGCTCGCCCAAATATCGGTCCATGCGTCCCGGAATACGGACAGCGTCAGCTGTCAGAGGTCCACCCGGACCCGCAGCGAGCCGGGTACCGGCGTCGCCCAGACCCGGTGCAGCCCGTCCACCACCGCGTCCGCCGTCAACTGGGCAGCGGTGTGGGTGGTGGTCACGGCTATGGAACGCATCCCCGCCGCACGGGCCGCGGCAAGTCCCGCCGGGGCGTCCTCGACCACCACACAGCGCGCCGGATCCACCCCCAGCCGCACCGCGGCCAGCAGGAAGGGCTCGGGGTCGGGCTTGCCCAGGGTGACGTCGTCGGCCGCCACCAGCAGCGGCGCCGACAACCCGGCGGCCTTCAGCCGCATCTCCGCCAGCGCGCGGGTGGCCGAGGTGACCACCGCCCAGCGGTCCGCGGGCAGCGACCCCAGCAGTGCCGCCACTCCGGGCAGCGCCACGGTGCCCTCGGTGTCGGTGAGTTCGAGCTCCTCGATCCGGTGCAGCGCCGCGGCCAGACCGCCGTCGGCCAGCCGCTCCGCCGGGAGCACATCCTGAATGATCTCCGCCGCGGTACGGCCGTGGGTGAAGATCCTGGCGAAGTCCGCGGCGGTCAGCCCGTACTCGGTCATCCAGGTCGTCCAGCAGCGGACCACCGACGAGGTGGAGTCGACCAGGGTGCCGTCCATGTCAAGGAGCAGGGCGTCTGCGGCAAGGTCCATGATCTTCGACTGTACTCGCGGCCCGACGGCGACCCCGGCCACCGCAGACGTGAGACCGGACACAGCTCCGCAGGCCCCGCCCCCGGGGCCGAGCCTGCGGAGCCGGGCCGTCAGGCGCTGGCAGCCAGCGAACGCGCCCCCACCGGCGCGGCACCCACGGGCGCGGCCGGCTTCTCCAGGGTGACCAGGCTGAGGCTGCGGCTGACCTCCTCCACCCCGGTCTCCACATAGCCCAGACGCCGGTACAGGCGCAGATTGCCGAGGCTGCGATGCCCGGTGAACAGCCGGTATGCGGAGACCCGCCCCGCGGCGGCCAGCCGCTGCTCAACCCCCTGGAGCAGCCGGCTGCCCAGACCGTGGCCCTGCATCCGCGGATGCACCACCAGCCGGCCGAGCCGGGCCACCCCGGCGTCGTCGACCCAGCCGCGCACTGAGCCGACGACCTCGCCGCCGAGCCGGGCGACGAGCACGCAGTGCTCGGCGAGTTCGTCGCGGATGCTGTCGAGGGTCTGGGTCAGCGGGTCGATGGCCCAGTCGCCGTAGAGCTCCGCCTCGCTCTGGTAGCAGAGGTACTGGAGCTTGAGGATCTGTTCGGCGTCGTCCTGCACGGCGACCGAGATGGTCACGCTCATGCCCATGCGCATGCCTCCCCTTCGTGTGTGCCCGGCGCCGGAGGGATGAGGGGTGCGCGCGGGCGGCCCTGACCGGAGGTGGACCCGTGCCGGGGATCGCTCCCGGTCCGGGGTGGTGCGCGAACGTGCCCGCCCCCCGCGGCCCGGCAGGTCATGGGAACGGGGAGGACGGCAGCGCTCACGCTCAGTATCCGTGCGGTCGCGGGCCCGTCAAGAGGCACGTTCGCCCAGGCATTACCCGCACTTCGGCCCTCTGCAACCTCACGGACCCCGACGTGTCCCAGATCACTCCGGCGGCATCCGGCCCCGCCCCTCCCCCGCCCGGAGCCCGCCGGGCCCCTGCGCTCCGGAGGTCCCCGGCCCGGGGCCCGCGCAGTCGCCGCGCCGACGGGCGCTGCGCAGGGGACCCGCTGCACCCGTGAGCGGTGCCCGGGCATCCCAGGGTGGGCGGGTATCCCGGGGTGGGCGGTCTCCGGGCCGCCGCCGGACGCGGTTCAGGGCAGCCCCGCCTGGTCGTGGAGGAGGCGCCGCAGACAGGCGAGGCAGCGGGAGCGGGTGGGTCCGATGGAACCGCGGGGGATGCCGGTGGCGGCGGCCAGCGCGGTGTAGCCGAGGTCCGGCTCGTCCAGCAGCGCGGTGAGCAGCCCGGCGCAGCGCCCCGGCAGCCGGGAGACGGCCTCGCGGACCGTGCAGGGCGGGCCGGCCGCCGCGGGCCGCGGCGGGAGCGGGGTCGGGGTCTCGGCGCGGGCCGGCACCAGGGCCTGCCGGAACTCCCGCAGCGTCAGTGACCGCAGCCACCCGGAGGTGTTCCCGGGCAGCCGTTCCCGGGCGATGTGCTCCAGTGCCCGCAGCCACACCTGCTGCTCCAGGTCCTCCGGGTCCAGCCCGTGCGCACGGGCCAGCGCTGCGGCCAGCGGGGCGAAGGCGGGGCGCAGCCGGGTGTCGGTGAGGGCGGTCACGGGTGCCTCCGGGGGTCGGGGACGGCTCTGCCCGCGGGGACGCGGTCCGCCCCGGCCCGGATGCGTTCGGGGCCGGGGCGGTCGTGCAAACCGCCCGCGAGGGGGCTTGCGGCGGCGATCGGTTGACGCCGCGGGAGGCCCAGACGTCGGCGCGGGCCAGGACGGCCATGTCGCCGTTGTCGGTGAAGAAGCCGTCCATGCCCTGCTCGTAGAGATGGGTCGACCAGGCCAGGGCGTCGCCGTGGCCGTTGGTCGGTGCCCCGGCGGAAGTCGGCGGGCAGGAAGCCGTTCTCGATGCGCACGGTGTACGGGTGCGGCAGCAGCCCGGCCGCGTGCGCGTCGCGCATCAGGGTGGTCGGGGGCGGTAGCCGCCGGCGCCGCGGTGGCCGACGATCAGCGGGTGCGGCAGATGGTCCAGGGCGGTGCCGGTGCGCACCGGCGGGCGGGTGCCGTGGGTGCGGGCCGCCGAGCCGTCGGCGCCGGGGGCGGCCGCGGCGGACGCCTCGGGCAGGCCGAGGGTGCCGGCGGCCGCGGTGCCCAGGCCGACCACTGCGGCGGTACGCATGAACCAGCGCCGGGAGGGGTCCTTCCGGTCGTCGTCGGCAGTCGGCAGTCGGCAGTCGGCAGTCGGGTGGACCGTGGTGCTCCTTCGGGCCGGGGTCGCTGACGCGGGGCAGCGTAGGCGGCCCGCCCGGACCCGGCGGTGTCCGCCGGACGAACCCGGGAGGAAGCTCCAGCAATTCGGCAGCCCGCGGCAGCGGGGCCCGCCTGACGCACCGAAGGGCGGACCGGTGGCGACCGGTCCGCCCTGCACGGCGGGGCTGCGGGGAGGTCAGCGCTTGGCGTCCGCCCACTCCTGCTGGACCGCCAGGTCGGCCTTGACCTCGGCCAGCTGCCGGGCGACGGCGGACGGCGCGGTGCCGCCACGGCCGTCGCGGGAGGCCAGCGCACCGTGCACGGTGAGCACCGAGCGGACATCGGGGGTGAGGTGCCCGGAGATGGCGGCGAACTGCTCGTCCGTCAGATCGGCCAACTCGATGCCTTGCTGCTCGCAGACCTTGACGCATCCCCCCGCCACCTCGTGGGCCACCCGGAACGGCACCCCCTGCTTCACCAGCCACTCAGCGATGTCGGTGGCCAGCGAGAAGCCGGCCGGGGCCAGCTCCTCCAGCCGCTCGCGGTGGACGGTGAGGGTGGCCATCATCCCGGTGAAGGCCGGCAGCAGGACCTCCAGGGTGTCGCAGGAGTCAAACACCGGCTCCTTGTCCTCCTGCAGGTCGCGGTTGTACGCGAGCGGCAGGCCCTTGAGGGTGGCCAGCAGGCCGGTGAGGTTGCCGATCAGACGGCCGGACTTGCCCCGGGCCAGCTCGGCGATGTCGGGGTTCTTCTTCTGCGGCATGATCGAGGAACCGGTGGAGAAGGCGTCGTGCAGGGTGATGAAGCCGAACTCCTTGGTGTTCCAGATGATCACCTCCTCCGCGATCCGGGAGAGGTTGACGCCGATCATCGCGGTGACGAAGGCGAACTCCGCCACGAAGTCACGGGCGGCCGTGCCGTCGATGGAGTTGCCGACCGAGCCGCCCTCGAAGCCCAGGTCGGCGGCGACCGCCTCGGGGTCCAGGCCCAGCGAGGAGCCGGCCAGCGCACCGGAGCCGTACGGCGAGACGGCGGTGCGGGTGTCCCACTGGCGCAGCCGCTCGGCGTCCCGGGAGAGCGCCTGGACGTGGGCCAGCACATGGTGGGCGAAGAGCACCGGCTGGGCGTGCTGGAGGTGGGTCCGGCCGGGCATGGCGGTGCCGGGGTGCGCCTCGGCGAGGCCGACCAGCGCCTGCTGGAGGTCCAGGATCAGCCCGCCGATGATGCGCGCGTGGTCGCGCAGGTACATCCGGAAGAGGGTGGCGATCTGGTCGTTGCGGGAGCGGCCGGCCCGCAGCTTGCCGCCCAGGTCGGGGCCGAGGCGCTCCAGCAGGCCGCGCTCCAGTGCGGTGTGCACGTCCTCGTCGGCGACGGTTCCGGTGAAGGCGCCGGACTCCACGTCGGAGAGCAGCCGGTCCAGGCCGTCCAGCATGCGGTCGAGCTCGTCCGCGGTGAGCAGCCCCGCCCGGTGCAGCACCCGGGCGTGGGCCCGGGAGCCGGCGATGTCGTAGGGGGCCAGACGCCAGTCGAAGTGCACGGAGGCGGAGAGCGCGGCCAGCGCCTCGGACGGTCCGTCCGCGAAGCGGGCGCCCCACAGACGGACGTCGCCGGCGGCGGTGGGGGTCTGGTCGTGCGACACCTGGTGCTCCTTCGGTGCTGAGGTGGAAAGAGGGCCCCGGAACTCGGTCGAGCACCGGGGCCCCTCACATACTGACGGGTGGTCAGGCCCGCTGGTCGCGCTTGGCCGCGATCTTCGACGACATGCCGAAGATCTCGATGAATCCCTTGGAGAGCGACTGGTCGAAGGTGTCGCCGGTGTCATAGGTGGCCAGGTTGAAGTCGTAGAGCGACTCCTCGCTGCGCCGGCCGGTGACGGTGGCGCGGCCGCCGTGCAGGGTCATCCGGACGTCGCCGGAGACATGCTCGTTGGCGGTCTCCACAAAGCCCTCCAGGGCCCGCTTCAGCGGCGAGAACCACAGGCCGTCGTAGACCAGCTCGCCCCAGCGCTGGTCCACGCCCTTCTTGTAGCGGGAGAGCTCACGCTCGACGGTGACGTTCTCCAGCTCCTGGTGGGCGGTGATCAGCGCGAGGGCGCCGGGGGCCTCGTAGACCTCGCGGGACTTGATGCCCACCAGCCGGTCCTCGACCATGTCCAGGCGGCCGATGCCCTGGGCGCCGGCCCGCTGGTTGAGCTGCTCGATCGCCTGGAGCACGGTGACCGGCTTGCCGTCGATGGCGACCGGGACGCCCTGCTTGAAGGTGATGACGACCTCGTCGGCCTCACGGGGCTCGGCGGGGTTCTGGGTGTACTCGTAGATGTCCTCGATGGGCGCGTTCCAGATGTCCTCGAGGAAGCCGGTCTCCACGGCGCGGCCGAAGACGTTCTGGTCGATGGAGTACGGGGACTTCTTGGAGGTGGCGATGGGCAGGTTGTTGGCCTCCGCGAAGGCGATCGCCTTGTCCCGGGTCATCGCGTAGTCACGGACCGGGGCGATGCACTTGAGGTCCGGGGCCAGCGAGGAGATGCCCGCCTCGAAGCGGACCTGGTCGTTGCCCTTGCCAGTGCAGCCGTGGGCGACGATGGAGGCGCCGTGCTTGTGGGCGGCGGCCACCAGGTGCTTGACGATCACCGGCCGGGAGAGCGCGGAGACCAGCGGGTAGCGGTCCATGTACAGGGCGTTGGCCTTGACGGCGGGCAGGCAGTACTCGTCCGCGAACTCCTCGCGGGCGTCGGCCACCTCGGCCTCCACCGCGCCGCAGGCCAGCGCCCGCTTGCGGATGACATCGAGGTCCTCGCCGCCCTGGCCGACGTCGACCGCGACGGCGATGACCTCGGCGCCGGTCTCCTCGGCGATCCAGCCGATGCAGACGGACGTGTCCAGACCGCCCGAGTAGGCGAGTACGACGCGCTCGGTCACGGCTTTCTCCTTCACAGTGCGTGCGGGGCACTCCATGCGGTGCTAGGTATAAGTATGCATGAGTCCGTATGGAATTCAAAGCGGGGCGGCCGAACGGTCCCGGACCACGGGCTTCGGGGGCAGCCACAGACTGGCGGAGTGACGGTGCCCACCCGCGTCACGGGCCAGCCGGAAACGGCCCTGGGCCTGCCGTCCGGTGCGGACGGCAGGCCCCAGGGCCGTGGGGGGGCACTCAGGGGTTCTTGGCCTGGGCCAGCTGCATCAGGTGGTCGGCGAGCTCCTGGCCGCCCTGGGCGTCCCGGCTGATCAGCAGCACGGTGTCGTCGCCCGCGATGGTGCCGATGATCTCGAACACCTCCGCCTGGTCGATGGCGGAGGCCAGGAACTGCGCTGCGCCCGGCGGAGTGCGCAGCACCACCAGATTGCCGGAGGCGGTCGCCGAGACCATCAGTTCACCGGCCAGCCGGCCCATCCTGGCCTCGGTGGCCGACTCGCCCAGGGGCGCCCTGGGGGTGCGGTCACCGCCCTCCGCGGGGACGGCGTAGATCAGGGCGCCGTCCTTGTTGCGGATCTTGACCGCGCCCAGCTCGTCCAGGTCCCGGGAGAGCGTGGCCTGGGTGACCACCAGCCCGTCGTCGGCGAGCAGCTTGGCGAGCTGGCTCTGGGACCGCACGGGCTGGCGGGTCAGCAGGTCCACGATCCGCCGGTGCCGTGCGGTGCGGGTCTGCGGGACCTGCGGCGCCGGCTGCCCGGCCTGGGCGCGGTGGACATCGGTCATGAGCGGCGGCTCTCCTACGGTCGGAGGTCTTCGGCGGGCACAGCATCCCGTACGTCGGCCAGGATCTGCGGCAGGGCGGCGAGCAGGGCGTCCACATCGTCGTCGGTCACCACCAGCGGCGGGGCCAGCCGGACGGTGTCGGGGACGCACGCGTTGACCAGGAAGCCGGCCTGCTGGGCGGCCTGCTGGACCTGCGCGGCCAGCGGCCGCTCGAGGACGATGCCGAGCAGCAGCCCGGCCCCGCGGACCCGGGAGACCAGCGGGTCGCCGATGGCCTCG